>JAFWRA010000267.1 GCA_017508895.1 Bacteroidales bacterium
AACTTGCCGATAAATGGATTATATTTCAGTCAATCAGTTTGCCGAAAAATATGGCATTAGTGAGCGTACTGCTCGAAACTATTGTGCCACAGGGAAGATAGAAGGTGCTTTTCTAACAGGAAAAACATGGAACATTCCTGCCGATGCCGAGTTGCCCCGACGAAGCAAAAGGAAAATGCCTCCTTTGCTTGCAGCTTTGCGTGAACAAAAGGAAATGCGGATGAAAGGCGGCATCTATCATCGCATACAAATCGACCTGACCTACAATTCCAATCATATTGAGGGTAGTCGCCTGACCAAAGAACAGACACGCTACATTTTCGAGACCAACACCTTGGGCATCACCTCGGAAAACACGCGCATCGACGATATCATGGAGACCGTCAACCACTTCCGTTGCATTGATTATGTCATCGACCACGCCACCGACAAGATCACAGAAGCACACATCAAACAACTACATCTGATACTGAAAACCAACACTTCCGACAGCCATAAGCCATGGTTTGCCGTTGGTGACTACAAACGTTTGGCCAATGCCGTAGGAGAAGAAGAAACCGCTCAACCCGAAGAAGTGCACAAAAAGATGAAGACCCTGCTTGCCACTTACCACGCCATTCAGAAAATCCAGTTTGACGATATTTTGGATTTCCACGTGCGGTTTGAGCGAATCCATCCCTTCCAAGACGGCAACGGACGTGTTGGTAGACTAATAATGTTATGGCAATGCTTGCAGTCGAATACCGTGCCGTTCATCATCACTGATGATTTACGCTTGTTCTATTACCGTGGTATTCAAAATTGGGGCAAAATCAACGGCTATTTGCGTGACACTTGCCTCACTGCGCAGGACAACTTCAAAGGTGTATTAGATTATTATCGGATTAGATATAAAGAGTAATAACGAGGCTATCTTTTCTTAAAGACATACCCCTTTCTCTCCCAAACTGGCATTTCTCGAGCTACGATGATGCTATAGAAACGGTTGAATGCGGTTTCAAAAGGTTCATTTTCCTCAGCGTTCCATCCCCTTTCCGCCACGCCAAGACCCTTGGGAAGCATCTGGTAAGTCGCATCATCAAAACTCCGAAGTTGTGAAGACCAAAGCTGCGCCTGCACGCCGATGATGTCGCCTTTGTAATCATTGGGATTCAAAGAGAAAGTCTTGCGCTCATTGACATAGCCCGCCCACGACAGGCCAATTTCTTCGGGAGCCTCGCTGTAAGCCAAATCCAGATAGGTGTAGGCCGCTGGTGAAAGCACCACGGGAAAGCCTTCGATGCCTTCGGTGTTCCATACATTGATGAAATAAAGAGAGTTTTTGAGTCTCTCTTGTGTCTCAGGTTTCAGCCCTTTGGCGATGTCTTCCCAGCCTGCTAGGCGGATACCACGTGCTTCGGCAAGGTCGAGCATACCCTTGATGAAGGTTTCCTTCATTTCGTGGCGGTCATGGCCCGACCACGCGCCTTCTGGCACCTCGTCGCCACCGATATGGATGGCAGGAAGTGGAACGCCCGCTTCCTTATGCAAACGGATGACTTCGTCGAAGACAGCACCGTAGAACTTGTAAACACTCGGCAGATAAACGCTCAACACATTATCCGTGAAATCCTGCGCCGACCAGTAACGCGAAGTGTCGGCAGGGTCCTGTAAGCGAAAACTGCTGTCGCCCGTGCGCCGCTCATAGGCCTGCATCGCCTTGATGGAAGCCCGTGAATGTCCCGGCGTGTCGAACTCGGGAATCACACGGATGCGGCGGTCCCAAGCATAGCGAAGGATCCGTTGGTATTCCTTGGCAGTATAAAAAGAGGTATTGCCAATTATTCCATTGGCGGATGGCTTTAACGCGCAGGTTTCCTGCAAATTCCAATCAGGCAGCGCATGGTGGGCGCCAAAATCGGTCAGTTCCGGAAAATCCTTGATTTCCAGACACCAAGATTCGTCATCGGCAATATGGAAATGCAGTGTGTTGAGTTTCCAAGAGGCCATCAAGTCGATGATTTCGAGCACCTCGTCCACCGTGCGGAAGTCACGCACCACATCGAGCATAAAACCACGGTAAGCGTAATCAGGCCAGTCCTCGATGGTCATGGGTTGTAGAGGTTGTGGCAATTTGGAGAGGGTGGTTTGGGCATAGAAAGCGCCATCCTCATCATCGGATTCTACTTTTGGCACTCCCTCCTCCCCTATTGTGATGCGATACCAACCAGCGGGATGCACAATTGGTGGTGTTTCTGTCTTGGGAGACGTTTCAGGAAACGTCTCTACAGTGGAATCCAAAAATTTCACCTGCTTGACTTGAGGGATGATGTCGGCAGGCTGGACTTCGTATTGATTTGAGGACCAATCCATCGAATCCTGTTTTACAGGCAATTTCAAGAAATGGTATTCCACCTCCATCGGCAGGTCGGGTCTGCCCTTTTGCTGCAGGACAAAGGCCTCGGGTGCCCAGGAATGCCTTGGTAACGGTCGACCGTAATACTTTAAGGTGACCGTTCCGCTTTCAGGAATGTCGATATACCACGAGGTCCCTTGATAATGGTTCATCGTGGGTCCTTCCACGGAGGTCTTGCCGTCGAAAAGCTCTTGGAACCACACGCGCGAACCTTGGGGCACATCGTGCAGGACGAGTGTATGCAAGGCACGTCCATCGGGCTCTGCTGGGCCTTCGGTCCAGTCAACTGAGGGCTTGTGGCCGCAAGCGGTGGCAATGAGCAAAAGCCATATAAATAACAAGGTTTTTTGCATAATTCATTGCAAATATAGAGAAATATCGTTTGTGCATAAAAATTGCACTATTTATTACGGCTGTGCAACAAAATGGCACAGGCTCTCTTTTTCTTTGCAACGAAAAAAGAGATTTATTTCTCGTCATAGTTGAAAAAACACGGATTGTGTTCTATAGATAAAAGTTGAACAATAAAAAAGGAGAAAGCCATGGAGACAAAGAAAACTGCCAAAACAAAGATGGATCTGCTGACCGCAGTGGAAAAGATTCTGGACCTCTCGAAAGGATCGCAACTAAACACGGAGTTTTACCGCAAAGCGGCACGACCCATCAAGTACCTTATGGACAAGATGGAACTCACCAAGGAACAGGCGGTGATGATGTCACTGTTTATCGACAAGAGCAACGACACCATCCGCATCAGTGATTTCTCCGAACACCTCCAGTGCAGCACCACCCGTGTCATTCGTCTCACGAAGGACGTGGACGAGTTGGAATGCCGCGGTCTGGTGAACTGCAGCCGCACCCGTAGCGGCATCACCTACCATGTGCCCTTGGAGGTGGTCAATGCCTTTAAGAACGACGAGAAATTCGTGCCTCACGACTGCTCTGGCCTGACTTGTGCCGAGTTGTTTGGCCTCATCGACGATATCATGGAAATGCGCGACGACAACGAGTTGAGCACCGATGCCGCAGAAAGAAAACTCCGCGACCTGCTCGACAGCAACCAACATTTGATTTTCGTCCAAAAGCTGAAGGGCTTCAACCTTTATGAGAAGGACGAGATGCTGCTGCTTTTGTTCTCGCACCTGTTTGTTAACAACAATGACGACAACATCGGCTATCACGACTTGAACTTTTTCTACGACAAGAGGTACGAGTGGAACTATATCAGGAGCCGGTTGGTCAACAACACGCACGTCTTGCTTGACATCAAGATGATTGAATACAACAACGATGACGGTTTCGTGAACCGAGAGTCGTTCCGCATGACTTGGAAAGCCAAACAGATTCTGTTTCCCGAGTTGAGCCTGGCTTCGATGAGGCAGGATGTCAACAGGAAAGGCCTGATTAAACATGAGGACATCGTTGAGAAACAACTCTTTTACGACAAGGGTGTTGCAGCACAAGTGACCGACTTGGGCCAGTTGCTGAAGGAAGAGCATTATCGTGAGATTTGCGAACGCTTGAAAGGCAAGGGCTATCGCAACGGCTTCACCTGCTTGTTCTATGGTGCACCTGGTACGGGCAAGACTGAGACCGTGTTGCAGTTGGCTCGTCAGACGGGACGCGACATCATGCAGGTCAACATCTCGGAAATCAAGAGCATGTGGGTTGGAGAGAGTGAGAAGAACATCAAGGCGGTGTTCGACCAGTATCGTGAGAAGGTCGCCCAGCAGTCCATCACCCCCATCCTGCTCTTCAATGAGGCTGACGCCATCATCGGCAAGCGTCAGGAGGGAGCGGAGCGTGCCGTGGAAAAGATGGAGAACTCCATCCAGAACATCATCCTTCAGGAAATGGAGACTCTCGAAGGCGTCCTCATCGCCACCACCAACCTCGCCCAAAACATGGACAAGGCTTTCGAACGTCGTTTCCTCTACAAAATCAAGTTCAACAAACCCACGCTGGAGGCCAGGATGCAGATCTGGCTCACGATGCTGCCCGAGTTGCAAGAGTCGGACATTCGTGCCTTGGCCGAGAAGTACGACTTCAGCGGCGGCCAAATCGAGAATGTGGCACGCCACTATGCCATCGACACCGTCTTGCACGGCGATGCAGCTTCTTCATTGGAAAAGCTGATGGCGCATTGCGACGGTGAGCGTTTGGAACAGAAAGAAAGCCACAAGATTGGCTTTAAATAATTTTGAAGAACAATGTAAAGATTATTGAGCCTGTGCCTCAATTCAGCACAGGCTTTTGTTTTCTTTGCAGCATCGTTTAACCCATAAAACTAACAAACATGAGCAAAGTATTCAAAGTATGGCCCAAGCGGGTCAAAAGAGTGAACGGCACGGTGCTAACACCCGAAATGGTCATCATTGTGACCATCCCCATGCATGTCTCCAATCCCTTCGGCAATGGAGCCAAGGAAATCAAGGAGACCTACATGCGCATCTATCAGTTCGACTACCAGAAAGCCAACTGCTATCAATCGGATTTCAATTATTTGGCGTTGGATTAGCAAAACTATTTGGAAAAGAGAAGGAATAATTGTAATTTTGTAGCATCACTAATAAACAAAAAACATTTGGAATGGATCCTCAAAAGATAGATGAGCTGCTTGAGCAGGCAGACCACAGGTTTTCCATCGTCGATCGTTATAACGAATGGAAAGCCATTGACGAAAAGCAAGCGGATGAAAAGCTCAAGGAGCTTGCCAAATCATACAACAAAGATGTGTTTTTTGAAGAGCATCTCATAGAAAGTGTGAAAGAAAACTATTTATCCGATATGGAATTGCTGGAAGATGCCACAAACTATTCGGAAATTTGCAAGTCAGAGATAGCCTCTGGAAAAAGTTTTTGCTATGCCAAACACTATGCTGAGATTAACCTATGCCATGAGTTTGAGGATGAATATTGCAGACTCTTGGCAGAGGTGTGCGACTTTGCGGTAAAACAAGGGGTAAAAGACGACATCGCCTTATTCTCAGTTGCGTCTGCTTGCGCTGAAGCTTATGTAAATGAACGTATTTCTGATTTGTCACATCTGAAAGAAATTTACAAGGCAGATTGGCTGCAAGAATATCTTTCTAAATTGCAAGATAGAATGATGCGAGAACAAGAAGCTGAAGTAGATACGAGTACATTCGATGTTCCATCTACTCGACGGAAAACTCATGAAGAAGCAATTTGGGATATGATGTACCCAGAAGGAATCGACGACGGCTTTTCTTTGCCTGAAGA
>JAFWRA010000268.1 GCA_017508895.1 Bacteroidales bacterium
ACTGCGTGGTGGCCAGGAACATCAAAATGCGCCAACATCGTGCTTTAAAACTCTCAAAAACCGTTAAGTCATGAAGAAAGATGTCAATAGCAATCGATATATCTTCTTGTACGCCACTATTTTAATCGTTATCGTGGCGGTGTTGCTCACGGTAACGGCCTTGTGGCTGCAGCCCTTCCAAGACCGCAACAAGAAGAACGAGAAACGCATCAGCATTCTTACGGCGGCGGGCATCCCCAACGTGAATGCCAAAAACGCGCCCTTGCTTTTCGAGAAGCATTGCACAGGTTCATTCCTTTTGGATGAGAGCGGCAATATCTCTGACGACGGCACCCTTCCTTTATTTGTCATCGATCGGCAAATCAGCGTCATTCCCATGCAGGGCAACGGACTTTGGGGTTCCATTTGGGGCTATCTCGCCATTGCTGCCGATGGAAAGACCATCTTGGGTGCCAACTTCGACCACAAGTCGGAAACCCCAGGTTTGGGTGGTGAAATCACAACCGAGAAATTCCAGGGTCAATTCTCTGGCAAACAGATACTTGAAAATGGAAACATCGTTCCTATTCAATTCGATGCCATCACTGGAGCAACCAAGACTTCGAATGGAGTTAAAGAAATGATTGACAATACTTTGGAGAAATATTCGGCGTATTTAACGAGAATTGCAGAGCGAGGAGAATAATTATGTCTAACTTGAAGAAACTCATTATAGAACCTCTGCGCAAGACTAATCCCGTCACTGTGTTGGTGCTGGGTATCTGCTCTTGCCTAGCCGTGACCGCCCAACTCAAGCCTGCCTTGGTGATGGGTACCTCTGTGACCGTGGTGACAGCCCTGTCGAACTTCATCATCTCGCTGCTGCGAAAGGGCATCCCTAACCGCATCCGTATCATCGTGCAACTTGTTGTTGTGGCCACCTTGGTCATCTTGATCGACCAATTCTTGAAGGCCTTTGCCTACGATGTAAGCAAGCAGCTGTCTGTTTATGTGGGTCTTATCATCACCAATTGCATTATCATGGGGCGCTTGGAGGCTTTTGCCTTGTCGCATGGGCCTGGGGAGTCGTTCTTGGACGGCTTGGGCAACGGATTGGGTTATAGCTTGATACTTGTCATCGTAGCCTTCTTCCGTGAACTCTTTGGCTCAGGAACCTTGCTTGGTTACCAGGTTATCCCACAGTCGTTTTACGAGGCTGGTTATCAAAACAATGGACTCATGATTTTGCCACCGATGGCGCTTATTGTAGTGGGTGTCATCATCTGGATTCAGCGCACCCGTAACCCCGAAATGCAAGAGAACAACCAAAACTAAACGGCTATGGAATTTTTCAGACTATTTATCAAATCCGTCTTCGTCGACAACATGATCTTTGCCTATTTCTTAGGCATGTGCTCTTATCTTGCCGTGTCGAAGACCGTCAAGACCAGTGCCGGTTTGGGTTTGGCCGTGACTTTTGTGTTGGTCGTTACCGTTCCAGTCAACTATCTGATCAACAAATATCTACTTTTGCCTGGTGCCTTGTCGTGGATTAGCCCAAAATTGGCTTCTGTCGATTTGAGCTTCCTGACCTATATCCTCTTCATCGCCATCATCGCTGCCATCGTGCAGATTCTGGAGATGGTGATTGAGACCTTCACGCCGTCGCTCTATTCCGCCTTGGGCATTTTCCTACCGCTGATTGCGGTGAACTGTGCCATCTTGGGTTGCTCGCTCTTCATGCAGGAGCGCAACTTCAGCAACGTGGGTGAGGCCGCCGTGTTCGGTCTCGGCTCAGGCATTGGCTGGCTGCTGGCCATTGTGGCTATCGCCGCCATCCGCGAGAAATTGCGCTATTCCAAAGTTCCCAAAGGTCTGCAGGGTGTAGGCATTTCATTTATCATCACTGGCTTGATGGGTATCGCTTTCATGGCCTTTATGGGTATAAAAATTTGATATTATGGATTTTACAACCAATATATTACTTAGCATTATTGTTTTTTTAAGCATCGTCTTGCTGCTTGTTGCCCTGTTGCTTTGGGTGCGCAACAAACTCATGCCCAAAGGGGAAGTGAAAATCACCATCAACGACGACAAGGTGCTGACCGTACCGACGGGCAACACGTTGATTGCCACGCTGGCCGAACAGAAAGTGTATCTGCCTTCTGCTTGTGGAGGCAAAGGCTCGTGCGGCCAGTGCAAATGCCGTGTGGTGGAAGGCGGCGGAACGATTTTGCCCACCGAAGTTGGATTCTTCACCCGCAAGCAGATTCAGGACCACTGGCGCTTGGGGTGCCAGGTGAAGGTGAAGGAAAACCTGAAAATCGTGGTGCCGCAGTCGATTCTGAACGTGAAGGAATATGAATGCACAGTGGTTAGCAACCGCAACGTGGCCACTTTTATCAAGGAGTTCAAGGTGCAGCTGCCCTCCGGTGAGCACATGGACTTCGTGCCTGGCTCATACGCACAAATCAAGATACCGAAGTTCGACATCAAATATGCCGACTTCGACAAGGAACTGATAGGGGAGGAATACATGCCTTCGTGGGAGAAATTCAAGATGTTTGACTTGCGATGCGTCAACACTGAACCCACCATCCGTGCCTATTCGATGGCCAACTATCCCGC
>JAFWRA010000269.1 GCA_017508895.1 Bacteroidales bacterium
AAAAGGCAATGCAAAGATACAAAATCCGTGTCAACCGCGTGTCAACCGACCCCCGAAAAATTGCACACTGATGGAAATTTATTATCAATCTAAATAACGCACTAAACGCATAAATATCGGAAAATCAATGAACTACAAAAAACAAAAAGTGATGAAACTTTCCAACGAAAATCAAATGATGTTTAACATAGTACCCCTGTTCGGGGCACGGTAAAATAAAGAAACCCTAACTCTGAAAATCAACGAGTTAGGTTTTTTTTTCTATTTTTGACAGACATATGCCTGGTTTATAGAAGGGGGCGAACGTAGCCTAATAGCAGCAAGTGTAAAACTTACGACAAATCGGCAATTGAACATTATAAGCGCTGCTCCTACCATGTTCCGCGAGCGAATGTCATTTTTGAAATCGAACTTACATGGTTCTATAAAACAACAATACTATCCGCCGTGTAAGGCTTGTTAAATGCAGATATGGTAAATTGTTGGAATTCCAAAATAATCCTTATCTTTGCCGCAAATTATAACGAACAATGAACAATTGGATTATTATCATAGCCTTAGTGTCCGCAGGTCTCCTGCTGATGGTCGCGGCTGTGGTTGTTTTGCTTCGCTTGTCGAAGATGAAAGACACGGAATTGCGCAATAGCGGCAAAATGGAATTGAAGGTGCAAGCCCTCAAAATCATCATGCCACTCAAGGTGCAGGCATATGAACGTTTTTTGCTCTATCTTGAGCGTGTTCAGTTGCCTCAACTGGTGAAGCGCGTCTATACCCCTGGCATGGAAAAAGGGACCTTTCATCTCATACTCCTGCAAAATGTGCGCGAAGAGTTTGAACATAACCTTGCCCAGCAGTTGTATGTTTCCAATTCCACTTGGATTGCAGTCGTTAATGCCAAAGAAGAACTTGTCAATCAAATCAATACGACTTTCGAGCAACTGAAGGACGAAGAGGATGTGTCCATCTTGGCGCAGAGCCTTGTGGCTTTGCCTAATCCCATGGTGGAGCAGGCCGTCGCCGTCTTGAAGCGTGATTTTGAACGTTTGCTGTAATAAAAAGCAGTTATTTTCGTTCAGTTACAAAAACTAGAGCAATGAAATTTTCCGCTACCCAAATCGCCGGAATCCTTGAAGGCAAGGTGGAAGGCAATCCCAATGTCGAAGTCTGGAACGTGGCCAAAATCGAAGAAGGTGCGCCAGGAATGATTAGTTTTTTGGCGAACCCGAAATACACGCACTATATCTATGAAACACAGTCGAGTATTGTCATCGTGAACGATGATTTCGAGGCGACGGCTCCCATTCAAGCCACCCTGATTCGTGTGCCTGATGCTTACGCCTGCTTTGCCAAATTGCTTGCGTTCTACGACCAAATGACGCAAAACAAGCAAGGCGTTTCGTCTTTGGCTTTTATTTCAAAGTCTGCTCAATGCGGTGAGAATCTGTATCTTGGTGAATTTGTCTTTGTGGGCGAGAACGCCAAAATCGGGAACAATGTGAAACTTTATCCCCAAGTGTATATTGGTGATGGCTGCATCATCGGCGATAATACAGTGCTTTATCCAGGCGTGAAATTATATAGGAATACAGTTATTGGAAAGAATTGTATCCTTCACGCTGGTGCAGTACTTGGCGCCGATGGTTTTGGCTTTGCGCCTCAGCCGGATGGCCATTACGAGAAGATCCCTCAAGTGGGCAACGTGGTCGTCGAGGACAACGTGGAAATTGGAGCCAATACAACCATCGACCGCTCCACGATGGGTTCAACGCGCGTTCATAAAGGTGTGAAACTCGATAATCTGGTTCATCTCGCTCATAATGTTGAGGTTGGCGAAAACTCTGCTTTGGCAGCCCAAGTGGGCGTGAGCGGATCGACACATCTTGGAAAAAATTGTGTGGTAGGCGGACAGTCCGGCTTTGTTGGTCATATAAACATCGCCGACGGTTCAAAGTTTGGCGGACAAAGCGGAATCATGGGTAGCATCAGGGAGGAAAATAAGGAGTTTATGGGCACGCCTATACAGCCCTTACGCCAGTATTTAGTTTCAAATGCCCGCTTCCGCCATATTGACGAGATGGCTCGGAAATTGGAAAGACTTGAAAAGGAATTGGCTGATTTGAGAAGCCAAAAAGAGGGAAAGTGAATGCTGTTGGAGGTTTTTTTTTGGAGATGATAGAATAATTCCTATCTTTGCACGTTTTTTGTGGAAAAGATATCCACGTATTTGATTTTTTATGGAGAAACAATGTACGCTCAAAAATAGAGTCAGTGTCAAAGGAGCAGGCCTCCACACACGTCAGTGCGGCACCCTCACCTTCAACCCGGCTCCCATAAATTCTGGAATTCGTTTTCGTAGAATTGATTTAGAGAACCAACCTATCATCGAAGCTGATGTCGATAATGTCATTGATACCGCCCGTGGTACCACGCTTGGTAAAGGCGGAGTAAAAATATATACAGTTGAACATGTGTTGGCATCTTTGCGTGGTATGGGTATCGATAACGTGTTGATTGACATCGATGTGGAAGAGACTCCTATCATGGATGGCAGTGGCAAGTATTTTGTTGAGGCTATCCATAAGGCGGGCATCGTTGAGCAAAATGCCCCTCGCAATTATCTCGTTATTGAGGAACCGATTTCCTATAAGAATGAAGTCTTAGGCATCGAATTGAAAATTGAGCCTGCCGATTCTTTCCAAATTGACGTAAAGGTGAAATACAATACCCGAGTGCTTGATGAACAACACGCATCATTGCACAATCTCAAGGATTTTGAAAACGAGATTGCACCTTGCCGTACATTTGTTTTTCTTCATGAGTTGGAGACGCTTATTAGCCGTAACCTTATCAAAGGTGGCGACCTGACCAATGCTATCGTGTTCGTTAACCGCAACGTCTCTGCAGAAGAGCTAGACCATATTGCTGCATTCTTCAAGAAACCTAAGGTTGTGGTCAAGGAGTGTGGTATCTTGAATAATGTTGAGCTTTATTTTGACAATGAACCGGCTCGCCACAAGCTATTGGATGTCATTGGCGACTTAAGCTTAGTTGGTCGTCCAATTAAGGGTAAGGTGACTGCCGTGAAACCTGGCCATTTCTCCAACACAGCTTTTGCAAGAAAAATCAAACACACCTTATTATATTAAACATGAACCAACCTTTAGCCTATATTCACCCAAATGCCCGTATCGCGGAAGACGTGAAAATTGAGGCTTTTGCATGGATTGGTGAAGATGTGGAGATCGGTAGCGGTACTTGGATCGGACCTAATGCCACCATCATGGACGGAGCCCGTATTGGGAAGAACTGCAAAATCTTTCCTGGTGCAGTCATCTCAGCTATTCCCCAAGACTTGAAATACAAAGGTGAGACCACCTATTGCTATATCGGTGATGGCACCATGGTGCGCGAGTCGGCGACGGTCAACAAAGGCACGGCCGCTTCAGGGAAGACCGTGGTGGGTAGGGACTGCCTTTTGATGGCTTTCACTCATGTAGCGCACGACTGCTACCTTGGCGACCATGTTATTATGGCCAATGCCGCCACACTTGCGGGTCATATCACGGTAGATGATTGGGCTATTTTTGGTGGATTGGCTGCTGTAAGTCAATTTAGCCGTATCGGTGCTCATGTGATGATTTGCGGCGGCGCTATGGTGAATAAGGATATCCCACCTTTTGTGAAGACAAGTACTGGCCACCCGGTGTGTTATGCAGGAGTCAATTCCATCGGTTTGATGCGCCGCGGATTTTCCCGAGAGCGTATCAATGCCATCCAAGATGTGTATCGTGTTATTTACAGCGTCGGAATGAACGTCACTCAGGCGGTGCAATACATACGCGAGAACCTTCCTATTTCGGAAGACCGAGATTTCATTTTGGATTTTGTGGAAAGTTCCAAGATAGGCATCATGAAGAATGCTGTCGGGAACGAAGACTAAGCTTCTCCCATTACCTTTTTGTATTCCTCAAAGATTTGTTGTCCAATGTTTTGGGCAGCAAATGTTTTTATGGCATAGTCGCGAATTGCTTGGCGGTCGTATTCTGATGAATGGCCGAGCATTTGGATCATGCCTTGCAACAAAGCGTCTTCGTTTCCTTGGGGGATGAGGATGCCTCTCTCAGGTGAAAGGATTTCGGCAATGCCTCCGACGGAAGTGCTCAATACAGGTACACCGCTGGCAAAGGCTTCCACAATGACGCAGGGTAGGTTTTCGAAGTTGGAGAATAACACGAAGAAGTCTGCTTTTTGGTAGGCTTGTGCCACCTCAGCAGAGGTCTTTTTGCCGTGGAAGATGACACAATCTTCAAGATGATGCTCTTTTACAAAAGTTTTGAACTCTGGAGCATCATAGTCATGGATGACGTGCAATTCGAAATCGTCGCGCTGATGTCTTAATCTTTCAATAGTGCGCAGGATGCCACTGAAGTTCTTGGCCTCGTCGCGCAAAGTCGAAATATGGAGCATTCGCTTTTTCCTGCATTGCATGTCATTCCTGCAGAGGCCTGTGTGATGGGGGGAATCTATGCACGGCTGTCCAAGCTTAAACATATCCGTGTTTACTAAATTGTAAATCACCTGAAATCGGTTATTCACACCATGCCCTTCCATGCAACGCTGCAAATCGAGACTGACAGGCATGATAAGCTCGGCATTGTTGGCGATTTTGACGATTTTGTGCTTCAGCATACCGACCAAAACGTCCTTGTTCTGCGGCTGGTAAATGGTCCAGTGTTCGGTGAGAACGTATCTATAGCCAAAAAGTTTCTTCCAAAGCAAGGCCACTTGTCCAAGAGGGTAGGTGACGTGCAGGTGTATCAAGTCGGGCTTGAAAAAATGTTGCTTGATGTATTTCAATCCGTATTGGTACATCCGCAGCATCTTCAGTTTGCGAATGGTGTTAATCTTTGGTGGACGGATATATATCTGCACATGGGTGTGGTGCGCCCCAGGAATCTCCTTGACCTCGAACGATTTTGTCATGTCCTTGCCGTCGCAGACAGAGAGAATGACGGAATGGCATTCCTCAGGCAACGCGTCAATCATGCGGACGCAGAAGTTGCCCAAAGTGGGGTCGTCGGGGGTGGGGAACCAACTCAGTAGGTGCAGGATGTTCATCGGTTGTTCAGTTGTAGGGCTGTCACACTGGGGTAGCCGTATTGGTTATTCGATTCTATGCGTTTTGATGTCAATCTCAAAGTACTTATGCGGTATCTCATACGGCACAAGCTTGTGAGTGGGCAAATTTTCAGGCAGATAAACAGCACACAGAGTATTTGAGATATGATAGATATGTTTACGCTTCTCTGCCGGTGCACCATCCAAGATGGCGCCCATCACATCCCAGCGGATGGTTTCGGGGTCGAGGCCGTAGTCGTGCCAAACGATGATGCTACGTTCACTTTTCAGTAGTTTGAAGGCGGACTCGGTGTCTTTCTTCACGCTCTCGTAATGGTGGTCGCCATCGACGAAGACCATGTCGTACTTGCCAAAATGAGAGCCGAAGTCAAAAGTCTGGGAGTCGCCGTAAAGCTGTTCTACATTGCTTAAATCCTTGCTGAAGAAGCTATGCAGGTCGGCGTATAATTGATTATTGGTCAGCTTGACGATGTCTTCCTTTGGCAGGTTGAAGGTGACACAGTGTTCGGCTACATCAGCCAGATTGGCCGCGCTCTCGCCGCGCCATGTGCCGATTTCAAAGTAGTCTTTCACCGCATAGCGTTTCGCCAAGGCGCGCAGCAAGGCAATGTCGATGGGCATGGTGGCACCCGAAAGATAGGCGTAAGGCCTTGCGATTTCGTGGAAGTTGGGGAACAATTCGTTGATTTCGATGACGGGCAGGCCGTCGGCGAGACCATATTTTCGGATGACGTCTTCCTTGTTGCTGTCTTCATCTTGAAGGACGAGGTTGAGCAGGTAAGGATGCCTGATGATACGCCCAAGGGCTTTGGTGAATTTATGGAGTTTATTCATTTTCGGTAGGTTGTTTCAAGAATTGTTGTTTCAGCTCGGCGATGTAGTTCTGTATCTCGCTCTTTGTCAACAGGAAGTCGCGTCCTTTGAAGTGCGACTCTTTGACGAAGAACACGAACAGGAACACAGCATTGATAGTATACGACACCGCCGAGGTGATGGCTGCACCTGTGACGTCATACTTGGGTATCAGTGTAAAGCCACATACGAAAGTGACGACCAGCCCGCAGAGTGCCGCGAAGGTGTTCATCTGATAACGTCCGGTGCCTGAGTAATAGTGTCCGAGGATGAGGAAAATGCAGTAGAGCAGGATGCCTGGTGCGAGGATGTGGATTAGTTTAGCCATTTCGCTGAACTCTGGACCGAAAATAAAAGTGTAAACCTGGGACGGTAATAAGCACAACACCACGACGGCCAAGGCAGAGACAAGCAAACAAATCTTGCTCAAGTCGAGGGTGAGCTTCTGCGCATAGGTGCGGTCGTCAGCATTGGCGATACGTGCATATTGCACGAGGGCGATGCTATTGCTAATGATCCAGATGGCTTCTGCGAGCGAAAGGGCGTTGGAGAACACGCCTACGCGCCCTACGTTGATGTATCTGTCGAGCAGATAATAACTCAAGCGCAGGTTGAAGAACTGCACGAAGTGACCCGTCTGGTTGAGGAAACCGTATTTGAAGAGGTCTTTCAGGACAGGTTTATAGTCTTTGTCCCTGTCTTGACTTAGGTTAGCATATTCCTTGCGCAGCATCCAAATGCCTAGGAGGAACGTACCTCCGTAGGCGGCATACAGCCCGATGACGTAGCCGTAAATGTCGGTTCGTTTCAACAAGATATAATAGATGACCAAGGTCAAGGCCAAAAGCACGGGTTGGAGCAATGTGTTGTAGTTGGCTTTCTTGATTTCCTCCTTGCCGACCAGGAAGCGGAAGTTGATGTTGCTGAGCGAGGAGATGAATGACAAGATGGCCACATGGGCGACCAAGTCAGGCGACAGCTTGGGATAGAACAGCCAGATGGCGAAGCCCATAATCACCGCGATGAGTGCTGCCCAAACCGTGGAAGCCACAAGTATCTTCTTGAACGAATGGCGTGGGGCGAGGTAGATGATGCTCGCGCCACAGATGATGTCGGAGAAGATAAGGATGAAGGAAATGGTGGTCAAGAGAAGCGCCTGCGTACCTTTGCCCGTATCGCCCATCGTTTGGGAGATGATAATGGCGATGGCGAAGTTGAGGACTGCCGCCAGTATCTTGGTTCCAAAGGTATTAAGGATTTTCTTGAACACGTTTTCCGATCTTTAATCACCGCAAAAATAACAATTATCCGTTAGATTTCCAAATGTTCCCGCTACAACTGTCACTTTCAGCGCCAGTCACAGAAGCCAAGACATTGGTCTTTCCTTCCAAACGCAGCAGTCCGAGGAAAGCAAAGACCAAAGCCTCCTTGTAGTCGATGATTTGCTTTTCGGGCATGACCACCTCATGTTTGGTGCGGGCTTGCAGGCGCTCAATGAGGAACTTGTTCCTTGCGCCACCTCCAGTGCAGAGGATCTTTCCTTTGGGCAGGAAGCTGATGGGCAGAGCAATTTGCAATGCTATATGCTCAACGAAGGTGGCCAGCATGTCGGGCACTTGGAGGTCTTTCAAAAGTTCTTTTTGATAGGTTTCAAAGAACTCTCTTCCCAAAGACTTGGGTGGTAGCTGTCCATAGAAAGGATGTTTGTTCAGCCGCTTCAAAAGCGTGATGTCCACCTTGCCACTGCGTGCCAACTCACCGTCACGGTCGTAATCAAAGCCATTCATGTTGGCGAGATAGTTCAAGGCCTGGTTGGCGATGCAAAGGTCGTAGGCGATGCGTTTGCCATCCTCGTCGTAGGAGAGGTTGGCGATGCCACCGATGTTGAGACAAATCGCGTAGTCGCCAAAAAGCAGCTTGTCACCAATGGGAACGAGCGGTGCGCCCTGCCCGCCCTTGCTAACGTCCTCGCTGCGGAAGTCGTTGATGACTGTGAAGCCACATGCTTTGGCCAGTTCTTGTCCATCACCGATTTGTAGGGTGTAGTGCTCTTCGGGTCTGTGGAAGATGGTGTGTCCGTGCGAGGCTACGAAGTCGGGTGTGGCACTGTGCTTTTGGGCAAAGGCCAGCACTTGTTCGCCAAGGTATTTGCCATAGTCCTTGTCCAGCTGCACCAACTCCTCGGGTTGCTTGTGGAAGGCCTCGGAGAGTTGCTCGGTCCAGTATTCGGGATAGGGTAGGGTCTCGGCTTGCAAGATTTGGAAGCTGTACTTGTCGTTCTCTTCTTGGAAGTGTACAAGAGCGAGGTCTAGCCCGTCCAGCGAGCTGCCCGACATTAATCCTATGGAGATGTAAGAATTCAAAATCTAAAGATTTAAAGATTGAAGATTTGGTTCGCTTTGCGTAATTTTAAATTTTGTATTTTAAATTATCAAAGCAATGGTAACACCTTTCCCAGTTGTATGCTATTAGAGCCTTTGACGAGTATCGTCTTTCCGTTGAGGGGCTGACCCTCAAGATATTGACACAAGTCTTCTACCTTTGCAAAGGTCTTCCAATTAGGATTCTCGTTGTAAGTGCTGAAGTTCGACCCGACCAACAAGGCCTCCTTGAATTTCAGTTCTTTCATCAACTCGAGGATGTTGCGGTGCTCTTCCTCTGAGGCTATTCCCAACTCTCGCATGTCACCTAATATTAATAGGTGTTCCTCTCCACAGATGCTAGCGAAGTTAATCAATGCGGCACGCATGGAAGTGGGATTGGCGTTGTAAGCATCCATGATGATGCGGTTCTTGTTGGTTTCAATCACCTGCGATCGACTGTTGGTGGGCATGTAGGCTTCCAAAGCATCGATGATATCGTTCTCATCCACGCCGAAATATTGCCCCACGCAGATGGCAGCGGCCACATTCTCGAAGTTGTAACTTCCCACGAGATGGGTCTGGATGAGGTGCTCCCTCCAGCCGACGCTCAAATATGGGTTGCAGGCAGCAGGGGCGACAGGGCAAAAGGCAGCGCAATGTCTGCCATAGCTGATACGTTCTTGCCCCTCTGATTGCTCCCAAAGCAGCGGATTGCCTTGGTTGACGAATACAGCCTTTCCGTTGGCTTTGATATGCCTATAGAGTTCGGCCTTGGTCTTGATGACACCTTCAAAGCTGCCAAATCCTTCCAAATGTGCCTTGCCGATGTTGGTGATGAGGCCATAATCGGGGTCTGCGATTTTGCAGAGAAAGTCGATTTCCCCAGGGTGGTTGGCGCCCATTTCCACGACGGCAATCTCGGTCTCAGGCTTGATGCTCAGTAGGGTGAGTGGCACACCGATATGGTTGTTGAGGTTGCCCATCGTGTGGATGATGTTGTATTTCTTGGCCAGCACTGCCGAAACGAGTTCTTTAGTGGTTGTCTTGCCATTGGTGCCGGTGATGCTGAGCACTGTGGCCTTGCTCTGCGAACGGTGGTAGGCAGCTAAATCCTGCAAGGTCTTCAGCGTGTCATCCACAATCAAAATGCGTTCATGCCGAGGTAGGTCTTTACGGTCGGCAACGACGAGACTGGCCACACCTTGCTCGGCTACTTGTAGGGCGAAGTCGTTGGCATCAAAGTTCTCGCCTTTCAAAGCGAAGAAGACAGCGTCTTGCTCAATCTTTCGACTGTCGGTAGAGACTTTATGGGCTTTGAGGTAGTGCTGGTATATCGTTTCAATTGGATTCATGAGCTTTGGCTTTAATGAAAGAAGCCGCCTGACGGATCAAACGGCTTCAAAACTATCATGAAAAAGAATCTATTACTTACTTTGCAAAGGAACTGCCTACCTTGTTCATGGCGCAACGGAAACCGATGGTGGAAGCAGATTGGTTTTGATTGAGGTATCGGCGGGTGCCGGGACTCAGGTAGTAGGGACCATCGGCCCAAGAGCCGCCTTTGTACACTCTTGATTCATCGCTGATAAGTGTCGTACCAGGGGTGTCGTTAGTGGCAGCTTCATACATCTCTTTTGTGAACACGCTTTGGTCGTCTTGAGGATCGCTCCAGCGGTTGCGGATGGCTGACATATAGTCACCGTCATCGTAGTTGGAGTTGAAGCTCGTACGGTAGTTCTGACGCTTGGCTGCTTCTTCCTGAGGGATGGGCTCTCTGCGGATACGGCCGAGGGAGTCTTTCTGCAGCAGGAAGCCTTCGTCGTCAACGGCCTTGCGGGTAAACACGTTACCACGGAAAGGACTATAGTCGGCCACATCTTCGAAGGAGAGGGGACGATAGACGTCTTGGCACCATTCGGAGACATTGCCAGCCATGTTGTACAAGCCGTAGTCATTGGGCCAATAGGAACCAACAGGGGCTGGCAGGGCGGCGCCGTCGTTCAGATTGCCGGCAACACCCATGTAGTCACCAGGGCCTCTCTTGAAGTTGGCCATGAAGCTACCCATATATCTCTTGTTGTCGGTGCGAAGGCCGTCGCCGTTCCAAGGATAAACCTTGCGTTCGCTGACGATTTCGTTGGAGGTGTTACCCACCAGGCCAACAGCTGCGTATTCCCATTCGGCTTCCGTGGGCAGACGGTAGGAAGGCAACAAAATACCATCGTCCATTCTAACGTTACGAACACCATCGCCGCCTTTTGAAAGGTCTTTCTTGCCGTTCTTAACTTTACCCGTGTATTGTCCAGCCAGATATGCATCAGTGTTGAAGTTTTCCTCATCTTGTTGAGTCGGATCCCAATCAAGGATGCCCGCTTCAACGAGCATCAACTCATTGACACGGTCGGTACGCCATGCGCAGTAGTCATTAGCCTGTACCCAGGTCACACCTACTACTGGATAGTCATTGTATGAAGGATGGCGGAAATAAATTTCAACCATGGGTTCGTTGTACGACAAACGGTCACGCCATACCAAAGTGTCGGGTGCAGCGTTACGTACTACTTGAGGGTAGTTTTGACCATAGACACGGTTCAGCCAGTAGATGTACTCGCGGTAGTCTACATTGCTGACTTCAGTGCGATCCATGAGGAAAGAAGGCACGGTCACCTTACGTGGTGAGTTGTCCCACGAATAGGTCAAATTGTCGGTCGTGGCGCCCATGACAAAAGTACCGCCTTCGATGGCAATCAGACCGGGACCGATTTCCTGGTCGTTGATTTCTGTAACTTCAAAGCCGCCATTGTTGGCATCGTTATAAGCCCAACCTGTTGTGCGTGAGGACTTCTTGGAGCATGAAACGGTTAGCAGCCCAGCCAAAACGATGATGGCAATTGTTTTGAATCCTTGTTTTCTATACATTTTCATTCAAATTTGTTATCTTTAAACTCGATTGAGATGCTTTTATTGTACGCGTCTCGAAATTTTTCAAAAAAATCAGGCAAATTTAGGGACTTTTTTTGAATTGCTCACCATTTTTGAGAAAAAAACTTTTTTCTCCGCAATTATTGATCCACTGCAATAAAAAAGTAGTATTTTCGTTCCCTAATTAATTAAGAAGAAGTCTGTTGTTGTTTTGTTTATAATATATTGAATGATAAATAATTAGTGGTTTAATTTGACGAATTATGCATAATAAAACTCATATCGTATCGCTATTATTTCTGCTTTTGTTTACTTTTTTGGCTCCTGCGGTTTTCTTCGGACAGGTGAAAACGGACTATTCGATTCGATTGCAATGGAAAGGAGTGGTTGAGGAGCATTATGCTAACGACACAATACTATATATCGGCCTTGAATCAGGGGAATATGAAAGTCCCATGCCGATTTTTTCCCAGTCGTTTCCTATTTATGACGATGCGGTAAAAGCAGAAGTGAAATGCCTGAATGTGAAGACGGCCGCTCTTTCTGATGAAGAGATGCAGATTGCCAGAAATTATTCTTATGGCTCTAATTTTGAGATGGAGGTTTTGCCGATTCGTTCTCGTAACGAGTCTTTTCTTTCGGTGCGTATTGTTCCGTTCCGTCAGTTGGGAGCCCAATACGAGAAGTTACTTTCCGCCACACTTTCTGTGACATTGGTTCCCGAATTTGGAACTCAGAAAAATAATCCTGGCTTTAAGACATCTTCGGCTATGTCGAATGGGTCATGGTATAAAATAGGTCTTCACGAAACTGGAATATACAAATTGACTGCTTCCGACTTGACGGACTTAGGAATTGATGTTTCATCAGTTGACCCGCGTCAAATTCGCATTTACCATAACGGTGGTGGAGTATTGCCTGAACTGAATGCTGCTTCTCGCCCTGATGACTTGGTGGAGATTCCCATCTTTGTTTCAGGAGAGGCTGATGGCAGGTTCGATAACGGAGATTATATTCTGTTTTATGGTCGTGGCCCGGTTTGTTGGAAGCGTGACACGGAAAGGACGGCTTATGTCCATGAACAAAATCCTTACGATGATTATGCCTATGCTTTTGTCGTTTTGGGTTTGGGCGCAGGTAAGCGTATTAGTGAGGCGGGAGTGCCTTCAGGTTCGGTTGAGGCTACTGTCAATCAGTTTATTGACTATCAGGTGTATGAAAAAGATGATTATAATTTGAACCATTCGGGTCGCACTTATTACTGTGACAGGATGGATCTTACCTCGACCAAGAATTATAATTTCACATTCAGCAATGTGATTACAACTAAACCATGTTGGGTTAAGACGGCATTGGCGGGCCGCAACTTCAAGCCCGCTAACTTTGAAGTGATGGTCGACAATGTGAAGAAAGCTACTTATCTCGTCGCTGCAACCACCAGTTCAACACAGCACCCTTATGGTTATGAAGTGGGTGGATGGGTCACTGCACATCCGTCGAACGAAACGATTCGCATCACTTTGAAACATGATGCCTTGGGTGCAAGTTCCACTTCAGAAGGCTATGTTGATTATATTCTCGTTAACGCATGGCGCAGCCTGAAGATGACTGGCGGTCAAATGCTTTTCCGGAATCCCGACGCAATTATTAATAATAAGGTGTACGAATACCAGCTTTCGGGTGCTTCGCAGCAAATGCAAGTGTGGGATGTGACCGCCCCGACATCTCCGAAAAAGGTGAAAGGACAACTCAATGGTTCTCTATTCAGTTTCAAAGTAGTGGGAGATCCTTCAAACGAGTTCGTGGCATTTAACGGCAATGCTTACTGCTCAGCAAAGTCTTTTGGCAAAGTTGACAATCAGAATCTTCACGGTGTACGTGATGTGGATTTCGTCATCCTTACATACGCAGATTTCAGTTCGGAGGCTGAGCGACTAAAGGCCCTTCACAATCGAATTGACCCGGATTTGAATATTTATATTACTACCCCTGAACTGGTTTATAACGAGTTCAGCTGTGGCGCTAAGGATATCTCGGCCATTCGTGATTTCTGCCGTATGCTTTATCTTGACAGCAGTCCTGGCCGCAAAATCAAATATCTGTTGCTGTTGGGTGATTGTTCATACGATTACAAGAATCGTGACGGGATTGTGGATTTTGTTCCTTCCTATGAAGCCGTGCTCTCGCTTTATATGAGGGATGCCTATGTTACGGATGATTATTTCGGTTGTATGGATGAAACCGAAGGCAATATTGGACATTCTTTGGCTGATATTGGCATTGGCCGTTTTCCAGTGACTACTCTTGAACAGGCTTCTCAAATGGTTGACAAAGTGGAACGCTATGTCGTGAAAGATGCCAATACAATGCAGCCGTGGCGTAATACTGTCACCTTCTTTGCAGATGATGGTGAAGGCGATTTTGTGAACAATGCTGAGACACTGGTTAGCATGTTGCCGGGTGTGGGTGGCGATGGCGTTGTGGTCGACAAAATATATCTTGATGCATATCCGCAAATCAGCGCGCCAGGTGGTGAAATTGCCCCTGAGGTGAATGCTGCTATCAACAGCCGCATTGAGAAAGGGACCTTGGTGCTCCATTATGTCGGCCACGGCGGCGAGGTGCAGCTCTCGACGGAGAAAATCATGCAAAGGAAAGATGTTGACTCTTGGCGTAATGCCCCGATGTATCCGCTGATGATTACGGGCACTTGTGAGTTCAGCCGTTATGATGACCATGTCCGCACTGCCTTGGGCGAATATGCATTTCTGAATCCCTATGGCGGCATGGTTGCCATGTTTACTACATCTAGATTGACAATGGGAGGCGACAATCAAGACTTTGCTAAAGGTATTTATAACAATTTGTTCCGTATTAATGGTGGCGAGCATTACCGCTTGGGTGACGTCTATCGCATGGCAAAGACAAAAGGAAGTTATGCCGAGAAACGTTATGTCTTTTTTGGCGACCCTGCATTGCGTCTGGCCTATCCGAAGTGGAAGGTGGAGACGTTGAGCATCAATGGTCAATATCCAGGGTATGATTTGGACTCTATCCAAATCAACGACACCACTTGGCAAACTTATCCTCTTTATCGTGATACTATCAGTGCTTTGCAGCCCGTTGAGATTGAAGGCGTCGTGAAAGATTTAGACGGTAATGTGGCCACTGGCTTTAACGGTGTGGTGCATGTGACGGTTTATGACAAGGCGGCGGAACTCGCCACCTTGGGTACGGCAGATGCCAATAACCATGTCTATCATTTCAATTTGAGGAATAGTGTGATATTCAATGGGAAAGCAGAAGCTGTAAACGGCAGGTTCAAGATTAATTTCATTGTGCCGCGAGACATAGCCTATCGCTATGGACAGGGCTTGATAAATTATTATGCTACGGATTATGAGGTGGACGCAAACGGGAATTGCGATTCGTTCATCATCGGCGGTTTCTATGATGATGCTTTTGAGGATAACGATCCGCCGGAGATACGGCTTTTCATTGACGATACCTTGTTTGTGGACGGAGGCGTGACGAGCGAGAACCCCATCTTGCTTGCCTACATCGAGGACGAGAGTGGTATCAATACTACAGGCGCTGGTATCGGGCACGACATCATGGCTTCGCTAACAGGACCGTCGCGCAACGCGTATTGTCTCAATGACTATTTTTCAGCCAAAATCGACAAGCCTGGCCATGGTACCATTACTTACAAGATGCAAGACCTGCCCGATGGGGATTATACCCTGACTTTGAAGGTTTGGGATATCTATAACAACTCGGGCACCGCCACCATCAACTTCACCGTGATTAACAGCGGTGGCATGCACGTTGAGAACGCTTACAACGTACCCAATCCTGTGACGGACGAGACTTGTTTTGTATTCGATCACAATCAGGTGGGTAACAATGTGAGAGTGAATATCTACATCTATGATATAATGGGCCGTTGGGTGAACACGCTATCTGAGACCGTAGCTGGCACCTCGACCCGCATTGCGCCTATCCACTGGAATGGTTGTGGCGCAAATGGCGAACGTCTGCGAAATGGCATCTATGTCTATCGTATCGTTGCCGTTAATGATCAGGGTGAAACGGCCTCAATAGTATCAAAGTTAGTTTTAAGTAAATGAGAATAGGTATGAAAAGAAGGAATATTATCGTTTTGTCGAGCATCTTGCTATTGATGTTTTGTGCTCAAGTAGGCTTGGCTCAAGAGAATACTTATCAGTCGGTGCTGAGCAACCATACTTGGCATCGTCTTTCTGTGACTCGGGAAGGCGTATATCAGATGGATTATGCCACATTACAAGCTATGGGCATTGATATAAGTAGCTTGAATCCAAATCAGATACGTATTTTTGGCAATGTTTCGGGGATTCTGCCTGAAAAGAATTCCGAAGCCCGTCCCGATGACCTGACGGAGATGGCCATTTGTGTTACAGGTGCCGAAGATAATAGTTTTGACGAGGGTGACTTGGTATTGTTTTATGGTCAAGAACCAACGCGTTGGATTTTGGTTGACGGAAACAACAAAACCTATCGGCGCGAGCGCAATTATTATTCCGACACCACCTATTATTATATGTGTGTTGACAGTGGCAATGATGGACTGAGGGTGGGAGAGAAGCCCTCTCTTCCCTTGGAGGACGCTACGACGATTATCACAGAATTCCCTGATTATTTTTGGCATGAGGAAGAACTGTTTTCACCTTATAATATTGGACAGAATTGGTTCGGCGAACGTATTTCTTCTGAAAATACAGAACTATCTGTACCATTTGTTTTCCCCAATTTGGTGAAAACCAAGGCCCTGACTGTGAATGCTCAAGTTTTGGGCCGAATCATGAGCGGTTATTTGTATTATGATGTTTGGGTGAAAGACAATCACGTCATGGATAATGTGTCGGTGAAGTATTATGGCAAGAACTTTTACGGAAGGTTGTCGTCTTTCGAGAAGCAAATCATGTTGGATTCTGATAGTGCAAGCTTCGATTTGAGCTTGCGTTTTGATCCGCTGGCTTCCATGTATTTGGATTATGTGGAGGTGTATGGTTGGCGTCAGCTGATACGTACGGATGATAATTTTCTTTTCCGCTTGATGCCAAGCCAGTTTGGCGATGAAAAGAGTGCTGTTTGGGTGCAAAATACGGATTCCGATTATCTGCTTTGGGAGGTGACCTCTCCCTTGCGGCCAGTTGTCCAGGATGGCGTATTAAGTGGTGGTAATTTGGTGTTCGCCACTGATGAGAGGACGGAAAAACGATTTGTTTTGTTCAAGCCTTCCGAGACGTATCATGTCGCAAGTTGGACGTCGCTGCCCAACCAGAATGTGCATGCCATAGCCGAAGCTGACAATCTGATTCTTACCGTACCTCTCTTTTGGGAACAGTCACAGGCTTTGGCGGATTATCATGCTGAAAAGGATGGGTTAACAAGTGTGCTTGTCGATGTGAATGAGATTTACAATGAGTTTTCGACGGGTCGGCCCGAGCCTACAGGTATACGCGATTTTGTCCGCATGGTTTATCGACGTAGTGGAGGAAGACTTAAGTATCTGACCTTATTTGGTCGGTCTTCGTTTGATTTCCGCGACATTTTAGGCGCTGGAAAAGATTTCGTGCCTTGTTATGAAACCATGAATGAACCTCATAATCAGGTAAGCTTCTGTTCCGACGATTATTATGCCTTGATGGATGATAACGAAGGATCCAACTGTGGAGGCCGTGTTGACATTGGCGTCGGTAGGATTCCTGTTTCTTCAGTGGAAGAAGCCGAGACGGTGTTGCGAAAGATTTATCATTATGATGATTTGGCAGCTACACAAGGCCAATGGAAGACGGATGTGCTGTTTTTCGCTGATGATAAGGATTCAGGTTATGTAAGAAACAGTGAGACGTTTGAGAGTATGATGGATACCATTTGTCCTCCTTTCACAGGCAAAAAGGTGTATTGTGGAGCCTATCCCGTAGTCAACACTTCGAGTGGCGTGACAATTCCTAACGCCACTTCCGATTTGTTGCAGACGCTGGATAAAGGTGTGCTGGCTGTGATTTATACAGGTCATGGTGGCGTCAGGGGATTGACAGAAGACAATGTCTTCACCAATGCCGACATTACGTCTTTGCAAAATTATGACAGGATGCCTTTCGTTTTTACCGCTACCTGTGAGTTTACCAAATATGATAATCCTTTGCTGGTCTCAGCTGGCGAATTATTGTTCTTGAATCCTCGAGGCGGCTGCGTGGCATTGTTCACCGCCTGCCGTCCTACCTATGCTCACGACAATCTTCGTCAGTCAAAGGCACTTATGGATGTGCTCATGCGGCGTGATGAAGAAGGACGGCCGCTTCGTTATGGTGATATCGTTATGAGGGCAAAGAGCAACCTGCTCAACTATGATAACCAGAATAATCCGATCAACAATAAAAACATCCGGTATCTGTTTGTAGGCGATCCATTGCTACGCTTCCCCATGCCGCAGGAAAATATCGTTGTGCAGAAAATCAACGGCGAATTGGTTGGTGGAACAGATAACCTTAATCTCCATGCAATGAGTATGGTCACGGTGGAAGGTGAAATCAGAACGCAAACGGGCACACTCGATAATGGATTCAACGGAACTCTTTGGGTCAGGTTCTATGACAAAAAATCGAAAATGAAGGTGGTATTCGATCACGATCCTTCCAAAAATGTGTATTATTATAAGGATGTGCTTTATCAAGGGCAGGTCAGCGTGAATGCTGGTAGATTTACTGTGTCGTTCCAAGTACCTTTGGATATCAAGCCTGAAAGTGGTGTGCCGCGCTTCAGCTTCTATGCTTATGATTCCATTCGAGGAGTGGATGCTATGGGTAAGTTTGATGACCTTATTTTGGGCGGCATTGACCCGGCAGCTTTCCCTGACGATCAAGGTCCAACGATTTCGTTCTATTGGAACTCGCCCGATTTCGTAAATGGTCAGTCGGTGGAACGTCAGGGTGTACTTTATGCCGACCTTTATGACGCCCAAGGCATTTATCACTATGATTATTGCTTAGGACGTGACATTGTTTTGAATAGTAATTATTCCTCCTATAATCGTATCGTTCTCAACGATTGTTTTGAGCCTGCCTTGAACGACTTCCGCCGTGGGCGGATAGCTGTTCCTCTTTCTGATCTTGAACCTGGCACTTACGAGTTTGACCTCAAGGTTTGGGACACTCAAGACAATTCTTCCGAGGCCAGTCTTTGGTTTGTCGTTGATGATGACCTGTATCTGTCGCAAGTGTTCAATTATCCCAATCCATTCTCTGAAGAGACTTATATCACGTATAGTCATACAGGTGAAGACGGTGATTTTGAAGTTAATATAGAGATTTTCGATATCATGGGGCGACCAGTGCGCCACTTGCATCGTAAGGTCAGTGCAATGGAAGGCACTATCGAACCCATCCGTTGGAATGGCTGTGACTATTCGGGAACACCCTTGCGTTCAGGTATTTACCTTTATCGTCTCACCTTGACCGATGAATCTGGATACTTCCGTACCGTCAGTCAGCGTATGATAATCCAACGTTGATGCGAAATTTTTTTTCGAACCGGTACAATAAGCCATTTGAATAATCGTTATCTTTGCAATATTAAAATACGGAATTTGAATATGAAAATCAAGAAAACTCTCGTTGCCGCCCTATTGATGGTTGCGGCAGTATCTTATGGACAGAACAACAACTACATTGGACAGGATTACAGTGTTTCTCCTAATGTGATTACGACAGCTGTACCATTTGTTTCTATCGCTCCTGATGCTCGTGGCGGTTCGATGGGCGATTGCGGTGTGGCCTCTGAGACGGATGTCTATTCCATGAATTACAATGCTGCAAAGTATGCATTTATGGAAGACAAGTTCTCGATCGGCCTTGGCTATAGCCCTTGGCTGCAGAAGCTGACTAAAGACATGCGTCTTGCATATTTGGCAGGGGCGTATAAAATCAATGACCGCTCTTCGGTAGCGGCAACACTTCGCTATTTTAGTTGTGGTGAAATCGAGTTTAGGGATAACAACAACATATCACAAGGTAAATACAGCCCCAATGAATGGGCTATTGATGCTACCTATTCTCGTATGCTCGGCGATTATCTGTCGGGTGCCGTGGCAGGCCGTTTCATCTATTCCGACCTGACCCAAAACCAGACCGACTATGGCCGTCCCGGCATTTCTGTAGCTGCTGATGTTTCCGTGTATTATAAGAAGCCAGTGGAATGGTTCAGCAGTATGGATGCCGACTTTGCATGGGGCGCATCCATCAACAACATTGGTAGTAAGATTACCTACAACGGACAGTCAGACCGCCGCGACTTCATTCCGACTACATTGCGTGCTGGTACCAGTCTGAAACTTGAACTTGATGAGTACAATTCATTGGCCTTCATGGTCGATTTCTCCAAACTCCTGGTGCCTACACCTCCAGTTATTGAAAGAAACGAAGCAGGACAACCTGTGGTCAATGATGATGGCAGCTACAGGATTTTGTATGGTTACAATAACAACGTTTCCGTGGTACAAGGTATGATTCAATCCTTCTACGATGCTCCTGGATACGGATGGAGTGAAGAGAAGCAAGATTATGTACATTACGGCACCTTCTATGAGGAATTGTGCGAGATCAACATTGGTGCAGGTGTTGAGTACTGGTATAACAACGTCTTTGCTGTGCGTGCCGGTTATTTCAATGAGACAGCTCTGAAGGGCAATCGTAAGTATGTCACCCTTGGTGCCGCTTTGAAATATAATGTGTTTGGCTTGGATGTCTCTTATCTGATTCCTGTGAATAGTGTTGTGGGTAGCAATCCTTTGGAGAACACCTTACGTTTCAATCTCACTTATTGCATGGGCAGAAAGAAGGGCTAAGTTTTTCGTATACAAAAAAAGTGGCGGCTGAATGTTCAACCGCCACTTTTTTTGTCCCATTAGAATATCAATGCCAGCAAAACATACAGCCAGTGGGCTGCGATGCCAGCGCAAAGACCACCAATGGTGTGTGCGCCAATGGCCTTGCCGATGAGCTTGCGATAGCCGAGGCTGTCAAGCATGGCGGCATGGGTGCTGAGGAAACCGCTCCAGCACATACCGATAGCGGTGAACACGGCAATGGCATTGTTGTCGATGATGCCTTCGGTGATGAAACGAGGCACCAAACCAATGGCGGCACCCACCGCGCCGAGGGCAGTCATGGGGAATGAAATCAAAGCGCCATCCTTGAAGCCAAAGAGCCAATCGAAGATGAAGTTGATTTTGTTGGCCGCCCAACTGATGACGGGCACGCCCTCGTATGCCACGCCCATGTATTCGCCGCCTTCGCCCGAAGGCCCGAAGGTGAGCATCATCACGATGGTGGAGATGCAAAGCACGCCAGGGATGATGGCCACGCCGATGCTTACGCCGTCCTTGCCGCCGTCCAAGAGCGAGTTGAGAAAACGCATGAACACGCTGCCTTCGCTCTTGAAGGTGATTTGCTGCTCGTCGCCACCAAACTCTTCGTCGACGGGCGCGTCAAGTTCGGGATAGGCCTTCAAGGTGGAACGTTGCATCAGTCGTGTGGAGACGATGCTGCCGATGATAGCACCGGCCACACCGATCAAGGCGCCCTTGCCGAAACCAAGACCCGTCATGAAAGCCACGACCACCAAGCCCATGCCAAAGGCTGTGCCGAAGTTGGTGAGTGAGACGAGTTGGTACTTCTTGAAGTAACGGTTGAAGTTCTTGTCATGTGCCAGCGTGATGATGGCTGGGTTGTCGCTGAGGAAGGTCATGATGGCGCCCAAGGCTGCAACGCCGGGAAGGTTGTAGAGAGGCTTCATTAGTGGGCGCAGCAAGTTTTCCAACAGACGTACCACGCCAAACTCGGTGAGCAGCTTGCTGATGGCGCCCATGAG
>JAFWRA010000270.1 GCA_017508895.1 Bacteroidales bacterium
GTCACGAATATCGGCGCGAGTACGGCGATCCTCCCTCACATGGAATACCGCATCAAGTGCCATGAGCACACCAAGCCATAGGTAGTTTCCAGCGGCGCGAACATATTTTTCGTCATCGTAACGGTTCAGTTCGGCGTTGAACTCACCTTTTTCCTGAAGTGTTTCTTTGGCATTTTCCACATAGCGTCTAGCTTCTTCTATAGGATCTTTCCGTTTCATAGTGTTTTCCTTTCTATTTCTTTTTTCGCCGCAAAGATAATCACAATTTCTGTGCCAACGGAAATATTTCTGTGTTTCAATGCTTTTTTGTGACTTTTTTCCTTTAATGCAAGTGTAAAATTACAACTTTTTTCCACTATTTCAATACCATTTTTGCAACTTTTTTCCAAATCTTTGACGAGTGTGTTGCTTTCATCTCGGTTTTATTCGTAATTTTGCGCAAATTCAATCAAACCGAATCTAATTCTTGGTAATTAAAAGAGAATGTCGTTTGAATCGAAAGACAAACTTGAAGATACTTTATTGAAATGCTTTGCAAACATTATTGAAAAAACAGAGGAAAATGAAAGAATATATATTAGAAGACCTATTACCTTCGAATGCAATTGAAATTGCAAAGGATTATAATATAGTGTTTAGAAAAAAAAGTGGAGTGTATTATCAAAAAGGTGATGTTATTGGGAAAATACTAATTACCGAATATAATCAATATGAACTTGTAACGAATCTTTATGTTAATGAGTTTCAGTTATTTGCACCAGATTCGGGTGTATATGATTTTACAATATTAGAAAAAATACTATATGATTATATGCCATGCAAAAGATTCATGCAGGATAGAATTGTTGTATGTAAATCATACTTGGATTTTCAAGAAATGGCAGAGGACATCATCAACAAATACTGTAATTATGAAATAGTAGACGATGTATTCAATAGAGAGAAAAAAATCCTATGGAAATTTTTTATCTATCTTGACTACTATCGTGATGATTTTGAATTAAGGTTTAAAGGACCAAATTCCAAATGCTTTCCATTCGTAAGGTTGGATAATTCTAAAGAACAATTTGTTTTCCAATATGATAAAAAAGAGTTTTCAACACATAAATTTGTGAAAGGAGATTCGTTTCATTTTGTTTTTGAAAACAATAGGCATTTGGAGTATAAGATAAAAAAAGCAGCGGCAATTGCAGAAGATGCAGATTTTAGACAAGTTACTTTTGCTATGCTGCCTCAGGATATTCAGTTGTTTGCATCAGAGAACCTAATTGGAATTAGATGTGAATTCCTGAATGGAGATGCTCCTCTTGAATTGAAAAAGGAAAACGATTTGGCTTCCCTTACATTTAAGTTTTATTTCCGAAAATATATAAAAGCATTGTCGGAATGTGGAGTTAATATTGAAGTTGCTGAGAATAAGTGCGAAAGTGCGAGTGAAGTCAAAGAAGCATTAAAGACAAGAGATGAATCATGCTTTGTTTATCTAATGAAGGATGAAACTAACGGTTACCATAAAATAGGCATATCAAATAAACCAGAATATAGGGAAAGGACATTGCAAAGTGAAAAACCTACAATAGTACTGTTATGTGCAAAAGAATTTCCAACTAGAATTATTGCTGAGGCAATTGAATCTGCATTACATAAAGCATTTGAAGACAAAAGATTAAGAGGAGAATGGTTTGCTTTGGATGAAAAGGATGTTTTAAATGTTATAAAAACACTATCATAAAAGAAAAGATATGAAGAAGAGCCTTTCAATAATTGTGAGTGTATTCATTATTATGATGATGATTTTGTGTTTATTGGCAATTTATGCAAATGATTCATGGATAGAGTTCAGCACCTTGATTAATGGAATAATGACGCCAATTCTTACAATAATAAATGTCTTCGTGTTTGTTAAATTAACGACTGCAAATTCCGAAATAGATAAAGCTCGATTGAAAAAAGAAATAGAGTATCGGGAACGTGAATTAGTTGTGGAGTATAGAAAAAAGGAGTTGGAAAAATTCGACAAGATAATGACAGAGACTTTGTTGTTTGGTATGAAAGGTTGTAATAAGGAAGAAGCATTATATTCTATGATGTTATATGTTGAGTCATTTTATATGTCTAAACTACAGCTGTTTGGTTTGAGCAAGGAGTCACATGTTGCATCAGAAGTGAAGAACTATTGTGATGATTTAGTCATGACTTATGATAGGGTTAAGTCAGGGGGTGATATAAATAAAAATGATATTCTTGAATTATTAAAACGAAAGGATAGTATAGTAAGTTCACTTCAGATAGATTTGTTATTAATTTAATGTGTTTGGAGAATTGTGTTATGAAAATCCTCTCAGTCAATCAAATCCGCGAAGCGGACAAATACACGATAGAAAACGAGCCCATTGATTCCGTCGACCTGATGGAACGGGCGGCCACCAAAGTCTTTGAGTGGCTCTATCGTCGCACACCGCGCGAGAAGACCATCAAGATTTTCTGCGGCATGGGTAACAACGGTGGCGACGGCCTAGTGGTGGCCCGACTGCTCAATGAGCAAGAAATTGTGCCACAGGTGTTTATGGTGCGCTACAGCGACCGCATGAGCCACGACTGCGAGGTGAACTACTACCGCCTCGTGAACGAGACCAAGGTGCCGATGTTCGACATCCTCACCGAGGACGACTTCCCGAAAGTCGATGCCAACGACGTGGTGGTCGATGCCATTTTCGGCTCGGGCCTCAACCGTCCGCCGCAGGGCATGATCGCCGACTTGATTGCCTATCTCAACCAAAGCAAGGCCATCCGCGTGGCCATCGACATACCTTCGGGTCTCTTCGCCGACGAGCCAAGTGCCTTAGGCTTCATCTTCAAGGCTGATTACACGTTGACCTTCCAAAACCCCAAGTTGGCTTTCCTGCTGCCCGAAAACGACCCGTATGTGGGTCGCTTTGAGGTCTTGGACATCGGTCTGCATCCGCGCTATTTGGAAGAGGTAGAGACCAACAACCTGCTGACCGTCAAGGCGATGGTGAAGCCAATACTGCACAACCGCACGAAATATTCCCACAAAGGCACCTACGGCCACGCCTTGTTGATTGCTGGCTCCGAAGGCAAGACGGGCGCAGCTCTGCTTGGTGCGAAAGCCTGCCTGCGCACGGGTGTGGGCTTGCTGAGCGTACACCTGCCCAAGATGGCCCAATTGCCTTTGCAGACCGCCATCCCCGAAGCTATGATTGACGGTGATGACTCCGAAACCTGCTTTTCTATGTTTGGACATTTGGATGCCTATACCGCTGTGGGCGTAGGTCCAGGCTTGGGCAAGGCGGAGGAAACCGTCCGCGCATTGAAACGCCTGATTCAAGAGGTGCAAGTGCCGTTAGTCATGGATGCAGACGCCTTGAACATCCTCTCCGACAACCCGACTTGGCTGCCGTTCTTGCCTGCTAAAACGATATTGACGCCGCATCCGAAGGAGTTTGAACGCTTGGTGGGGAAGACCTCAACCTCGTTTGAGCGTCTTGAGAAGCAAAAGGAACTGGCCACCAAATATAGCCTCGTCGTCATCGTGAAAGGCGCGCATACCACCGTCGCGATGCCCAACGGTACAATTTTCTTCAACACCACGGGCAATCCTGGCATGGCCACGGCGGGCAGCGGCGATGTGCTGACGGGCATCATCCTTTCGCTTTTGGCACAACGCTATTCGCCCGAGGAAGCCGCCGTGTTGGGCGTCTATCTCCACGGCCTCGCAGGCGACCTCGCCGCCGACGAGATAGGGCAGGAGGCATTGATTGCTTCCGACATCACGGAGCATCTGGGGAAGGCATACGCTGCGCTTCACACAAAGTAGTTTTTTCCACGCAGAATCTGCAGAACTCGCTGAACCTGCCGGACACGATTGCCTCACGCAGAATACCCTGAACCTGCCGGACGCTAACTTGTTGTCGCTTTGCGCTTCACTTGATTCTGCGGATTCTGCGTGCCTAATTACACATCGCTTTGCGTTTCATTTAATTCAGCGAATTCTGCGTGAAAAAAGCGAAGACCTATCGAATGACCACCTTCTTGGTCACAGTCCCCTCTTTTCCAGTAGCCACAAAGAAGTAGATTCCTTTTGCGCGACCTTCCATACTGTACTCCAATTCGTTGGTGTAAGAGCCGTTATAGGTTTGGATATCATCGACCAGACTTCCCATCATGTCATACACTTTGATATCCACTTTGCCTGTAAGATGGTCGAAAACAAGCTTCATTTGGCCATCGTTCGGGTTGGGGATTACATCGAATCCAATGGTCTCCGTGCCTGTCTCTTCAAGGCCATAAAACGAACAGACGAACCAGTATCTTTGCTCAATGCCCTCAGGGACACACTGGTTGAAAGCGCGGGCCTTCAGCCAAACTGTGTCGTCCACATGATTCAGCACGTACATTTTGCATCGTTTGCCCTTTTCACCGAAAGGCTCAAGCACCCATGATAACGGTTCTTCGAAACTCCACGTAACGGTGTCCCAGTAACAATTGGGGTTGGTGTCCCAAAGTTGGAAATCGTATGCATTGATTTGGAATTCGGTGGCGGTGACAACCCAATGTGGGGCTTTATTTGTGGTGTCTATGGGGTAGATTTCGGTGGGCTTAGGGGTGTAATGCACGGTAAGGTTCAGGTCAACGATACTGTCACATCCATCGTGAGTTTGGCCTTCAAATCTATAATGGCCTGATTCGGTCAGATAGCCGCCTGCAGCCGATGGCCAAGGATAGCTGTCGCACACCGTCTCATTCAAACTGGTACTAAAGTCATCCTCAATGGTTAGGTCAAGAACATAGATGTCATTGCATCCTGTGCCATCCACTATCGTGTCGTAATATACGCCGGTTTGCGAATAGTTGTGGCCATGCCAAGTGAAGGCCATGCAAGCAAAGGCAGTGGTGTCGGTTTGGGATTCGTGGCCGAGGGTCAGGTTCAGCACAAAGGTACTGTCGCAAGCCCCTGGTGCTTGTACGAAATCGGTGTAAGTGCCGCTTTCCGTATAGGTGTTGCCTCTCCAATAATATTCATTGCACGTGGTTACCTCTTCCTCCGAGCTATAACTGTCACTGATATCAAGGCTCAAAATCAACAGACTGTCGCAGCCTGCCGTGTTCTGCTCCAGATGGGAGTAAACCCCTGCTTCAGTGTAAGTTGTATTGTACCATTCATATTCATCACAAGCCGTGATGTTGAGATAGGTCGTATCGATAGGATTGATGGTCAAATAAAGCATCAGCGTGCTGTCGCAGGCACCAGGTGTCTCGATGACATGGGTGTAAGTGCCACTTTCCGTATAGTTGGTTCCCTGCCAAAAATAGCTGTCGCAAGCTGTAGCGTATTCTTCTGACAAGGGTGTCCTCACTTCTATCACCTTGCTGAGATAAAGGGAATCCGTATCCCGATGCGGGTTATGAAGCACATTGGTCACGGTGTAAAAACCGTCCGTGCTGTAGGTGTGTGTGACTTGTTCCCCTTGAGCCGAAGTGCCATCACCAAAATACCAAACCACATCGTCGTAATTCCAGTTGGTCACCGTGTTGAAATCTATACCTTGATTGGCGCAGAAATAGTGGTTTTCTGGAATTTCTGTGTAATACCATTCATCGATCATCATGCTGTAGGAGAAATTGGTGCTAAAGCTATGGGCTTCCAGAAAAACGCCTGAATCATACATTTCATCAACCACATCACTAATGGCCATTTTGATATGGTAATTCGACATTGGTACTACATTGAAACTTACTTCTATCAAGGTGGTAAAACCGTCGAATTGGATGGTGGGGCCCCAAGAGTTGTCGACGTAGTAGTCTGAATTGTGGTTTAAGTTCACATTGTTAATGCTCACCACCTCGGTCGTTCCAGGTATCAAAGCCATGTTCTGATGGTCGTAATACCCACCCGCCGGATTGATACCTTCCACGAAAAAGCCAAAAACGTCATTGTAGTCTGTGCCAACGAATTCCATGTATTCTTCGGAGCCGAACACGAAACTGAAAGACACGATGTCATCCCATGGGACAAAATCAAACTCAAGTACGGCAACGTCATTCGTGGGTCCCGAAGCGATGGATGCTAAATCACTATCGTAATAGTTTGGACAGTTTGAGGGAACGCTTAGCCCTCCTTCGTTGTTTGGGCCTACGGCGACGCTTATCCCGCCTGAGGCCAGGATTATGCCGGATTCCATGCCTATGTTGGTTGGTGTCGCTCCAGTCTCGAATATTCCGATGCTGTTGCAATCAATGATCCTGTCAGAGCCGTTGAATCTGGCATTGGAAATAGTAACGCCATCGTCCAAAAGAACGTTCCTGACCAATGAATCCGCATTCCAACCCTGAAGAGCAGATACTTCTGTCACAATGAGTTGGGCATGAAGTCTTTCTGAATATATTAAGCTGATAAGCAGTGCGATTAGGATGAGTAAGCTATTTTTTTTCATTATTTTATGCTCCTTTTTGTCGGGAGCAAAAATACATATTTTTGGAAATAAAGTGAGAAAATTGATTGAAAAACCGAAAAATTGATTTTTGATAGATTTTATGTGAAGCAAATTCATGAAATGCCTAATTTTGCGTCATGATTAAAACCACTGTAACAAACAAGGAAATCTGGCGTATTGCGTACCCCATCATGTTGGGCAACCTGGCACAGACCATCATCACTTTTACCGACACCGCTTTCTTGGGTCACCTCGGCACCATCGAGCTGAGTGCCTCCATGATGGCGGGTTTGTATTACTTCGTCTTCACCACTCTTGCGATGGGCTTTGCCGTCGGCATACAGATCTTCATCGCACGGCGATTTGGCGAGGGCAACTACAACAAAATCGGTGTGGTGTTTCAGCATGGGGCTTTGTTTGTCTTGGGGTTGGGCATGCTGCTTTTTGGCATCTTGTTTTTCTTCAGCCATAGGTTGTTGCATGTCATCATCGAATCCGAAAACATCTATTTGGCGGCCAATGAATATTTGAGATTCAGGCAGTTCGGCATCATTTTCGTGGTGTTCAACTTCCTGTTCCGCTCCTTCTTTGTCGGCATCAGCAGCACCCAAGTCATCACCTTCTCGACCATCATCATGGCCGTGGTCAACATCTTTTTCGACTGGGCTTTGATTTTCGGCAACGTGGGTTTGCCTGAGATGGGCATTGGCGGTGCGGCTTTGGCTTCGCTGTTGGCTGAAATCACGGCGTTTTTCTTCTTCTGGATTTATACCTACATCAAGATACCGCACGAGGAATATGGCATGTTTCGCTGGCACAAGTGGCAGCCTGCCTTGATGGGCGACATTCTCAAGGTGGCCTTCCCAAGCATGATACAGCGCCTGTTTTCGTTTGGTGCCTGGTTCATCTTTTTCGTCATGATTGAGAAGATGGGCGAGACCGCCATTGGTGTCTCTTCTGTGGTCCGTAGCACCTATATGATCCTCATCATCCCGGGCATCGCCTTTGCCTCGACCGCTAACACTTTGACAAGCCGCATCATCGGCGAGGGCAAGAGCAATGAGGTGATGTCGAGCATTTGGAAAGTGGTGAAAAACAGTTTTTTGTGTAGCGCGGTTTTGGTTGCCGTGGTGGCAACTATCCCGCATCTCGTCCTTCAGATTTACACGGACGACACCGCTTTGGCGCAAGCTGCCATCCCTTCGGTCTATGTGATTTGTGCCGCCACTTTGTTGGGCGCCTTCTCCATGACCTTCTTCGAGGCTGTCTCGGGCACGGGCAACACCACGGCAGCCATGGCTTTGGAGTTTGGCATCCTCATCATCTACATCATCTATGTCTTCCTGATGTCGAAGACCTCCACCATCGCCGGTGTGTGGACCGCCGAGTGGGTCTACAACATCTCCATCGGTTTGATTTCGTTGGTGTATATTTGGAAGGCGGACTGGGGGAAGAAGAGGATTTGAGGTACTTATTGCGGAGGTTGAAACCTCCGATGAATTAGGGTCGTCCTTTCAGGACTTTGCTGAATTGAAAGATTAACAACAGAATATGAAAACTCCTGCATTATTCAAGGAATATATCTGGTTGGTGAATACCATACACGGTGCCAAGCGGATTTCGTTTGCCGACATCAACGAGAAATGGCTGCGGACGGAGATGAGCGAAGGCATCCCGTTGAGCCGTACCACCTTCAACCGCCACAAGGACGCCATCGAGGACATCTTCGGTATCTATATCGACTGCGACCGAAAAGACGGCTACCGTTATTTCATAGGCAACGAGGAAGTGTTGCACGAGGACTCGGTGCAAAACTGGATGCTCTCCACGCTGACGGTGAACAACCTCATCAGCGAGAGCATGGGCTTGCAACGCCGCATCGTGCTTGAAAATATCCCATCCAATGGCGAGCTGCTGGAGCGGGTGCTTCGTGCCATGAATGAAGGCAAGAAAGTCACGGTGCGGTATCGGCGTTACCAAGCCAAGGAGTCGCGGACATTCAACTTGTCGCCGTATTGCATCAAGTTGTTCCGGCAACGGTGGTATCTGTTGGGGCGTTTCGACAATGGCGGCTTTGCCATGTTCTCGTTCGACCGTATGGAAGACATCACCGCTATCGATGAAACCTTCAAGATGGATCCCGACTTTGATGCGACGGAGTTCTTCGGTGAGTGCTATGGTGTGGTCATTGGCGATGGGAGCCAGCCTGTGCGCGTTGTACTTCCTGCTTTTGGCATGGAACGGTACTATCTCCGCGACTTGCCTTTGCACCACACGCAAAAGGAGCTCCAATGCGATGAGCAACAAGACTTTGCCGACTTTGAACTCAATTTGCGTCCCACCACCGACTTCAAGGGGCAGTTGCTTTCGCGAGGTGCTTGGCTGAAAGTGCTTGAACCGCAATGGTTGGCCGATGAAATGCGGCAGTGGCATGAGGACGCGGCGGGGATGTATCAAACATGAATTATCAAAGAAAAAGTTATATAAAACACGAATTATCAGAAATATATCACGAATTGTCATTAATTGTGATTTTTGAAAAATTTGTGTCCAATTCATGGAAATTCGTGTAAAAAAACGAAAAAACTTTGAACCTGTACCGTGATTTGGAACAACATGCTTCTATTTTTGCCTCGTAATTCGATGTTAAACCCTAAAAAACAACACAATTATGGAAGCAAAAAAGAAGTATTTCATGGACTGCCATCTGGCGGGAAGGATGTATCACGAAGCCGACGAGGTTTGGGACAAACTGAAGGTCGGGACGAAAGTGGAACTGGTGCGCGAGGCCGACAACCGCTACGACCCCAACGCGGTGATGGTCTGCTACAACGACCAAGAGAACGACGAGCAAGTCTGCCTCGGCTACATCCCACGTTCCCAAAACAACACCATCGCCCTGCTGCTGGATATGGACTACACCAACATCTTCGAATGCCGCATCAGCCAAATCGACGAGAGGGCGCATCCTGAGCAACAGGTGCATCTGGTTGTGAAGATCAAGAGAAACATGGATGTTTAAGATATTTTGTGTATTTTTGCAGAAAATAGATTAAACATAATTCATTATGAAACAAAAACTTGTAGTCTTCACTGGCGCAGGCATTAGCGCCGAGAGCGGAATTCCTACATTTCGTGATGCCAATGGCATGTGGGGAAAATATGATGCCATGAAGTTGGCCAGTGTGGAGGGTTTTGAGGAAGACCCACAGGCGGTGCTCGATTTCTATAATGCCCGTCGGAAAAACCTATTGGAAGTTGAACCGAACCATGCCCATCGTGTTTTGGCGGACTTGGAGAAACGATATGATGTGTTCATCATTACCCAAAATGTGGATAATCTTCACGAAAGGGCGGGCAGCAGCAAGGTGCTACATCTTCACGGCGAGTTGAGCAAGGTGACCTCATCACGCAACCGCCTCGACTCCAATTGCATCAAGGACTATCCACTTGATGTCCCCATTCGATTAGGTGACAAAGCCGCCGATGGTTCACAACTGCGGCCATATATTGTATGGTTTGGCGAGTATGTCGACGGTATGGAATTGGCAGAGTATTGGGTCCAACAAGCTGACATCTTCGTGGTCATCGGCACTTCGTTGGTGGTCTATCCAGCGGCGGGATTGGTCGATTATGCCTCAAGTGAGATTCCCAAGTTCCTGATTGACCCGAAGGACTTGAAAGGTGGCCTGCCGGCTGGATTCCAGCATATCAAGGCTAAGGCGGTGGAAGGAGTGGATGAGTTGTTGGAGAAGTTATTCGAGTTTGATGCGGGTTGAAAAATTTCAATCAAAATGAAAGAAGTTCGAACTTGTACCGCGATTTGGAACAGGTGGCTTCTATTTTTGCAGCGTAATTCAATGTTAAACCTTTGAAACTAAGCAATAGAAAGGAGTATTGGCCATGTTTTTTGTATTAAATGGATTTGGAGATTTAATCATATTGATCATTGTGATTGTGGTTGTCCTTTCTATTGTTGGAGACGATGACGGCTCAGTGAGAACGTTTCACCGTCCTGGACAAAAAGATAATAAAGATAACTGGTGAAACCCATAGTGATTCTGAACTTATTCCAATTGATTGATTATGAAGACTAAAGAAGACTTTTTGCTTGATGTTCGTGCGGCAATCAAGAGAAACCAGGTTGTGGTTATGATGCTATATAACTCCGAAACGGATGAGATCTGTGAATTGAGCAATGGCTACGGCATCGAATTTGACGATATGCTATCTAAGTTTTTGGAAATGCCATTCATAGGGCACATTCCGATTTCGAAGGCATTTGAGGAATGGCAAGATTACTTTGAGAATCCTGACGAGGCCGAAATCTATGGTTTTGAGCTGGATGACGGTGAGGTGCAGATGGCTATTTTGGATTGTTTTATTGAGCCCTGATAATAATTTGTTAACTGAAACAAAATTTGTTGTATATTTGAAGCGAACAATGGAGACAAAACAATGTATTGGATCGTTGTAGTGATAGTAGCCTTCGTGATAGCCATACGCGAGAAACGGAAAGAGCGAAAACATCCTGGTTACCGCTCATGGATAGATGATGACACCACGAGAACATTTCATCGTCCCGGACACGACCCCAAGTGGTACTAATTGTTTTCTGGATAATCTATCACTTTAAAAAAGGAGTTTATGTCTGCCTTTGCTGCAATCTTCTTTTTTTATGCCTTCAAAATCCTAGATTGTATTTATATGTGAATGTTGAACAAGCCAAGGCTATTGAAGCATTTTTTTCACTGAAGAATGAAAAAAACTAACCCTTGTACCGCGATTTAGAACAAGAATAATGTTTTTATTGTCAGAATTCCCAACAGCAAAAATCGGTCGGTGGATTATTGTATCGAGTCGGCGGCACGGCGAATGCGGTCGGCTAAATCCACCAATGCACATTTCAATTGGTAGCGTTCCTCCGTGTTGAAATCCGTCGGCTTCTTGTTGCCATCCACCCCGTCCAGTTTGTGGTAGAGCCATGAACCTGATTTCTTGAAGTAGCGAGTTGCAAGTTCACGCCACGAAATGGCCAAAAGTATATCTTCCAGTTGCTTTTTCATTGTCCCCTGTTGGGTTTCCTTCAACGTCATTGTTGCCATGATATTATAGTTTTTATTATTTCGCCGTTTTTGTCTGATTATGACGTTGCAAAGATAGTATAAATATTCGTATTAACAACGTTTTTTCCTTATTTTCCAAATAATAGTGCATTTATTTTCATTACCTTTGCCCAAAATTTAGCCCATGGACTACAAGAAACTAAAAGAAGAACCGCTGAAAAGCGCGGTGCAACAGGACTTCTTCAACAGTTACAAATACACCCAAATCGGCAACATCGACTTTGTGATTGCCAAAAACATCGTCGAGCAAGGACAAACGTCGATTTTTGACGAGTTTGAGAACGACGACCTTAAGTCGCTGCTTTGGGCGGAGGCCAAACAAGGCACCTCGCACGACATCTTCGAGTCGTTTGTGCAACTCATCCTCACCATCGGCAAGGAGCGCACCTTCGAGAAATACCTGCCGCCCAAATACATCGGCGCCTTCGATGCGGAGAAGTTCGCCTTCATCGAGTACCACGAAATACAGGGCATCTTTTTCCAGAATGACTTCAATTGGAACGTGACACCCTCGAATCACGATACCAAGGAATTCCGCCAACTTTACGACCTCTGCAAGGGCTTGCTTGAGGACAATTCCATCCTCTTTTATTACGAAACGCAGGCACAGGAGTTCAAGGAGTTTATCCGCCTCAATTTCAAGACGGGCAAGGAGGCAACGGAGAAAATCTCGGTCACGAAGAATAACTTCACCTTCGTCTTCCAGAAATGGAGCGAGAAGGTGAGGCCCACCATCAGCGTGGATTGGGCCAAGGCCAACAAAGCGGGCATCATCTCCGCCGACTTCTTCCTTGCCGACCTGCTTTCGAGCAACGAGGAATCGCTGAAGGACTCACTTTATGTGGTGCTGCGCAAGACCAAGTACGAGCTGGCCAAGAAGATTGACGAGATGGGACTGGTTTCCACCTCGTCGGTTGGCTTCAATGACAAGCAGAAGGCCTATAAGCAGTTTTGGAGCATCTATGCGCGACCGCCCAAAGAGGAATATTGGAACTACATCATCGGGCGGCGCGACTTGCTGGTGCCGCAAGACATCCGCGAACGCAAAGGCTCTTACTTCACGCCCCAGATTTGGGTGGAGAAGAGCCAGCAATATTTGGCCGATGTGTTGGGCGAGACTTGGCAAGACGAGTATTTCATTTGGGACTGCTGCGCCGGCACGGGTAACTTGCTGAACGGCTTGACGAACTACGACCGCGTGTGGGCCTCGACCTTGGATAAGCAAGACGTTGACGTGATGATGGACCGCATCGACAACGGCTGGAGCATGGCCGAAAACCATGTGTTTCAGTTCGACTTCCTCAACGACGATTTCTCGAAATGCCCCGAAGAACTGCAAGAGATTCTGAACGACCCCGAAAAGCGGAAGAAGTTGGTGGTTTATATTAATCCGCCGTATGCGGAGGCGGCAAGCAGGGTGACTGTAACAGGAAAAGGAGAAAACAAAACAGATGTCGCTGTGCAGTACAAAACCTACTCCAAGTATTTAAATAAAATAGGAATTGCTGGTAGAGAATTGTTTGCCCAGTTTTTTATAAAAATTTTTTATGAAATTAACGGCTGCACGCTTGCAGAATTTTCAACTTTGAAAATTCTGCAAGCACCAAACTTCAAAGAATTTCGGGCCGCGTTTTTAGCGCGGCTTGAAAAGTCGTTTTTGGTGCCTGCAAATACTTTTGATAATGTAAAAGGTAAGTTTCCAATTGGTTTCTTTATTTGGAATTGTGCTATTCAAGAGCCATTTAAGGAAACAGTTTCGGATGTGTATAACGAAAAAGGAGAATTGATACAAAAGAAGTTTCTTGAGGTTGAAACTGAGAGGAAGTCGATAAATGATTGGATAATAACAACAAGAAATAGGGAAGGAGAGAAATGCATTGGTTATATGTCAGCAAAAGGAGCAGACTTCCAAAATCAGAATTACAATTTCATTATAAATGATAAATCTCAATTGCCACATCCAAGAGGTACAGTAGTAACAACAAAGAATATCAAGGAAATTGCTGTTTACTTGGCAGTTCGCCACTGCATTGAAGCCACTTGGCTCAACGACCGCGACCAATTCCTCTATCCCAACGACGGTTGGAAAACAGACGTAAAGTTTCAGACGGACTGCTTGATATTCACGCTGTTTCATGGGCAAAATCGCATCAGTGTCATCAACTGCGTCCCGCAGTTGGGAAAAACAGTCTTGCCATCTGCGGGGACGCAGATGCTGACAGTGAACCATTGGATTCCCTTCACCCGCGAACAGGTGGGTTGCAAGAAGACGTTTAAATCCACCTTTATGGCGGATTATCTCAACGGGAGAATCAAGACAGAAAATTCAACAAGAAAACTATTTGATTTCCAGCAAGATAGTATTCAACACGAATTATCAGAAATTGGAATTGATGAAAATTCGTGTATAATTCATGGCAATTCGTGTGAAAACAATGGAAATACGTTTAATAGAATAATCGATTGGATGTCGCCCGAGGCGCGAGCCGTTTACGATGCGGGACTTGCCTTGTGGCGCTATTACCACGCCCAGCCCAACGCCATAGCCGATGCTTCGTTCTACGATATCCGCCTGCATTTCCAAGGCACCAACGACAAAGGCAACATGAACGCCAAAAGCGAAGACGAGACCTACACCGAACTTATCACCACTTTGCGCGAGAAAATGAAACTTTTGGCCAAGCGCATCGAGCCTAAGGTTTATGAATATGGTTTTTTGAAGTGATGAATTGTCGCAATCTGCGTCCCGCAGATTGAAAAGAGAACAATTTTTTCGACTGCGAGACGCAGTCGGCGACATTGAAGAAAACTCTGTAAACCAGAAATATATCCGACAGCAAACGACAACAAACGACTACTGTCGACTACAAACGTTTAATCAACGGCTTTTTCTTGACAAACTCCGTTACTTTGCAGCATCAAAATTGAAAATGCTATGACGGACAAGAAACCATTCGACAAAGAACAATCAATCAAGATCCCGTTTTCGGAATTGGTGGAACTGATTAATCAAAAGTGCGATGGAAAAAGTGTTATCGCGGGGGGTGTCATGCCGAAGCCAGTCCCTTACGTCTTGATAGTCCGCTGTTTTTCTATCCGTTTCCGCGACCAACTGTCTGCAAAAATACAACTTTTTCATAATATGCAAGTCTTATCAAGAAAAATAACCCAAAATAACGTCACCATGTCAAAAATTACTATCTTTGTCCCTTTATTAATGAATCGCGCGATAAGCGTTCCACAACAGAATAATCTTGAAATCTTGAAATTAGAAATCTTGAAATCAACAACAATTAAACAGTTCAACAATAAACAATCAACAATCTAAAAACCCCCACAATCATGACTACAGAAAAAACACAAGAAGAAGCTGCAAAACTGAGGCAGGAGAAACTGAAGGCTTTGGAAGCCACTTTAGGTAACATCGAGAAGAGCTTTGGCAAGGGAAGCATCATGCGTCTGGGCGCCGAGGCAGAGAAGATGGAGAGCATCTCCACCGGCTCTATCGGCCTGGACTATGCTCTTGGCGTGGGCGGCCTGCCGAAAGGCCGTATCATCGAAATCTACGGTCCCGAGAGCTCGGGTAAGACGACTTTAGCCTTGCATGTCGTGGCTGAAGCACAAAAGAAAGGTGGCATCGCCGCCTTCATCGATGCGGAACACGCCTTCGACCGCTTCTATGCCGCCAAACTCGGCGTTGACATCGAGAACCTCCTCATCTCGCAGCCCGACTACGGCGAGCAAGCCCTCGAAATTGCAGAGAACCTGATTCGTTCTGGCGCCATTGACGTCATCGTCGTTGACTCCGTGGCCGCCCTGACGCCCAAGAGCGAGATCGAGGGCGAGATGGGCGATAGCAAGATGGGCCTCCAAGCCCGCTTGATGAGCCAGGCTATGCGTAAGCTCACCGCCACCATCAACAAGACAGGTTGCATCTGCATCTTCATCAACCAGCTGCGTGAGAAGATCGGCGTGATGTTCGGTAACCCCGAGACCACCACGGGCGGAAATGCCTTGAAGTTCTATAGCTCCGTGCGTATCGACATCCGTAAGATCAGCCAAATCAAGGATGGTGAGAATGTGCTGGGTAGTCGCGTCAAGGTGAAGGTCGTCAAGAACAAGGTGGCTCCACCGTTCCGCAAGGCCGAATTCGACATCCTCTATGGTGAAGGCATCTCACGCTCGGGCGAAATCGTTGACCTCGGCGTGGAGATGGGCATCATCAAGAAGAGCGGCTCGTGGTTCAGCTACGGCGACTCCAAACTTGCCCAAGGTCGCGATTCGGTGAAGAAACTCATTGAAGACAACCCTGAATTAGCCGACGAACTCTCCGCCAAGATTTTCGAGGCATTGGAGAAGAGTGAAGAGTAACAATGGCTTATGAGTGATAGCCCACGGCCTATGGCTGCCCTGACATAATGGCAAGCCATGGGTCATGGGCTATGGTTCATTAGCCTAAAAACCAATCAACAATGAAGAAAAACCTCCTATTCCTCGGCCTGCTGCTCGCCCTTTTTGCCTGCAACAATAAGCCTAAACCTGAAACGGACAACACTTCCCAAGAACCTAAGGCTCCCGTGTCGGTGAATGATGCCATCCAGTTGCTGACTGATTCCATCGCCATGGATAGCACCGATGCACGCCTCTATGTAAGTCGTGCCAAGGCCTATTTCGCTAGCGAGCAGATTGGCCAGGCCATGATTGATATCAACAAGTCGCTGCAACTCGATCCCACTAACATCGACACTTACCTTTTGCTCGCCGATGTGTATTATGCCTTGGGCGATCAGGATAATATCAACGCTACACTCAACAAAGCAGTGGAAATCAATTCCTTGGATGCACGTCCTTTGGTGAAATTGGCCGAGTTGAACTTGCTTCAGCAAAACTTCAACCTTGCTATTGGTTATGTAGACAAGGCTTTAGGACTTTCGTCATATAACCCTCGAGCCTATTTTGTGAAAGGCGTGTGTTATATGGCTGCCAAGCAGGATACAGCCAGTGCACTGAAGAACTTCCAATTGGCTTCAGAACAAGATGCTACTTTCTATGACCCCGTAGAGCAAATCAGTCGCATCTATGCCGTGCAGCAACCTCCCTATGCTATGGACTATCTTCGGAAGGCGCAGCGGCAATTTCCTGACTATCCGACTGCCCGTTACGAGTTGGCATTATTTCTGCAAAGCCACGGCGAGCCTGAAGAGGCTCTGCTGCATTACGACACCCTATTGATGCAGCGTCCCGACAATTATATCGTGCTATTCAACAAGGGCTATGTCAATTATGTGTATCTCGAAGACAATGAGGCCGCATTGGATTATTTCAACCAGGCCTTGGAGGTCAAGCCCGACTATCTTGATGCAAAGTACAATAAGGGCCGTGTGATTGAACAAATGGGGGATTATGCCCAAGCGATGGAAATCTACAAGGAAGTGCTGAAGCAGAAACCCGATTATACACTGGCTATTGATGCCATCAATAGAATACAAAATCAAGAAACTGAATAAGTTATCACAGAAACCAACATGTAATCATGATCCAAGTCTATTGCATCAACACCAAAACTACCAAAGAGTTCAATGAAGGCATGACCTTGCTTGAGATGTTGCCTGAATTTGAGTTCGACAAGCCTTATCCCATCATTTCTGCTAAGGTCAACAACGTGTCGCAGGGATTGAAGTTCCGCGTCTACAACAGCCGTGATGTGGAGTTTCTCGACCTCACGCATCATACTGCGCGCTTAGTGTATGCCCGTTCGTTGGGCTTCATGCTATACAAGGCGACACAAGACTTGTTCCCTGGTAGCAAGTTGAATATGGAACATCCCATTTCCAAAGGGGTTTATTGTCGGATCAAGAAGAGTGACGGCGAGGTGCTCGATGGCAACGACATTGCTGCCTTAAGGGTGCGCATGAGAGCTATCGTTGCCGACGACATCCAGTTCCATCGCCATGAAGCCCGTATAGATGATGCTATAAGCATGTTCAGCAAGTTGGGTCAAGAGGATAAAGTCAAGTTGCTGGAAACCAGTGGAAAAGCATATACGGATTACTATACATTGGACGACACTACCGATTATTATTACGGTCGGTTGGTGCCATCAACAGGGTATTTGAGTATTTGGGACATCGATGCTTATCGCGACGGCATCCTGCTGCGTATTCCCGACCGCGATCATCCCGACCGTTTGGCTGAGATGCATGAGCAGCCCAAGACCTTCGAGGTGTTTTCGGAGAGCTTGAAGTGGAACGACATTATGGGGCTGAGCACCGTGGGCGATGTCAACCATGCCTGCCAAAACGGGATGGCACGTGAGTTGGTGCAGGTGGCCGAGGCCTTGCAAGAGAAGAAAATCGTTCAAATCGCCGAGGAAATCAATCGCCGTTATCATAGTGAGACCCCTGTCCGTTTGGTACTGATTACAGGGCCGAGCAGCAGTGGCAAGACCACCTTCTGTAGCCGTGTCAGCATCCAGTTGAAGGCCTGTGGACTGAAGCCCATCTCGTTCTCGACGGATGACTATTTCGTCAACCGTGTGGATACACCCAAGTTGCCTGACGGCACATACGACTTTGACAACTTCGAGACCGTCGATCATGCCGCACTTGAGCGCGATTTGATTGCCTTGCTGAAAGGAGAGGAGATAGAAGTGCCTGAGTATAACTTCGTTACAGGTATTCGCGAATATAATGGCAAGAAGTTGCAACTGAAGGAAGGTAGCGTGCTTTTGTTGGAAGGCATCCATGCCTTGAATCCTTTGCTGACTGATCAGATTCCAGAGTCGACAAAGTTCCGCATCTTTATCTCCACCTTGACCAGTACTGCTTTGGACGACCACAACATCATCCCGACCGACGACAACCGTCTGTTGCGCCGCATCGTGCGCGATTACAACAAAGGTGCATTCACGGCCCGTCAAACCATCAGTCAGTGGGCCAGCGTGCGTGATGCCGAAGAGAAATGGATCAACCCTTATCAGGAAAACGCCGACGTGATGTTCAACTCGGCCTATCTGTTAGAGTTTGCCGTCATGCGCAACCACGCCGAGAGCATCCTGGCTACCGTGCCTAATAATTGTCCTGAATACACTGAGACACACCGACTTTTGCGTTTTCTGCATTATTTCACACCCGTTTCCGACAAGGAAATACCAGCAACATCCATGCTGCGACAGTTTATTGGAGGCAGCAGTTTTATGTGATGGAGTTTCTTCTGGCTTAAAAACGTCTGAGAGCCCTTAAATATGCAGTTATTTTGAAAGCCGCTTTTCTTTTCCGCTTGCGCGAAGGAAAAACGGCTTTTCTAAAAATTGCCCATTTTTAGCCCCGTAGAGCCGTTTTGGATAAAAAACAATTTTTTCAACTTTTTTGCATATCGTGCCGAAAAAATCCGTACCTTTGCACCTTTAATTGAAAAACCCTAAAAATCATAAAATGACTGAAGAAGAAAAAAGAGAATTGGCAAGCGAAGAATATGGTGCCAGTAAGATTCAGGTTTTGGAAGGCTTAGAGGCTGTGCGCAAGCGTCCGGCCATGTATATCGGCGATGTCCATTTCCGTGGCTTGCATCATTTGGTATATGAGGTGGTCGACAACTCTATCGACGAGGCCATGGCGGGCTATTGCGACAGTATTGATGTTCGTATCCTGCCTGGCAACGCTATAAGTGTCTTGGATAACGGACGTGGTATTCCCACAGGTATGCACCCCAAAGAGCATCGTTCGGCTTTGGAAGTGGTTTTGACAGTGTTGCACGCTGGCGGTAAGTTCGATAAAGGTTCCTATAAGGTTTCAGGAGGTTTGCACGGCGTAGGCGTCAGTTGCGTGAATGCCTTGTCGACGCACCTTACCGCTGAAGTCTATCGCGAAGGCCAGATTTTCAAGCAGGAATATGAATGTGGTAAACCTCTATATGACGTGAAAGTAGTGGGCACGACTGACAAGAACGGCACCCGTATCACTTTCCAGCCCGATGCTTCGATTTTCCAGACGACGGAATACGACTATAGCACTTTGGCCAACCGTATGCGTGAGTTGGCTTACCTCAATCATGGCATTACCATCCAACTCACTGATGAGCGTGAGAAGATGGAAAACGGTGAATATCGCACCGATACCTTCTATTCTGAGAACGGCCTCATCGACTTCATCGCTTACCTCGATGCCAACCGCGAGAAGCTCATCCCCGAACCGATTTACATTTCAGGTGAGAGAAACAATGTGCCAGTTGAGATCGCTTTGGAATACAACAACGAGTATAAAGAGAACCTCCACTCCTATGTCAACAATATCAACACGATAGAAGGTGGTACGCACCTTCAAGGCTTTCGCTCTGGCTTGACGCGTTCGTTCAATGCCTACGCAGAAAAGAGCGGACTCCTCGAAAAGTTGGAAAAACTGAAGGTGAAGATTTCGCCCGACGACTTCCGCGAAGGCCTTACCGCCGTTATTTCGGTGAAGGTGCCGGAGCCGCAATTCGAAGGCCAGACCAAGACCAAACTCGGCAACGATGAGGTGATGGGTATCGTCAATTCCATCGTGGGTCAGCAATTGTCTGATTATCTGGAAGAGCATCCCAAAGAGGCCAAAACCATCTTCGACAAGGTGACCTTGGCTGCCCAAGCCCGCCAAGCCGCCCGCAACGCCCGCGAGAAGGTGCAGCGCAAAGGTGCGCTCTCAGGCTTTAGTTTGCCGGGCAAATTGGCAGACTGCTCTGAGCGTGACCCCGCCAAGACCGAGCTTTACCTCGTTGAGGGTGACTCCGCAGGTGGTTCCGCCAAGCAAGGCCGTGACCGTAACTTCCAAGCTATCCTGCCGCTACGTGGTAAGATTCTGAATGTCGAGAAGGCCATGGAGCACCGTGTGTTCGACAGCGAAGAAATCAAGAACATCTATACCGCTTTGGGTGTCACCATCGGCACCGAAGAGGACAGCAAGGCCTTGAACCTCGAAAAACTGCGTTATCACAAGGTCATCATCATGACCGATGCTGATGTCGACGGTAGCCACATCACGACCCTGATTCTGACCTTCTTCTTCCGCTACATGCGTGAGTTGATCGAGAATGGTTATGTCTATTGCGCCACACCGCCTTTGTACCTCATCAAGCGCGGCACTAAGCCTGTGCGTTATTGCTGGACCGACGAAGAACGCTTTGCCAGCATGGCCGAGTTGACCAAAAACGGCACTGTGAGCGGCTACGACGTGCAGCGTTACAAAGGTCTTGGTGAGATGAACCCCGAACAGCTTTGGGAAACTACCATGGACCCCGCTCACCGCACCTTGCGTCAGGTGACCATCGAGAATGCGATGGAGGCCGACCACATCTTCTCCATGCTGATGGGTGACGAGGTGGCTCCGCGTCGCGAGTTCATCGAGCAGAACGCTACATACGCGAATATCGATGCTTAATCGTTGAATGTCAAGTGAATAATGAAAAAGGAGAACCGTATGGCTCTCCTTTTATAATGCTTATTTTTAAAAAGCCACCCTTCCGCTCCGTTTTCTTTGGAGTTTTCGAGGGTGGATTTGAGGGTTATACACTATTATATTTAAATGAAATTATTCTATGGAACGCACAGGACGGACAGAAAGACCTGCGTAGCGAGGTTCGCCGCCAGTGCCAACAGCGCCCGAACCGAAGCTCAATCGATTCCCACAATCTGGGTGCCAAAAGAGCGAACTCGACCAATAACCGCCTCCCCAATACTGACCATAGAGGAAGGTGTGGGTGGCTGGCAGGAAAATACTGTTGCCGTTTTCTGAAGTGAAGAGTCTACCATACACATCATTTTGCGTAGTCCACGTGCTGGTGGTGTTGTTTTTTAGCTCTTCCCATTCCTCAATGGTGGGCATGCGCCAGCCCGTGCCCCAGTTGGCCGTGGCAGCGTCGTCTTCTGGTTGCAAAATGACCAGTTCGTCAGAATAACCGTTGTAACCATAGTTGGCGTCGTTGCAATACTTGGTCAAGGTGTTTTCACTGCCGTTGCAATACTTGTAAGTGCTCCAATCGTAATCGGCCTTTGTCGTAGTTTCACCCCATGCGAAGTAACTACCTAAGCCTTCAGGTGTTTCGGCATATACATTACAGGTGGCCCACAATGTTCCACTTGGCAAGCCAAGGTCAATGTAGTCGTGGCCGTTGTAAGTACCATTCCCGCTCGGTTGTTCCTCAGTGGTAAATTTTTTATCCGCACCATAATAATAGTCAGAGCCTTTCTTGGCGTATGCCCGGACATGATAAACCGTATTGTGATTCAGTTCAGTAAGTTTACAGGTGAAAGGCTCGTTCCATTGGGCGGTGGAAAGATGCTCTTCACTTGCCGATGGGTTTTCTTGTAAACCCCAGCATATGCCCAACTCCTCAAGTGTAACACCTTCGCTTACAACGACCTCAGCTCCACAAACTGCGGTTTTTGTAGTGATGTTAGAAGGTGTGATAGTGGTAACCGTTATCGTTACGGTCTCATCATTATTAGGTTCATCTTCTGGTTTATTACATCCTGCGGCAAAAACCACTGCCATCATTAGCATTACGGCTGCTACTGCCTTCATCATTTTGCTCATATTGGTTAAATTTAAAGATTAATAGTTCCTCAAATTTGTAGACAATAAACGCTGTCCACAACAACGCGGCAAAAATCGGAATACAGGAAAGAATGCGTACTTACAAATCGTCAAAATGGACTTACAAATGACATATTGTAAGCAAATTTATAGCTGATTGCTGCTTTTCCACTCGGAAGGCGTCATGCCGACGATGGCCTTGAAAGCACGGAAGAAGGTCGTCTCGTTCGCGAATCCAGTCTCCATCCATACCTCCGAGGCACGGGTGTCGGGCTGGCTGAGCAGCTGCTTGGCATGCTCCACACGATAGGTGTTGACGAATTTGCTGAACGAACAGTTGCGAAGGCTGTTGATACAAGCCGACAGGACATTGCGGTTGCAACCTGCTGCCATTGCCACATCGGATATTTTCAGTCCACTGTTCAAGTAAAGACGCTCTTCCTCCATCAGTTGGCAAACGCGCTGCAACAGTTCTTCTTCTGTAACGCTACTCGTTGGTCTCATGGAGGCAGTCAAGTCTTCCGTTTCGTTGGCTTCGTCAGCCTTTTCCTCCAAGTTATCCATGCATTGTGATGCCTTCCGCGCGTGTATTATTATAAGGTACACGATAAATGCAGCCAAAAGTGCCAAGCCTACCCCAATCCATAACCATGGAAATGATGCCTGGGCAACAATCATTGGGGCTTCGGGATTGACAAGCAACAACACCACAGACTTAAGTGGATAATAGTTGGAATTGTCGAGGCCACCGGCAAGGATGAGGTTGCCGTCATCATTGAGGACGGGCCAACAGAGACCCATGTTAGGCAGCGGGTCGGTATAATAGAACGTCAATGGTGCTGGATTCTCCGTATAATCCACGCGCAACACATAGATCTGTTTGCTTTGTCGGTTAAAGCCCACCAAATAGCCCCGTCCGCGCTGTCTGTCCACCACGGGAAAATGATAATGGATGCTGTCGCCTTGGAACATCATTGGCACCGCGCATGTGGTAGGAAGCAGGCTGAAGTCGGTGTCACAGGTCTTGACGCGTCGAAACGGATTTCTCCGGTGTTTATTATGATTCCGAACTATCATCTTCCGAAGGCCGGATCGAACACTCCGCGGGGTTCGCCATGCTCGGCCTTGGCGTCATCAGCCTGATTGCCGGTCTCCTGATGTGGATGCTGGGGCGTTCCAAACGCAGAAAGCTCCTGGAGAGATCACCTCGGATTCTCGCCGAATACGAGGAGCGTCTTCCGAACGAACCGGAATTGAAACTCCGTGACATGAACGAGCCCGGA
>JAFWRA010000271.1 GCA_017508895.1 Bacteroidales bacterium
CGACAGTGTCATGTCGTTTGAAGAGCTGCAAGCCTTTGTTGACGCCCGTGGCATCGACACCACTCAGATGGAAGACTCCGAGCTGAACAACGCTTCCTACTACGGTCGTATCTTCGCCAAGTCGGGTGGCATCGCCAAAGGTATCGCTGACGTGGCCAAGGAAATGGGCGTGGAAGGCGTGAAGCCTATCGCCATGAACGGCATCGCCGAGTGTAAGGCCGCCTTGACCAAGTTGAAATTCAACAAGGCCACCGAAAACTTCTTCGAGGGCATGGCCTGCGACGGCGGCTGCTTGAACGGCCCGGTGTGTATCACGCACAGCCCGCGCAACGTCGTCGATGTCGATAAATACGGCAACGAGGCCAAGGAAAAGACGATCTTCAATACCGTCAAGTTAATGGAAACTTTATAATTGAATTTGTTTTAAAGAGGTTGTTTGAGGGCACATCCAATGGGTGTGCCCTCTTTGTTTTTGGGAACGGGAAACAGAAGCGAGGCGTGACGATTGGGTCAGATTGCACTTCTGGAAGTGCAATCCCGTTTCAATTTGGAGGTTTGGGGTTGTGTATTGAGGGGAATTGCTAGTATTATTGCTTTAATGGTTTTCCATCTTCCAACGTAACCTGGCTTTTATATCTTACCTAAAATCAAACACCATGACAGCCATCTTTATTTCGTCCGACGAATCAGTTAGATGAAAAGAATAGTCAAACCAACCTTTATCTCTTTGTCCAATCTGTTTTACGAAGTTAGAATGGTTTGGTATTGATTCTTGGATTGACTGAATGACTGTTTGAATCGCGGTGTCTTTGTTGAAAATCAGCAAAGCTGTCTTGGAATCTCTCCAGGTCAAGTAACCCAACAATTGATTGATGGCTTCATTCAACATCTTCGCCCCTTTCCAAATCTTGCATTCTGCGACAAACAGGACATCATTACCATGCTTTATCATAATATCAGTTTTCCCCTTGTGATTGAACGATTCACCTGTTGACGAAAAACTTTTGAAAGATGAAGACAATTGGGTAAGGAAATGTGCTCTAATTGTTTCTTCATCTTGGTTTTCAATGGTTTTTGGATAGCGTTCAATGCTTTTGCCTGTAGTATTGATAACCTTTAAGATTTCCTGGTAAACGGTCTCAGCCATTGTGGGCACAAGAGGTTTTGCTATTTGAGAATTGATTGCTAAAGGCTCTTTAATACGTCTTGTTACAGTTGGGACGCTGTATGTTTTGCTGGTGCTGGTTTTACTCTTGATTGGTATTCCAAGATCAGCTATTATCTTCTGCTCTTTTAGCACCTTCTCTTTTCTTGCTTTGAAGACTTGGGGAATATAAAGGCAGATGGATTTGTTAATTCTTTCAATGTCGGTTTTCAAAAAACCAATCATTTTGATTAGATCATCCTTATATGTTTTGATTTCTCTTGCAACATTTTCACCATTACCATTTACATCTGGAATATCAACATAGATTTCGTTATGATCAAAACAGAAATGACCGCTACCACTAAGTAAGAACTGAGAAGGAAGGTATCTAAGCACTTCCTTATCTCCGCTTAAAGGAATACAAAGGCGATACACAGTTCTTTCCAAATCCTCATGACAGGAGAACTTTATAAACATAGGCAGATACTCGTTTGGCATCAAAACCCGCCTTGTTTCCACAGAACAGTTCTCGAATTGTACTTCGGGGCATTCTATTCTCATCTCCTCGGTCAAATAGTTGACATATTCGATTTCAGAGACATTCAAAACATAATCATCTTTAAGGCTTTGGATTCTTTTAGACACCTCTTGTTTCAACAAGTACTCCAATTGATTTGTGTCGCCCTTTTTAAACAAATCACCATCCTTTATATAATATCGTTCCATTTAGCTTATAGTTGGATTGTTATTTTCCCTCAACTACTTTAATCTCTTCTTCTGTTAAACCATAAAGCACGTATACTAAACGGTCAATCTCTTTGTCCGTAGCATTGATTTGCGAGGTATAGGCATTGCATTCTGTTTTGTATAGATTGAAGTAGTCTTCCCACTCGTCCTTTTGGACGAGGGTGAGGCTGATCTTCTGTTTCTTCAGCTCGGCCAACAGTGCGGCAAAGTCGGCCTCATCGAAACGCTCCAAGGCGGCGGTGATTTTCTGCACGCCCAGACTCTCCTCCAAACGATGAAGGAAACGCTGACGCTTCTGCTGAAGCTGCTGGTTCGATGTGATTTGGATGGCAACAATACCATCTAATTTGTCAGCGATTTCCTTGTTTATATCGTCTGTCAGATTGGGGATGGAAAGCATCTTCCAATCATCAGGATAGATGTGGATGTTGCTTCGGCGGTTGGTGTTCAATTCGTAACGGATAAGCGATGAGTTGAAGATACCAAGAAGCAAATTGTATGAGTATGCCATTGACAGCTGCTCAAACTGTTTCCGCTCATCATCGTTTTGATATGCCTTTGATACGCTGCCGTTTTGAACGCCTTGCAGGTCAATCCAGCGTTTGAAACCAATGGCACTCTCATTGAAATATCCATCATCCGTGTCAAGCATGGTTCTTGGCATGTTACCTGGGCTACGCATCGTTACCAGCTTTGGTGAGCCTTCAAACAATTCAGTAAAGCCTTTTCTTCTCCATTTCTTAGGTGAACGGTCTGTACCATACTCAATAAAGCGTTCTCGAAGCAACCGCCAACGACCTACATCTTTCCCTTCATAATAGAGTTTTGAATGGATGTCGTCCTTGATGCAAGATAACAAGTCACCGACTTCAAATTCTCCCTTATACAGTTTCTCGTCGCTGTTTCCAACGATACCGACAGACAAATAGCAGATGTTATGTAATGGATAGAAACCAGTTTTTCCTTGCATGATGCTTTGTTTGGCATCTATGCGAAGGTTATTTGGATAATCGGCATGTTCGATTTCATCATACTGATGGCTGATGTCGTGGATCCTTTGCGTAAAACCGTTTGAGCCTTGCTTGGCGAAATGCACAATAACGCTTTTCACACCTACATTCTCGAACACATCAATGTCAGGGAAATAGTCAATCAATGAAAGATAATGATTCCTTTCCATGTATTCGAGGCTTTGCTTGCCATACTCGGCGTGGCAATATGCATCTGGAATGATGAAAGAACAAATGCCATTTGTATTTGAAATCATTATTCCCAACTCCAAGAAAGGAATATACAAGTCCCATTTGCCAGCAAGCGTTTGCCAACGGTTGGATGAGATCATGTAGTTTCTGAAATCCAACGTGTTTCCTGGACTATCAGCCCTCACATACGGCGGATTCCCAATGACCACATCGAAGCCACCTTTTTCGAACACCTTGGGGAACTCGGTTTGCCAATTGAAGGCCTTGTCGCCAGCAATGGCTGGATCATCGATGAGCGAGTTGCCACATTTGATGTTGTCGTTGAGCGAGTTCAGCTTGCGGTGGGGCTTGGCGGTGCGAAGCCACAATGACAGCTTGGCGATTTCTACGCTTTCCTCGTTGATGTCGACACCGTAGAGGTTGTTTTCCAAGATGGAGTTCTCGACGTTGGGGAACACGATGGCGGCACCTTCGACCTTGGCTTGCATCTCATCGATGAGCTTGTGTTCGGCGATGAGGAAGTTCAAGGCAGCATTGAGGAAGGCACCACTACCGCAAGCGGGGTCGCAGATGGAAATCTGCAGGAGCCAGTCGCTGTAGGCCTCCAGCTTTTCGATGAGGGCCTTCTTGGTGGCTAGCTGGCGTTTCTTGTCGGTGAAGAACTCGCTCTCATCGATGCCGAGTTCTGCCTTCTTCTCACGGCAGAGCTTGCCGACGGTGTTTTCAACGATGTATTTGGTGATGTATTGTGGTGTGTAGAAAACGCCGTCCTTCTTGCGTTTGCTGATGGTGGGCGCTTCGCCCTGCTGGAGCTTGGTGGTAATCTCTTCAATCTCGGTCAGCGAGTTCTCGAAGATATGGCCAAGGATGTTGACATCGACATCGCTCTGGAAGTCGTAGTCGGAAATCTTCTTACAGTAGCGCATCAGCACCTCATCGGAGATGGTAAGGCCATCGAGGATTTCATCCGGCTTGAAGAGGCCACCGTTGTATGCAAAGACCTCGTAGTTCTTGCCTTGAAAGCCAGTGTTCATGTAGCCGAAATATTTCTTCAGACGATTGTAAAACGGCTGGTACTCGTCAAGGTCTTTCAGCTTCTCCCACTGGTTGATGATGAGCATGATGGAGTTGGGTGGCAGCAGCCCACGGTCTTCGGCGAAGAAGATGAAGAGCAGCCTGTCAAGGAGTTTCTGAGTCTTTTTGAACAATAGAATCTTATGCTCCGTGTCGTCGGTGGGGTTGTTCTTCAGAATGTCCTCGAAGAGGTCGCGCTTGAAGTTGGAGTAGTCTTTATAAAGGGCGTTGGTAATCTGGTCCTCGTTGGTGAGGCTGGCGGCCTTGATTTGCTTGGGGAGGTTTTTGGCGATGTTCTCGTATGCCAGGCATATCCATAGCCGGGCAAAGTCGACGCGGGTAAGGTGGAACAAATCAAACTCTTCGAAATCGACGGCGTTGTCGATGTAGAAACGCAGCTTCTCGAAGTTGGAGATGACGACGTAGACGGCTTCTTTGTGCTGGCTCTTATAGTTGAAGGCCTGAGCCTCAACTTTGCTAAGGTCAGGCGTTTTGTGGTCTTTCAGCTCAATCACACCCACAACCTTGCCATCGACAAGAATGGCACCATCGGCTTTTTTGCTGTTGGTCTCGTTTTTCTTTTCGGTGGTAAGGTTGAAATTTGGGTCGGGATTCAGAGTGTAGCCGAGAATCTTCACAAACAATTCGCGAAGGAAACCTTCTTGGAATTGCTCTTCCTTGCTGTTGAGGATATTGGCCTGCCTTTCAGGATCCAAGAAGAAGCTGGAGAAAGTCTTGTAACGCTCATCAATCATCGTATTATCAAGACCTTCGATGTATTTGTTGAGGATGTTGCGTTGGAAGATTTGCATGGCGATTTGCGTCTTTGAGGCGGTAAAGATACTAAAAAACGACTGAGTTGGATATCACAAAAAAAATCGCGCCTCAAAAAAGCGCGATTCTTATTGTTTTATTTCCTGTCTCTCCCAAACAACGCTCCAATCCATTGCCGGTTGAGCCGTGAGATGTTCTGCCGCTTGATTAGTTTTGGGCACTCGGCCTCGCAGGCGTAGGTATTGGTGCAGCTGCCAAAGCCCAACTCGTCCATTTTGCAAACCATTTTGTGTACGCGGTCGGCAGCCTCGATTTGCCCTTGCGGCAACAAGGCCAAATGGCTGACCTTAGCACCCACGAACAGCATCGCGCTGGCATTCTTACAAGCAGCCACACAGGCGCCGCAACCGATGCAGGATGCGGCATCCATGGCCATGTCGGCTTTATGCTTAGGAATCGGAATCGTGTTGGCATCAGGCACGCCGCCCGTGGTGGTGCTGATGTAGCCTCCCGCTTGGATGATCTTGTCGAAGGCGGAACGGTCCACCACAAGGTCGCGGATGACAGGGAACGGTTTGGCGCGCCAGGGTTCAATCCATATGTCGTCGCCGTCATGGAACTTGCGCATGTGGAGCTGGCAGGTGGTAATGCCGTCGTCGTTGCCATGCGGGCGACCATTGATATAGAGTCCACACATGCCGCAGATACCCTCGCGACAGTCATTGTCGAAGCATACAGGGTGCGCGATATGGTCGTTGATGAGTTGCTCGTTCAGGATGTCAAGCATCTCAAGGAAAGAGCAGTCGGGCGAGATGCCTTCCAAAGGATAGGTTTCGAAATGGCCCTTGGCGCGGGCGTTCTCCTGACGCCAAATATGTAATGTGAACTTCATGACTTACTTGTAATTACGGTTTGCGATTTGTATGTGTTCATAGACCAACGGCTCTTTCTCCATGGTCTCGGGATGACCGTGACCCTGGTATTCCCATGCGGCGACATACATGAAACGCTCGTCGTCGCGTAGGGTCTCGCCGTCTTGGGTCTGATGCTCGGTGCGGAAATGACCGCCGCACGATTCCTCGCGGTGCATGGCATCGTCGATGACGAGTTGCGCCAGCTCAAAATAATCTTCAAGTCGATAGGCTTTCTCCAACTCTGGATTGAACTCATTGGCATTGCCCGGAATGAATACAGATTTCCAGAACTCATCTTCCAATTCTGAGACCAGCTTCTTCGCTTTGGTGAGGCTCTCAGTATTGCGGGCCATGCCGCAGTATTCCCACATGATTTTGCCTAAAGCCTTGTGGAAATGATCCACAGTCTTTAAAGAAGCAGGTCCCTGAGCCTGTCGAAGGGCCGAATTCTTCATCAAATTCTCAATTCTCTGTTTTACAGCTGCTTCCGCCGCATCAAATTCTGGCGTTGTGGCTGAAATCTTCCCCACATAGATCTGGTCGGCGAGATAGTTCTGCATTGTGTAGGGCAGTACGAAATAACCATCGGCCAAACCTTGCATCAGCGCGGAGGCACCAAGGCGATTGGCACCATGGTCGCTGAAGTTGGCCTCGCCAGCAGCAAAGAGTCCGGGGATGGTAGTCTGCAGCTCGTAATCGACCCAAAGGCCACCCATGGTGTAGTGGATGGCGGGATAGATCATCATCGGAGTCTCGTAAGGGTTCTCGTCCGTGATCTTTTGGTACATCTGGAAGAGGTTGCCGTATTTCTGCTCCACGACATCCTTACCTAAGCGTTGGATGGCGTCAGCGAAGTCGAGGTAAACGGCAAAGCCTGTGCCTACGCCATAGCCGGCGTCGCAGCGTTCCTTGGCGGCACGGCTGGCCACGTCGCGGGGCACAAGGTTGCCGAAGGCGGGATAACGACGCTCCAAGTAATAGTCGCGGTTTTCTTCAGGTATCTCTGTAGGTTTCAACTTCCCAGCACGGATAGCTTCGGCATCTTCCTTTTTCTTGGGTACCCAGATGCGACCATCGTTACGAAGGCTCTCGCTCATCAGCGTGAGTTTGCTCTGGTAGTCGCCGTGGACGGGGATACAGGTCGGGTGGATCTGCACATAGCAAGGGTTGGCAAAGGCAGCTCCTTTGCGGTGGCACACCCATGCCGCGCTACCGTTGCTGTTCATGGCATTGGTGGAAAGGTAATAAAGGTTGCCGTAGCCGCCAGTGGCGAGTACCACAGCATGAGCCGCATAGCGCTCCAAATCGCCGGTGACGAGGTTGCGGACGATGATGCCACGGGCGCGACCTTCAACCACGACGAGGTCCATCATTTCGCAGCGCGTGTGCAGTTTCACCGTGCCACGGGCGATCTCACGGCTCAGGGCGCCGTAGGCACCCAGCAGCAGCTGCTGGCCGGTCTGTCCGCGGGCGTAGAAGGTTC
>JAFWRA010000030.1 GCA_017508895.1 Bacteroidales bacterium
TAGTCATTGGTATTTCTCTTCAAGGTGTTGATAATAGGCTTTGCGCCCATTCAGGTCGTCATCATCCAAAGGTAAGCCTGCGCCAAACAGACGGAGCACGGCATCAGGAATAGCCTGCTCTTTTGTTTGTTTTTGCCTTGCTTGGCATATTTCAGCATTAATCTCATCGAGCGTCAATTGAGGGTTGCCATTGTTTTCGCTTTGTTGGCGCATGGCCGTCACAGCTTTCCTCGCGCGAATCTTTGTCTCTTGCCGTAAAGAAAGATTGAGCAAGATTTCCTCCACTTGCTGCTGAAGCCAAAGCTGCAAGGCGTTGTCGTCGGCAAAGGAAGGTCTCACTTTTTCCACCAAAGTATCGCTCAGTGTTATGTTGTAACTGCACATGGCTTGTTGTTTGTTGTTTGATTTTTGTTTTGTCGTTTTTAATTGTTGGTTATTTAATTGTTTGAGATTTCAAGATTAACTACGTTGAATGTTTTGCATTTCAAGGTTTAAGGGTTCTGCTGTTTCGGCAACATCTTTGAGCAAATCTTTATGATTTCATCGGCGAGGCGGAAGCCTGCATCACACACAGCTTTCTGTTGGTTGCCGTCGTAGCCCATAGCAATGTGAATGGTGGCATAACCATCACTCACCAAGGCCAACAATTTACGGTCGCGTTGTGCCACCGCATCCTTGTAGTCCTTGATGTCAGGATGCGGCCGTTGTTTGGTCTTAACAGGAAACAGCGCATCCAGCAGGACCAACATACCCGTCCACAAAAAATGTCCTGCCGACTTCACATATTTTCGGTCACCATAGCGTTTCAACGCCCTGTCGTACTCTCCGTTGTCTTTCAGCGTCTGTCTCGCGTTGTCTACATACCGCTGGGCTTCCTCTATGGGGTTTTGTCTTTCCATGGTTTTGCCTTTTTTTCGCGTGCAAAAATAAGAAAAAATCCCTATGCGCGTCAAGGGGCAAAGGGATTAATTTTTTATGTTTTTTCAACGGGTGTTGATAAGTGGAGGATTTCGGGGATTTAAGATTTAAAATTCAAGATTTAAGATTCGATTTAAAAACGAATTTCAAGGGCATAAAAAACCCTTATTATACTGCAAAATTAAAAATAAAAATCGAAACGGGGCAAAAAAGCCGAGAATTTGAGGAATTTCAGATTCAATGCCCGTAGCTCGACCCGTCGAAGCAGTGGGTGCAGAGGTCGCATTTGGGAAGACCTATAGCTCTTACAACGCTTTCCAAGGTGTTGAATTTCAGCGAGTCCACTCCTACATGCTTACGCAACAGCTCCACAAGGTTGGCGTACTCAGGAGTCGTTGGGTCGCAGTATTTCTCGATGTTACGGTTGTCGTCGCCCTCCATCTCCTTGATGCAACGGCGAGTGATGAGCTCCAGGACGTTTTTCGAGGCGGAGAAGTTGAGGAAAGGACATCCGAAAAGCAAGGGCGGACAGCTGATGCGGACGTGCACCTCCTTGGCGCCGTAATCGTAGAGCATCTTCACGTTGTCGCGCAACTGGGTGCCGCGCACGATGCTGTCGTCGCAGAAAGCCACTTTCTTGCCTTCCAACAAAGCGCGGTTGGGGATGAGTTTCATCTTGGCCACATGCTCCCTTTGGCTTTGGTTGACGGGCATGAAGCTCCTTGACCAAGTAGGAGTGTACTTCACCACGCCACGCTTATAGGGCACCTTGCGCTCGTTGGAATAGCCCAAGGCCATGCCGATGCCTGAGTCAGGGATGGCCGACACATAATCGATGTCGATGTCGTCGTTGCGGCCCATCTCGCGGCCCTCGTTGTAGCGCGCCTCCTCCACGTTGACACCCTCATAGTCGGCAGCGGGATAGCCATAATAAATCCACAGGAAGGAACAGACCTGCTTTTGCGGATTGGGCGCCAACATCTGCTGCACGCCGTTCAAGGTCACCTTGACGATTTCGCCGGGCTTCACATCGTAGCAAGTCGTGTAGTCGAGGTTAATGTAACTATGGCTCTCGGAAGCCACCACAAAGCCCTCCTCGCCCTTGCCGATGACGATGGGCGTGCGGCCATAGCGGTCGCGGGCAGCGATGATGCCATCCTCGGTCAGGATGAGCATCGAGCATGAGCCTTTCACCTTTTCATAGACATTGTGGATGCCGTCAACGAAGTCCTCGCCTTGGGTGATGAGCAAAGCCATTAACTCGGTGGGATTCGTGTTGCCTTGGCTCAGTTCGGCAAAATGCTGGCGTTGGTCAAGGCAATGTTGCACAAGTTCATCCAAGTTGTTGATTTTGGCCACCGTAGCGATGGCGAACTTGCCCAAGTGGGAGTTGACCACGATGGGCTGTGCATCCGTATCGCTGATGACACCAATGCCCAAGTTGCCCTTGAACTTGTCCAGCTCGTCGCTGAACTTGGTGCGGAAATAGGTGTTCTCGATGTCGTGAATCGAGCGATGAAAAAGTTCGCCGTCATAGGTCACCATACCGGCGCGTTTGGTGCCCAGATGTGAGTGATAGTCAATGCCATAGAACAAATCCTGCACGCAGGGTCGATTCAATACTGTACCGAAGAAGCCTCCCATAGTAGTTTCAATTTAGGTTATAAAAACAAAAACATCTGCGGGAGTGTTCCTCAGTTTGTCGAAGGAAAACGTCCCGTAGATGGACTGCAAAAGTACGGATTTTCATCTTTGTTCGACAACATTTTTGTATTTTTGCGCGATTTTTTTGTAAGCCTATGATACTCAAACTTTATCCAACCAATCCCAACCCGCGCTATGTCAAGATGATACTCGAATGTTTGGCTGACGGCGGCACCATCATCTTCCCCACCGACACGCTTTACGGTCTGGGTGGATGCATCAACAACCCACGCACCTTCGAGCGCATCTGCCAAATCAAGGGCATCAAGAAGGAGAAGGCTAATTTTTCCTTTATCTTCCACGACCTCAGCATGTTGAGCGAGTTCACCAA
>JAFWRA010000272.1 GCA_017508895.1 Bacteroidales bacterium
ATCACCTTCGTGGGTGAGCCTGAGCCTGTGTGCGAAGCTGCCTACCGTGTGGTGAAGAAAGCCGCCGAACTCATCGACATGAGCCATCACCACGGCGCCCACCCGCGCCAAGGTGCCACCGACGTGTGCCCCCTCATCCCCGTGAGCAACATCACCATGGAAGAAGTGGTCGAGTATGCCCACAAGCTGGGCAAGCGCCTCGGCGAAGAACTGAACATCCCGATTTACTGCTACGAAGAGGCCGCCTACATCAAGGAGCGCCGCAACCTCGCTTACTGCCGCACGGGTGAATACGAATCCCTGTCCTCTCGTCTCGGCACGGAGCAGTGGAAGCCCGACTTCGGCCCCAACGAATGGAATGAACATGTTGCCCACACGGGTGCTACCCAAGTGGGTGCCCGCGACTTCCTCGTGGCCATCAACTATAACCTCAACACCACCTCGACGCGTCGCGCCAACGCCATCGCTTTCGACGTGCGCGAAAAGGGTCGCCCGATGCGTGAAGGCGGCAAGGTGACCGGCAAGCCGATGAAGGACGAAAACGGCAAACCGATCATGATTCCCGGAACGCTGAAAGCTACCAAGGCCATCGGCTGGTTCATCGAGGACTACGGCATCGCCCAAGTGTCGATGAACATCACCAACATCAGCGTGTCGCCCGTCCATGTCTGCTTCGAGGAGGTCTGTGCCAAGGCCGCAGCCCGTGGCGTGCGTGTCACCGGCTGCGAAATCGTGGGTCTGGTGCCCAAGAAGGTGCTGATGGACGCTGGCAGATTCTACCTTGCCAAGCAGCAACGCAGTCTCGGCGTGAGCGAAGAGGAAATCATGAAGATCGCCATCAAGTCGATGGGCCTCGATGACCTGAAGCCTTTCGACCCGAAGGAAAAGGTCATTGAATACCTTATCGAAGACCACAGCCAAAAGAAACTCGTCGACATGACCTGCACGGGCTTTGCCAACGAGACTGCATCTGAAAGCCCTGCTCCTGGTGGTGGCTCTATCTCGGCCTATATGGGTGCTCTTGGTGCCTCATTGGCTACGATGGTTGCCAACCTGTCGTCGCACAAGCCGGGCTGGGACGAACGCTGGGAAGAGTTCTCCAACTGGGCTGTCAAGGGTCAGGCCATCAAGGACGAGCTGCTTGAACTCGTTGATGAAGACACCAATGCCTTCAATAAGATCATGGAAGCTTTCGGTCTGCCCAAGAAGACCGACGAGGAAAAGGCTGCCCGCACACAGGCCATCCAGGATGCCACCAAGTATGCCACCGAGGTGCCTTTCCACACAATGAAGGCTGCTTTTAAGGCTTTCGAGGTCGTCCGCGCCATGGCTGAGACGGGCAATCCTAACTCCGTCACCGATGCCGGTGTGGGTGCTTTGTGCGCTCGTTCAGCCGTGATGGGTGCCCATTTGAACGTGAAAATCAACGCTGCATCACTCAAAGACGAGGCTTTCAAGGCCGAAATCTTGAAGGAAGCCGCCGAGATTGAAGCTGCTGCACTTGTACAAGAAGCTGAAATTCTGCAAATTGTGAATAAGGTTATCCAAGGAGAATAAAATTTTGAGAAAACGGTTGCTGGTATTTGAAAAAGTTGTACTTTTGCAGCCAAATTTGAAAGGAGTATAAGCAATGTCAAAGAAACAGAAAGATGCACGCGTGAAAGTCATCCTCGAATGCACTGAGCAAAAGGCTAGTGGCATGCCCGGCACTTCGAGATACTACACCATGAAAAACAAGAAGAACACTCCCGATCGTCTGGAGTTGATGAAGTATAACCCGATTCTCAAAAGAATGACCCTCCACAAGGAGATTAAATAATTAAGAGTTATGGCAAAGAAAGCTGTTGCTACACTTCGTAGCTTGGACAAGACCTATAGCAAGATCATCAGAATGAAGCGTTCTGAGAAGACTGGTGCCTACTATTTCGAGGAGACCGTCGTTCCTGCCGACAAGGTGCAGGAGTTCCTTGCTAAGAGATAATTTGCGTAAACCGCAGAACAACAGAGCTTTTCCATAATCTTTATGGGAGAGCTTTTTTGTGTTTGTATAATCGGACACGAGTCGACCCTTCGACAAGCTCAGGGACCTCAACAATTGACTACGTCGAATTGTCATTTCAACGATTAAACAATCAACAATTAAACAATAACACATCATGGGCCTATTCTCATTCCTAACCCGTAAAAAAGAACAAAAAGAAGATCTCGACAAAGGGCTTGAAAAGACCAAGACCAGCGTCTTCTCCCGCATCTCCAAAGCCATCATGGGTAAGTCGACCGTCGACGACGAGGTGCTCGACAACCTTGAGGAAATCCTCATCACGTCCGATGTGGGTGTGGAGACTACCTTAAAGATTATCGACCGCATCCAAGCCCGCGTGGCTCGCGACAAGTATCTCGGAACGAGCGAGTTGAACCGTATCCTGAAAGAGGAAATCATGGCTTTGCTCCAAGAGAACGAGTCGGGCGATGGCACCACCTTCGACATTCCTGCCGACAAGACACCGTATGTCATTATGGTTGTTGGCGTGAACGGTGTGGGCAAGACCACCACCATCGGCAAGTTGGCGCACAACTTCAAGAAGGCGGGCAAGAAGGTCGTGCTCGGCGCTTCCGATACCTTCCGTGCCGCTGCCGTCAGTCAGTTGCAGATTTGGGCCGAGAGAGTAGGTGTGCCTTGCGTCCAACAAGGTCAGGGCGCCGACCCCGCTTCCGTGGCTTTCGACACGGTGAAGTCGGCTGTTGCCCAAGATGCTGATGTGGTCATCATCGACACGGCTGGCCGTCTGCACAATAAGGTCAACCTCATGCGCGAGCTGACCAAGATCAAGACCGTCATGCAGAAGGTCATTCCTGATGCACCGCATGAGATACTGCTCGTGTTGGATGCCTCCACGGGTCAGAACGCTATCGAACAGGCCAAGCAGTTCACCGCTGCCACCGAAGTCAACGCCCTCGCGCTGACCAAGCTCGACGGAACTGCCAAAGGCGGCGTGGTCATCGGCATCTCCGACCAGTTCAAGATTCCGGTCAAATACATCGGCGTCGGCGAAGGCATCGACCATTTGCAGATCTTCGACAGGAAGGCGTTTGTGGATTCCTTGTTCGAATAGTGTAATTATTAAGAATTAGAGAATTGGAGATTTTCCCATATCGGGTCTTCGTTTTTGAATTGTCGAGGAATTGGAGAGAAAATCGCAAACGATTTTCACCTCTCGAATTCAATGCATCGAAGGTACAAGACTTCAGTAAAACAATTCTCTGTTTTCTCTAATTCTTGGTAGAAAAAACATGATATGCGAAGACCTTCTCAAATTCAACGCACTGAGGATGCAAGACTTCAGTATATAAATTCTCTTCTCTAATTCTCAAATTCTTGATAAAAAAGATTTCGTGGAATGCGTAGACCCTCCTTGAATATCGTGACCCTCGGTTGCTCCAAGAACAAAGTCGACTCGGAGCATCTTGCCGCTTTGTTGGAACACAAATATTTGATTCGTCACGATTCGGATAAGAAGTCGGATGTGGTCATCATCAATACTTGCGGCTTCATTGGCGATGCACAAGAAGAATCCATCGACACCATTCTTGAATATGCCGAGTTGCGCAAGCAAGGCAAGATCAAGAAGCTGTATGTGACGGGATGCCTCTCGCAAAGGTTCAAGAGAGATTTGCAAGCTGAAATCCACGAGGTGGATGCTTTCTATGGTGTGGAGAGCGTCAACCTCATCGCTGCTGACCTGCTGAAAGAGGAGGCGCAAACTGAATATTGCAGTCGCCGTGTGCTTTCCACTCCGAAACATTACGCTTATCTGAAGATTTCAGAAGGTTGCAACCGCCGTTGCGCTTTCTGTGCCATCCCATTAATAAGAGGTGGCCATGTTTCCGTGCCAATGGACAACCTCATTGAAGAGGCCAAAGGCTTGGCCAAACAAGGCGTGAAGGAACTCATCCTCATCGCCCAGGACTTGACCTATTACGGCCACGACATTGACGGCCAGTCGCACATCGTTGAACTGGTGAAGGCCCTTGCTGACATCGACGGCTTCGAGTGGATTCGCCTGCATTACGGCTATCCGCTCGGTTTCCCCGACGAGTTGCTGGATTTGATGCGCGAGAATCCCAAGATTTGCCATTACATTGACTTACCCTTGCAGCACATCAGCACCCATATATTAAAGGATATGCGCCGTGGTGTGGACCGTGAGCAGACGATAGGTTTTGTGGAGAACGTCCGAAAGCATGTGCCCGACATCGCCTTCCGTACCACCTTCATCGTGGGTTTCCCTGGTGAGACCGAGGAAGACTTTGAGGAACTTTGCCAGTTCGTTAAGGACATGCGTTTTGAGAGGGCAGGGGTGTTCGCCTTCTCGCCCGAAGAAGGCACGGCAGCCTACGAGATGCAAGACGACGTCCCCGATGAGGTGAAGCAAGAACGCGTCGACAAACTCATGGACATCCAGCAGAACATTTCCTTGGAAATCAACGGCCAACGTGTGGGCAAGACCGAAAAGGTTTTGATTGACCGTCTCGAAGGCGACTATTACATCGGTCGAACGCAGTACGACTCTCCAGAAGTCGATGACGAGATTCTTATTTCTGCCGAAAAAGAGCTGCAAATCGGCTGTTTCTACCAAGTCAAAATCACACAGGCAGACTATTTCGACTGTTACGCTGAAGTCGTAAATTGAAGAATGTATGGCTGAGCACAACGACTTTGGGAAACTCGGCGAGGAACTTGCGGTCAATTACTTGATAGGGAAGGGCTACGAGATTTTGGAACGCAACTGGCGCAACCAGCATAAGGAGATTGACATCGTTGCGAAAGATGGCAAGGATCTGGTTGTCGTTGAGGTGAAGGCACGCCAAACGGATGAGTATGGCGAACCTGATGAAGCTGTCACCCAACAGAAGCGAAGTCGGTTGGTAGAGGCGGCCAATGCCTATCTTTTCAAAAACGATCTCGATATGAGCACGCGTTTCGACATTGTTTCCATTATTTTCAAAGATGGTGAGCCAGTGATTGAGCATATTGAGGACGCGTTTTTGCCCTAAAAAGTCATGTCAAGCCAACATCGGTTTGTGCGAAGATGGGCATCTATGGCGGCGTCTTTCAGTGTATTAACCATGTTGATTATTTTGTTGACAAAAAAAACGCGGAAATAATAATTATTTCCTGGCCTGTTTTGTAAAAATTCTGTATTTTTGCAAAACATGTTTTAAAAATAATTCTCATGGAACATCAAACCAAACAACCACTAATTTATGACTACGAGGGTCTTCCACCAGATCCCATCAGCGTTCCTTGTAGCGACACGACAATGTCATCGCAAGGAACGAAACTCATCACCTTGGGTACGTTTACGCTAAGTCAGATTGAGGAGGCAATCACTAACGTTGTAGGGCATGCCTTTCAGATAAAAGGTATGGTGACTACCCACACCCGTCCTTGTCTTTTTGACTGTGGCAGCTTATCCCATCATTACAGCTATTTGCCCGACATTAAGTTGGCGCACGACGACACCTGGGATGATTTCGGTCGCGCCTATTTCGAGCGCTACGACTACCAATTCACAGAGTTCCACTGCACGCTTTGTTCCGTCGACGAGATACGGCAGAAAATAGAGGCCTGGGTGCGGCAGTATGAGCGGAACCGCATCGTGAGCGACCTTTACCTCATGGCGAAGCCGGTTGTTCCCAGCCTTTGGGAACGCTACTTGACGCAACGCCATTGGAGCGAGAACCTCTATGCACGGATTGAAAGCCTTCAAACCGATTACCGAATTGATAGAAAACTCTGGACGACAGACGACAACCATTCCTGTCGTCCCTATAAAAGATTGTTGAACTACCAACATCAGCTTGCCAAGCTAAGCCTGAGCGGAGCCCATCCGCAAACGAGGACGGCGGCACGGCCCTGCTGCCGCTCCTTCCTGATGACCTCGTGCCGTCAGTCGTCAGGCGATGACCTACTGGGTCATTAAGTACCATCTTTTCAAACATCGTTTCCAGCTTTTGGTCATGTGCTATGACCTTCAACCTACTCTGGGTAGGTCTGAGGTGTTGTGTCGTGACCTAAAAGGTAGGAAAAACGGACTTTTTGTCGCATTCTATGGCTTTACACCTGCCCTGGGCAGGCTATGGGTCGTGGAATACGACCCGAAAGGCCCAAAAATCGGAAAATTAGTCATCTGTCGTGACCATGAACC
>JAFWRA010000273.1 GCA_017508895.1 Bacteroidales bacterium
CTGTGGAAGAAAGCCCCGACCGACATCAAGGACGAGGAATACAACGACTTCTACCACACGCTCTACCCGATGAACTTCGGCGAGCCGCTGTTCCACATCCACCTCAACGTGGACTACCCCTTCAACCTCACGGGCATCCTCTATTTCCCGAAAGTGAAAAACCGCTACGAGTTCCAGCGCAACAAGATTCAACTTTACTGCAACGAGGTCTTCGTCACCGACAGCGTCGAAGGCATCCTGCCCGAATTCCTCTCGCTGCTTCACGGCGTCATCGACTCGCCCGACATCCCGCTGAACGTCAGCCGTTCGTTCCTGCAAAGCGACCAGAATGTGAAGAAAATCTCGACCTACATCACCAAGAAGGTGGCCGAGAAACTGGAAGAGCTCTTCAAGAAAGACCGCGAGGCCTACGAGAAGAACTGGGACGACATCCGCGTCTTCATCGAATACGGCATGATGAGCGACCCGAAGTTCTATGAGCGCGCCGAGAAGTTCTTCCTCTTCAAAGACACCGACGACAAGTACTACACCATCGAGGAATACAAGACCTTGATCAAGGAAAACCAGACCGACAAGAACAAAGCCCTCGTCTATCTGTACGCCACCGACAAGGACGACCAATACACTAACATCGAGAACGCCAAGGCCAAGGGCTACAACGTCTTGATGATGGACGGCATCCTCGACCCGCATTTCATCAGCGCCTACGAGCAGAAGGAAGGCGAGAAAGGCGACGACAGCCGCGCGATGTTCGCCCGTGTCGATTCCAACACCATCGACAAGCTCATCTTGAAGGACGACAAGGAAGCCGCCTCGGGCCTCGACGACAAGCAGAAGGAGGCCCTGAAAGCCGCCTTCGAGAAGGTGATCGACAAGGTGAAGTTCAACGTAGAGTTCAGCAACGAAGGTGCCGAAGCCGCGCCCGTGGAGGTCACCCAAAACGAATGGATGCGCCGTATGAAGGAGATGGAGCAGATGGGTGGCGGCCCGATGTCGTTCTACGGCTCTATGCCCGACAGCTACACCTTGATGCTCAACACGAACAGCCCTGTCATCACTGGCCTCTTGGACAAGGACGAAGCCGCACAGGAAGCCACGATTCGGCAGATTTACGACCTCGCTTTGCTTTCGAAGAACTTGCTGAAGGGCAAGGATTTGAGCGAGTTTGTAAAACGCAATTTGGAGAAACTATAATCCAAAGAGAACTTGCGAATAAACTATGGCCGCTTTAACGATTGTTGAAGCGGTCATGGTTTTTTAGGCAAAAAATCCTGCAATGACATGAAGTTATTCAGTGAAGTGGGCATTATCAAATTATTCTATAGAACACACGGGTCTAACGCTCATCCCAAATGCCCTACTACCGATTCTCATTGAATAATTATCCGATTGGAAATCCAAAAACCACACACCAGTTTTATATACATCTTCATCAGAACCTATAATATCACCAACATAATGCGAACTTGACCAATAATGACCTATGTAACCAAAACCATTGTTTCCGCCACCAAGATGATCCCCCGAACCTGATGCAGGTAAAAATAATGCATTACCATTATTTGCAGAAAAAAGCAATCCTTGAACTTCATTTCGAAGCGTCCATGTGGCAACAGTATTTTCCATCAACTCTACCCATTGTGTTTCGGTGGGCATACGCCAAACGTCACCCCAATTGGTTGCGGCGGCATCATCCTCTATCTGTAGTTCCGTTAAATTATCAACAAAGCCGTTGTAGCCATACCTAGAATCGCAGCAATACTTGGTAAGTGAATACATATCTCCCTCGCAATACTTGTATGTATCCCAATAGTAAACGGATTTAGGTTCAGCCTCACCCCAAGCAAAATAATCACCATATCCTTCAGGCGCATTTGCCCCAACATTGCAGGTTGCCCACAACGTACCACTCGGCAGGCCAAGATCAACATAATCATGCCCCAGTAGGCTTCCACTAACCATATTAGGTTCATCTTGTTTGTTGCAACCCACCGCAAAAACCATCATCAGCATTATGGCTGCCATTGCTTTCAAAGTTCTGTTCATATCGATTCTGTTTTAGTTGTTTGACATTGCAAAGAAACAAAAAAAAGCGTGATTTAGCAAGGTTGAAATGCAGAATTATACAATTAGTGTTTTCAAACACTATTTTTATTATTGATTTAGTATTTTTAAACATTACTTTATACAATATTTTAGTGTTTTTAAACATTATTTTAAGCAAAATACTTGTGTTTTAAAATATTATTTGTATCTTTGCGGCAAAATACAACTACCATGAACTCAATTGAATATCTGCAAAAGGTCTTGGACAGGAAGCTGCAAGCCACCTCCACCGATTTCAAACGATACCTGTTCGGGAAAATCGACTGGAGAGACCGCCTTATCGGCATCAAAGGACCGAAAGGTACTGGAAAGTCCACGCTGATGCTCCAGCACATCAAGGAAGCCTTCCCCGACACTTCGGAGGTGCTATACGCTTCCTTGGACGACCTATGGTTTGCAACACACGCTTTTGCGGATGTGGTGGAGGACTACTATGCCTATGGC
>JAFWRA010000274.1 GCA_017508895.1 Bacteroidales bacterium
CCGCCTTCGAGGCGCATCACGATTTTGGCGTCGTGGGCATGAAGCAATGCGTTAACTCTAAAAATGATATAGTCTTCAATAGTCATGACAGTATGTTTTTAATAATGATTGTCTAAACGGTCGGCAAAGATACATTTATTTTTTTTTGCTTGCTTGGATTGGGAAAAATATTGTACTTTTGCAGCCGCTTAGGCTACAGAGCTTGAGGAAGCCGGGGATTTAGCTCATCTGGTAGAGCGTCAGGTTCGCAATCTGAAGGTGGCCGGTTCGAGTCCGGTAATCTCCACGGAAACATCAAGAAAACCCGCTGAAAACCAGTGGGTTTTTGTTTTTCTGAATTTTTACCTTTTATATTTCAAGAAGATACGATGAGTAGTTTTACCTCTCTGAAACAAACACTACTCTTGGAAATTAGCTTTTTCGTATTTTTGAAGTCTCAAACAATTCTCTTTACCATGCAAATCTTCCAAAGCAACATCCTCAACAAATACATCGAAAGCATTGATGCTGAAATGATTGTCGAACGCTATCAACAGTTCGCCGACTACTTCCTCAACCCCGAAAGGCAAGAGAACCTCCCCAAGCAAATCAAGTCGGCAAGCCTCACCAACGAGGATCAAATCACCAACGCGCTTTATAAGGATTATTCCAATTTCAAGCGCGACCTGTTTGAAGACATCTTGAAGAACAACCCAACCGATGATACTGACCACAAAATCCTACTTTTCAAGAAAACACAAAAGCTTTTGGATAGGCTGCTTTTCATCTTCTTTGCGGAAGACCGAGGACTGTTACCGCCCAATTCCATCATGCTCATTATCGAGCAATGGGAAAAGTTGAAAGAGTTGGACGAATATCAACCTTTCTACAACCGCCTGAAGAAATATTTCGGTTACATGAATACAGGCTTCCAAGGCAAGAATTATGAGGTATTTGCATACAATGGAGGTCTATTCAAGCCCGACGAAATCCTTGATGGCCTTACGATTTCCGATGATGTGCTGAGGAACTATTGCAAGAAAATTGCAGATTATGACTTTGCTTCTGACGTGGATGTCAATATCTTAGGCCATATCTTCGAGAACTCCCTAACGGAAATAGAAGAGGTAACAACGCGGCTATCGACAATGGGGCATGCTCCATTGGCACAGCCGCTACAAAAGCGCAAGAAAGACGGCGTTTTCTACACCCCGCAATACATCACTAAATACATCGTGGAGAACACCATCGGCAAACTATGCAAGGAGAAGAAAGCTGAGCTTGGCATCGATGACAGCGAGTATTTTGCTGACAAGAAACGTCAGGTGGCTACCAAAAAGACCCTCATCGAAAAGTTGGATGCTTATCGCGAATGGCTGCTGCAAATTTCCATTTGTGACCCAGCCTGTGGTAGTGGTGCTTTCCTTAATGCGGCTTTGAATTTCCTCATTGCTGAGCATAAACTCATTGACGAAATGAGTGCCAAGGTCGAAGGTGCTGCCATCGTGTTCCCTAATGTCGAAAACTCCATCTTGGAAAATAACCTCTATGGCGTGGACATCAACGAGGAGAGCGTAGAGATTGCCAAGTTGTCGCTTTGGCTCCGTACAGCCAAACCTCACCGCAAGCTGAACTCGTTGAATAATAATATCAAATGCGGCAACTCGCTCATTGACGACCCGACTATTGCAGGAGAGAAAGCTTTCTGCTGGGAAAAGGAATTTCCGCAAGTTTTCCGCGAGAAACAAAAGAAGGCTTGGCACATTACTACTGCGGTACACGATAGCCGCACATCCGAAAGAATGGTGGAATATGAAGTGAGACGGCTTCGAGACCACGGCACACGTCCCAAGCCCGAGCCCATGTTGTTGAGCGAGGAAGAGGAGATTATTGTTACGGAAACCGTGTCGAAAATCGTTCGCGAAGACAAGCTAAACCTCTTGGCCTACAACATCTGCTTCGACCACATGCACATGCTTCTCGTGTGTGAGGAAGAAGACGTACCAAAGATTGTCGGAAAGATAAAGTCGATGACCGCGAGAGCAGTAAATATTGCGATGGGACGAACCGTGCCTATGATGGAGACCCCGATAGGTACGACCGCGATAGCGACAGCGGGTCATGACCCGCTGTCCCTACCGGACGCGAACCTACCGGACGACGAGCTACCGAAAAAAGGAATCCCGCAATGTTCGTTATGGACTAGAAAATTCGGCAATACTTACATCGACTCCGAAGAGCACCTCTACAATGCCATCCAATATATCCAAACTAACCGCGAGCACCACGACTTCCCGCCCCTTCCTGTCGAATATCCGCCGTGCGTAAGCATAGAGGAAGCCTTCCGGCCCGAATACACTGGCGGTTTTGATGTCGTTATTGGGAACCCGCCGTATGTGCAACTGCAAACGATGGGTACCATGAGCGATGCCTACGCCAAGTGTGGCTACGAAAGTTACAACAAAAGTGCCGACTTGTATTGCTTGTTTTACGAACGTGGCTGTCGATTACTCCAAAAGAAAGGTCTGCTAGGCTTTATTGCTTCCAACAAATGGTTGAAAGTTAATTATGGTATACCGTTGAGAAAGTATCTGACAACCAAGGTTAACCCATACATTTTGGTTGACTTCCCTGGTGTGCCCGTTTTTGAGGATGCAACAGTTGATCCTCAAATTCTTCTACTTTCCAAAGAGCCTTACAGAGGCAAAACTTTTGCTTGTACCTGCAAACAAACCTCAGATATTGCTTTATTTATCGAGGAGAACAAAAAGGAAACGACATTTGATGACTGTGCATGGACAATTCCAGATGATTCTTCGGCTATTTTCAAGAAAATGAATGCAGGCAAAGCGTTGAAAGACTTGCCAATAACCATCAACTACGGCATTAAGACGGGTTTAAATGATGCTTTCTTTATTGACGGTGAGACTCGAAAACGATTGATTGCCGAAGACCCGAAAAGTGCCGAAATTATCAAGCCGCTACTTCGTGGAAGGGATATTCAGGCATGGGTGCCAGATTTGGTTGACTTATATCTAATAAACACTCATAATGGAGTGAAAGACATCGGAATAAAACCTATTAATATTGATGATTATCCAGCTATCAAAAACCACCTTGACCAATACTTTGAAAAACTTGCAAAAAGAATTGACAAAGGAATCACCCCATATAATCTAAGAAATTGCGATTATATCAAAGAGTTTTCGAAGCCTAAAATCATGTACCCGAACATGACCAAATATCTGCCATTCATCTATGACGAGACTGGTTATTTCGGGAACGATAAGACTTTCATCATTACTTCTCAGGATGACAGCTTCTCGCTTAAATACCTTGTCGCTATTCTCAATTCGAAATTGGCTAAACTATGGATTCGTCGCCATTGTCCCGAATTGGGAGAAGATCGTCGCGAGATACGAAAGGTCTATTTCGAGAATTTTCCCATTCCAATAGAGTCCGGCTGGTACGACCGCGGTAGCGACAAGGGGGCATGCTCCCTTGACCCTACCGGAGGATGCTTCTCTACTGGACTGTCCGAATTGGCCGACCAAATGTTATCCCTCAATGCCGACCTTCAGCAAAAGCGTCAGCGTTTCCTTCACCGCTTGCAGGACAACCTTGGCGTTCAGAAAATCACAGCCGCATTGGAGCGTTTCGATGAACTCGATTTTAAGGCTTTTGTCGCCGAGTTGAAAAAACAAAAAATCTCCCTCTCGCTTGCCCAGCAAGACGAATGGGAAGACTATTTCAACCAATACAATGCTAACTGCAAAGCCTTGTCTGCTAAAATCGCTGCTACCGATAAGGAAATAGACCGCATGGTGTATGAACTCTATGGTCTTACACAAGATGAAATCAAGGTAGTAGAAGGAGAATAACAACCCAAATAGAAAACCATGATAATAAACAACCTTTCTCCTTCATCAATTCTTTTGCACCCATGAAGCAACGAACCTACATAGCCATTGACCTAAAATCCTTCTATGCATCGGTTGAGTGTGTGGAACGTGGTCTTGATCCATTGACTACAAACTTGGTCGTTGCTGATGAAAGCCGTACTGAGAAAACTA
>JAFWRA010000275.1 GCA_017508895.1 Bacteroidales bacterium
TGGCCTCTTGGTCTTCTGCCGACATGTATTTGATGAGGCGGTGCTGCTCACTGGCCCACAGCGAGCTGGAGGCATGGCCCGAAGAGAGGATGACCGACTTGATGCCCTTGGGCTGACAGTCGATGATGTAGGCGATGGCCTGCATGGCGCCCCACGACTGGCCGAGAAGGTGGAGCTGGTCGAGGTGCAGGTGTTCGCGCAAGGCGATGAGTTCGTTGATCCAGGTCTCTTGGGTCCACAGTTCGGGATGACCGTCGAGGTATGAGTTGCCGCAGCCGATTTGGTCGTAGGAGATGACCTGACGGCCCGTGTCGGCAATGCGGTCCAGCACTTCGAAATAGTTGTGCGTGCTGCCTGGTCCGCCATGCAGACAAAGCAGTGCGGGCTTTCTTGAAGGTTCACCGACGATGCGGTAATAGGTCTGGTAGCCGAGATAAGGCATATAGCCTTCTTGGATGGGGTAATTCATGGGGTTAAGTGTTTTTGTTTTGGGCAAAGATACATCTTATTTTTCAATTAGAGTTGTTTTGGTTGTTTGTATGGCTATCTTTCCATCTCCCTCCCAATAAACCTCACAAACCCATCAATATTCCCCTCCACACTGGCCTGCTCCAAGGCCGCCATGTATTCCTGTCGGCGTTCCACGGGAATCACTACCCAGGGGTAACCGGCTGTTACCAATTGGCTGTTCATCACGAAACGGGCCGTGCGTCCGTTGCCGTCCATGTAAGGGTGGATATAGACAAAGAAGAAATGCCCTAAAATGGCACGTACCAGTGCATTCTCCTCCTCGGTCATCAAATCCGACAAGGCACTCATCGCATCCAAAACCGCGTCAGGATTCAACGGCGTGTGCATCGAGTTGCGGATATATACCTGATGCCTGCGGTAGCCTATCAAGTCCGATGCCTTCACGATACCTGCCCTTACGCATGGCTCAAACAACTGAAAGTGCCAGTCCTGATGCCCTTTCACATACAACTGTGCAGGAGCATTGCCCGAAAAACAGTCCTTCACGCCTTGTTTCAACAGTTCGTAGGCTTGATAATACCCACGAGCTGCCAATGCATTCCTGCGTTCCATGTCCTCCTCGTTTTCCTCGGGGTTCCAATTGCCACTACGGACACGCTCCAATAGGTCTTCCGTAATCTTATAGCCTTCTATCGACAAGGAGTTATAGCTGTCCTTTACATACGTTGCATCCATCATCGCCAGCACCGATGCCGCATCTTGCTGTACTGGCTGGATTTTTAACGTGTCTATTACCACCTTCCGCATCTGCATCCACATCAGGCGGATACGGGATGCGTAGGGCGACGCGGCGAAGGTCTTCATCTGCACGTTCTCCTCAAACGGATTCTCCTCCGTCACCGCATAACCCACTTGGCGCATCATGCGCAACAACTCATCCGCCATCTCCTCGCGTCCGATGGAGCGCAGCGCACCTGCTACGCGGCCAGCGCGAGTGGTATGGCCGCCATCGATGGCCGCCAACACGATGGGCGAAACATCACGCAAGCTGGCCAGACAAGTCCTTGCCTCCAACGCATCACGGCGATAATAATCTGGACCCACCATCAACAAGGCATATTCCATGGGATACAAACGCACACCATAACGAGGCTCCCGTATCACCTCTGGCGGCAGGCTTGCCTTGATGTCCACAAGCGATGTTCCGAAAGGCAGTTGCAGGATGTTGTTTGTTCCGTTCTCGCAGCGCACAATCAATTGTTTGGGGATCACCGTCTTCCCGCTGTGGAAATAGAGTGACAGCTCCGGCGACAGGCACCAAGCCCCGTTGAATCTTTTGTCTAAATAAGCCGTAATGAAGTGCCAGTACGACACATACCACACCGTGGAATCTCCCTCGCTCCCTGGCGATGACGGTATATACCATCCCTTCATGACCATCTGAAGGTATCCGCTGTTCACCAACCGTTCTGTATGTGTCCGTCCCAGTGTGTCCGCTCCATGAATCACCGGATTATCCCCATGGGCATCCTGATATGCCTTCAACACTGCCAAAGACTCAGCCAATTTCTCTTGTATTGTTGCCATATTAGTATATTTTGCGCCGTTGTTATTAGTTTATTTTGCTTTACTAACATTAGTTTTTGACGCTGCAAAGATACAAATCTTTTTCTATTTCAACAAAATACTTACAACAAAAAGAAATACTAACACTCCGCTTTTTGCTGCCTAATTCTTTTATTAGCTGCTGTTTTTGTTAGTTTATTTTGTCTTACTATCATTAGTTTTTTCTGTTGAAAAGCGGGATTGTAATATAATTTATATTTTTAATAATAATATGAATAATTAATCGTTATTGATTTATGAGTTACACACAAACGTTTTATCATATTGTGCTTCGTACCCATCGAAGCATTCCCGCTATTGCCGAAGAGTATGAGCGGGAACTCTATTCCTACATGCTGGGGTTTATTAACAATATTGGAGGCCGTCTCTATCGTATTGGCGGTATGCCTGACCATGTACATCTTTTTGTATCCTTGCCCGCGACCTTGGCGATGTCCAAGTTTGTGCAAGAACTCAAGGTATCTACCAGTAAGTGGCTTAAGGCTAATCCTCACTTTCCGCTCTTTGACGGATGGTCCAAGGAATATGCTGGCTTTTCGTATAGTTTGCGAGATCGGGACAAGATAGTGAGGTATATCGCCAAGCAGAAAGAGCACCATCGTAGCAAGGCATTTGTCAAGGAATACCGCGAGTTCTTGATTGAGAACGGAGTGGAAATCAAAGAGGAGTATTTTCTCAAGGACTGACTTCCGCATCATGCCGGAGGCATGGGACGCGCCGACAGGCGCAATTAACACCATACAAGCGGCGAAGCCGCGTAGTGTGGTGCTATACGGACTATGCCTCTCGCGCATATCGGAGATATGCGACATCGCTATACTATCCATCATGGTCAGTCGCATCTCTCCGAGATGCCTGGGGAGTGTCATGGGCATCTCTATCATTGTATGTCCACCACACTGCGCTGCGCTTGTATGGTGTTAATTGCACTGCGTGCGTTACGCCTCTCCGAGGCGGTGAGGTGTTCTAGGCTATTTCGCCAGCATCTTCCCTCTGAGGTGCTTCAAAGCCGCTGGAAGTTCCTCGGGCTCCATCAGCTGAAGGGTGGCGTTGATTTCTTCGAGCAGCTCGGGATAATGTACACTCTGTGCGTAGGCCAACTTGATGGCCAAGCTCTTCACGCCGATGGGTTCATCGGAAAGAATGGCGTTGAAGCAGAAATCGAGGAAATCGGTGCGGATGTGGTCGGGGTCGAAGATGGTTCGATCCAAGAGGTTCATGATGAGGCGGCGTTTGGTGGTGCTTGATGTACGCATGGCCTCATCGATGAGAAGGTTTTGACGTTCGGACAACCAAGCATTGGCGGTCTTGGGCAAATGGGTCAACACCCAGGCGGCGTTGTCGGAAGTGCGCTTGTCGGGGTCGAAGAGCAACCGAAACAATTCCTCTTTGAAGTCGGCTTGGGCCAATGCTTTGGCATCGTAGCCGCTGATTCTACTTGATAATATCGACTTCAGTGCTGACATGATGAGTTACTTCACCACAAACTTCCTTGTTTCAAGAAGTCCTTCACCCTTGATCTGCAAGAAATAAACGCCGTTTTGCAATCCGGCAACAGAGATGCTACCGCTTGTAGTTCCCGTGGTCACCTCTTGGCCTAACACATTGAAAATGGAGTACTTCACCGTTTCGCAAGGAAGGTCTTTCAGATAAAGCACGTCGGAAACAGGATTGGGATAAACTTCAAGTTGCTGTTGAAGAGTCGTCTCATGAACAGCCAAAGTATCCGAAACAGGAATGATATTCAGTATGATTCCCTCCAGTTTGGTCAATCCGTAAAAGAAATTGGGATCAGGGATATCATACCAGTTGTCGTATGACCCACCGTAACCGAAGTTCATGTGGAACTTGCCGTCCGACTCGCGATAGCCATCAACGACGACGTTGTGCCCGGCTGTTCCAGCGGGATTCTCGACAGCCAGGTGGGCAGGATAACCTGCCTTTAGATTGGAGATCAAGGTGGCATACATCAGGGAGTCGGGTTCGCGAAATAGCACGCAATCTGTAAAGCCAAAACGTTGGTAGGCCTCAAAGGCCTGATTTACTGCGTATGTGCCGGAACCGTATGACCCCGAGGCCGTATAGACTTGTGTGAGGGCCGTGCCGCAAGCAAAAACCACGGCAGCTGCCAGCTTGTCGCTAAGTTCCTCGTGACGCAGGAAAGTAGCATCCACGGAGTCCAGCATCTCGTTCAACTGCGGGAAGGAAGGGAAAGAATAAGCCGCCCAATCGTCGTCAATATGGAAATTGCGACCGGCGTAATTGGAATAATAGTCATCGCCATCGTCAAAACGGGTGTTTTGCGTCGTTTGCAGATAATTGATGATCTGCCCCATGGCAACGGCGGGACACCCAGCATAACTATGGGCATAATTCTCAAGAGGATCCGTTGGACAAAACTGATTGTATGGATGATTCTGTGTCCAATGCGATTTAAGGAGAGGACTCTGCGCCCAGCCATTCAAAGCGCAAAACGCAATTAGTAAGAAGGATAGTATTTTTGACATTTCGCTCAAATTTGATTTACATCGCAAAACTACAACATTTTCATTATCAATTGTAAATTGATTTATTGTCCATGTAATTGTCCACATTTGGGTATCGTTTCGGAACGGATAATACCCTATTTTTGCAACCGAATTGATATGGACAAAGTGGCATACCTACAATGAAACAAGAAATCAACCCACAGGACACGAATCGGGCTCAGGCATTTGAGCTATGGATGAAGTCGTCCATGCCGATGGTGACGCTTACCAAGACCTTCGACGTGACGCGGCTTTATAAGGTGAGTAGACGAAAAGGGATGAAATTCAATGCGATTTTGTGCTGGTGCATCGGCAAGGCAGCAAGCCAGATGGAGGAATTCTACTTGCTTCCCGAGCAAGGGAATCTGTATAAGTACGACCGACTTGCTATCAACGTGATTGTAAATAACAAGGTTGGTGGTATCAATTCGTGCGATATTCCTTATACTGATGATTTTGAGCAGTTTAGTACCGAATACTTGGCTTTGACTCAATCGGTGAGTTTGTCTTGTAAAAGCACTTTCGAGGCTGATGCCATGGTCATCGGGACTTCGGCAATGACTGCTACCGAGTTGGATGGCATTATCAACCAATATACAGACCAGTTTTGCAATCCGATGGTAATGTGGGGCAAATATCGCAAAGGTTGGTTCAAGGTCACCTTACCCATATCCTTCCAGTTCCATCATGTTCAGATGGACGGTGGACACGCTGCACAGTTTTTGGATGAACTGCAAACAGTGATTAATTCAATCAAATGACATAAAATCATGTGTACAAGCATAGTGGTGAACAAGAAAAAGACTATTGTCGGGTGGAATCTTGACATCACGGATTTTGAGTATCGAATCCGCCCCACTGACGATGGCGTTTTCATTGAGATTAATGATGCCACCGAAGGCTGGATTCCGCTGTTCGGAGCCAACCGCAGGGGCGATTTCGTTGGGATGCCAACCTGCTGGCCGCATAACGAGCGCAGCAATCCGGCTGGCGGCGACACCATTGTTATCATGCTGAATATCGACCTGTTGATGATGAAAAAGACCTTGCAGCAGGTTTGTGATTTTGTGCAAGATAACAGGGTTTGCAGCGTTCCTGAACTCACATTCATGTCTTCGTTGTCGGACAGCAACGGCAATGTGCTGCACATTGTCCCAGGACTTGGGTTCAAGTATTACGAAAAGCCCGATTACAAAATCATGACCAATTTTCCGCCCTTTGTGCCGAACCCGCTACAGCACCCGTGGATGGGACTCGACCGCTATCGGAAGGCGGAAAGTCTGCTCGGTGTCGCAACCGACGATTTTGATGTGGACGACTGCTTCCAAGTGCTCAATGAAGTATCACAAACCGTCTGTCCCACAGTGATTTCAATGGTTTTCGATGTTACCGATAAAGCCGTCTATTGGTGTCACAATCGCGATTATGGTCAAATTGAGACTAAAAGATTCTAACTGAAAAAAACGAAAAAAACTCTTGACTCGTCCCTTGGGGCATGATTTAACTTTGCAGCCGCTTAAGCATTAATATCGTACGATGAGTAACAAAACAAAGTTAAAAATCGGAGAGTTCTCTAAGATGATGCAAGTGACTGTGAAGACCTTGCGCCATTACGAGCAGAAGGGACTACTCCTGCCTGACGAGGTGGACGAGTGGACGGGCTACCGCTACTACAGCATCGAACAAATGCAGACGCTGCAAGCCATCCGCGACCTGCAACGGCTCGGGTTCTCGCTGGATGAAATCAAAGAACTGTACGAAGACGGTTCGCACACGCCCGACATCCGGCAGATGGACGAGAAGATAAAGGAAACGGAAAAGCAGCTAAAGCAACTGATTGCCCGCCGTGACCAACTGCTCAATTGGAGGGACTCTCGCAAACAAATCACTAAAATGGAAAAATTCAGCATCCAATCACTGCCCGAAATCATCGTGGCAAGCCATCGTGAAGTCATCCCTAACTATGCCGCCCTTGGCCCACTGTGCGTCAACGTCATCGGCCCCGAGATGCAAAGGCTCGGTTGCAAGTGTCCACCGCCCGGCTACTGTTTCACCATGGAGCACAACAAGGAGTACACGCCGACAGACATCGACATTGAGTATTGCGAACAAGTTGAAGAGATGGGCCAAGATAGCGACATCATCCAGTTCAAGCGTCTGCCCGCCGTGCCCAAGGCACTCTGCATGAAGCATGTCGGTCCATACGAACGTTTCTACGAATCGTACACAGAGGCCTTCCGCTATATTGAGGAGCAGGGCTATAAGGCGGTTGGGCAACATCGTACATGCTACATCGATGGAGTATGGAACCAAGAAGACCCTGAGAAATGGCTGTCGGTGATTCAGATACCAATAGAGTAACCCTTAGAACGATGAAAGCCGAGGCCAGTTAGTGGTCTCGGCTTTTGATTTCATCTTTCCATTTGCAATTCTGGCTTGTTCCTAAATGTCTACATCATTGTCCACATAAGGTTTTCGTTTCGGAACGGATAATGTGCTAATTTTGCGACCGAATTAATATAGAGTAATGAACATAAGATTAGAACAACCACAAGATTGGCGTGAGGTGGAAAACCTGACACGCGAGGCATTTTGGAACGTCTACCGCCCAGGATGCACGGAGCATTATGTGCTCAACCAATATAGACACAATCCCGACTTCATTCATGAATTGGATTTTGTGATGGAGGAGGAGGGCAGTATCATCGGCCATGTGATGTTCTCGAAAGCCGAGATCATCCTTAACGATGGCAACCACTTCCCTTCCTGGACTTTTGGACCCATCAGCATTCACCCAGATTACAAACGCAATGGCTACGGGTTGCGACTCCTAAACTATGCGTTGGAGAAAGCACGTGAGATGGGTATCGGCCTGCTCCAAATGGAGGGCAACATCGACTTCTACAAGCATGCAGGCTTCGACCTCGCCAGCAAGCTTCACATCCATTACCATGATATGCCGCAGGACGAAGAAGTGCCTTTCTTTCTCGCCCAAGAACTGATTCCTGGCTATTGGGGCAATCGCGAGGGCACTTATTGCCCACCCAAAGGATATTTCGTGGCCGACGAGAACCCAGATGCTTTCGAAGCTTACGAAAAGCTTTTTCCCAAAAAGGTCAAGGCTTACAATGAGGGCCAGTTGCCGCCTTTCGCTGAAAAGGCAAAGTTGATGCAGCTGGGCTTATCAGAGTGCTGAGACTGATTATAAAGCAATAAAGATAAACTCAAAAAGATGAAAACACTGAAATTAATAACGCTTACCGCAGCACTGCTGATGACGGTTTCGGCATTGGCTCAAAACCAAAACTTGGTCGGCCACATCACCGATGAAAATGGCGAACCTATGCCCTTCGTGAATGTGGTGCTGCTTTGTACACCACTCAGGTACATGCCCTAAAGAGCTCCGCGAGGCTGATTGGTGCAGGAGAGCTTGCAAAGCTTGCACAGGAGCTGGAGACTGCCGGCAGGGAAGGAGACATTCAGCGCATTCAAAAGGAGACGGACGTCATTTTGAAGAAATATGTCTGGTTTTATGAACGGCTGGATGAGATTTTTCGCTAAATTAGCTGGAAAAAATAGTGTTTTTCGATTATAATGGTATGTATTGAGTTTTCACTAAATCACGAGAGGAGAGAAGGCATGAAGACAAAGAAGATTTACGTAAACAATCAGGAGCTTGGCATGGAGGATGCCCTTGCCATGACGGAAGGCCTGGGCATGGAGCAGGGACTGGAAGTAAAACAGCTGCGTCGCCTTCGTCTTCTGGCAGAGGAATTATTTGGCATGCTTCGGAGCATTACCGGCGTGGTGGAGGCTGATTATTGGGTCGAGTATGAAGCGAAAAGCTTTGAAGTCCATTTGAAGTCCGACGTAAGCCTTACGGAGGAAATGAAAAAGCAGTTTCTTGCTGCCTCCAGCAGCGGAGAGAATGCGGCGGCAAAGGGATTTATGGGAAGGCTGAAGGTCTTGATCGCAGAGACGTTATTCGCCAACACGGCATCGGATTCCATGATGTTTTCAGGCTTGTCCATGGGCCTGATGAGCATGGCGAGTCCGACGGCAATGGGGGCGGGAAGCACCTCCTATCTCTGGTCCATGCAAAAGTGCAAGGATGAGGCGGAAAAGAACGGAGAATCAGAGGTTTGGGACGAATTGGAAAAATCCATCGTGGCAAATATAGCGGATGAGGTCAAGGTTAAGATCGTTGGAACGAACGTAGAGATTATTGTCTGCAAGGTATTCGAATAGTAATTTTAAGTGACTGAAAATCTATCTGGAAAAGGAGAAAAAACATGAACATTGTGAAAACGCAGGAAGGAAACAAGCTGACGATTGCCTTGGAGGGAAGGTTAGATACGATGACCGCACCTGAGCTGGATCAGGAGCTTAGGAGCAGCCTGGAAGGCATTCAGGAACTCGTGGTTGACATGGCGCAGCTGGAATATGTTTCTTCCGCCGGACTTAGAGTATTGCTTTCGGCACAGAAGGTAATGAATAAGCAGGGAGAGATGGTGGTAAGGAACGTGAGCGAGCAGATCATGGAAGTCTTTGAAGTGACCGGGTTTACGGACATTCTTAACATTCAGTAACCGGAAAATGTAATTGTATAGAACCTCATTCACAAAATGCTGCAGGAAACCTGCGGCATTTGTGTTCTGAAGCATGATATAAATCTTACGTTCTTGTTAGAATTGTCGGCGAAACCGTTAGGAGAAGCCATGGAATCAAAAGGGCACTTCCCGTATACTAAGATTATCAAAGGGATACGGGAGGTGCTTTTTATGATTTGGATCAATAGTATAGTAGATGGAAGTAAGATTTTTATAGTTCTGGCTGGACCTGTGCTGCTTTTGATGGAGTTGGCAGGGTGGATGATGACAAGAACGTTTCGCCCGGTGAAATTGATACTGCGAGCAGTATTTTTATATTATCTTTGTTGTGTGTTCGCCTTGGTGTTTCTTCCGCTTCCCAGCCTCGAGGAGGCAGCAGGGCTGATCTATGAGGTGGAGCTGATGCCAATGCATTGTCTTGTGGACGCATGCAAGAATCCGATGAGGGGTACGCTGGTCATTCTCTTTAACGTTTTGATGACGATTCCCTTTGGCATGTTTCTGAGATACTATTTTGGCCTTGACGCGAAAAGGGTTTTCCTCTACAGTCTGGCGCTGACGACCTTGATCGAGTTTGGCCAGTTTAGTGGTCTGTTCTTCCTGTTCAAGGGCTCCTATCGTCTGTTTGAAGTGGATGATCTGCTCCTTAATACCGCAGGCGGCATGCTGGGATACCTGCTGATGGGCAAATTTGGAAGGAACTTCCCAGACCTGGAACAGACCAAGGTGATCACCGCTCGGAGAGTCATGAAGCTAGCCTAAAAGGGAATGAGATGGGAGAATCCTTAAACTTTTCTAAAGGAATGCCAAAAAGCCTTGAAGAGGGTTGGAGGGATTGCTATAATAAAAGCCTGTAGGGATTTCCTTTGGGCTTTTATGATGACAGAGGTTACGTAAGCGCCTTGTATGGCGGAGCATGTAACGGCGTAAAGGATGTAGGGGACAATTGGAAGGCTGTAACAAGAAAAGAAAAAAGAATATCATATGGGCATTGCTTTCGACCGTGCTTGCGGTTTTAACGGTTCATTATATTTTAAAACAGAACAAGGACATGTCCTTGGGAGACCTGATGGACGTGATCCGTTCGTCAAAGACGATCTATCTGCTTTTGGGGGCATTGGCGTCCGCCTTGTTTGTCTGGTTTGAAAGCGTGGCGCTGCAAACGATTCTAAAGTATACGAAATGTCCGCATGGAGGATGGCAGACGCTGCTTTACAGTGCCTCGGACATTTATTTTTCGGGAATTACGCCTTCAGCCACGGGTGGTCAGCCCGCCAGTGCCTTTTTTATGATGAGAAACGGCATCTCCGGAGGCATGGCGACGGCAGTTCTGATATTAAATTTGATGATGTATACCTTTTCCATTGTCTTTTTGGGAATTGGATCAATACTGCTAAAGCCCAATGCCTTTTTGGAGTTTGGCCTTGCGGCGAAGATCTTGATTGGCATGGGATTTGTTGGACTTACGCTACTCTCCGTGATCTTCTTTATCCTGCTTAAAAAGGAGGATTTGATCTTCCGCCCGCTGTCAGCCCTCATTGTTTTTCTCTGTCATAAGAAACTTTTGAAGGGCAAGGAGCATAAGCTGAAAAGGATAGCGAAGATTCGGGAGGATTATGCGAGATGCTCCGCCCTAATCTCTGGCAGGAAAAGAATTCTGCTTGGGGCGTTCTTTTGGAATCTGGTACAGAGGGCGTGTCAGATGACGGTACCGATGCTGGTATATGTTGCACTGGGCGGACAGGTGGGAAGGATGCTTCTGGTCTATGCAAAGCAATGTCTTGTCACCATAGGATACAATTTTATTCCCGTTCCTGGCGGCATGGGTATCGCGGATTATCTTATGGTTGACGGGTTTTCGGGGATGATGGGCGAGCAAATGGCCTATAACGTGGAGCTGATCAGCAGGGGACTGATGTTTTATATCTGCGTGGCAGCCAGCGGAGTTCTGACACTGATTGGATATTTTTGGAGAGGGCAGCTTCAAAAGAAATAGTAGGGATTTGAAAAGGTGGTTTGTAAAAGAAAAGGAGGCAGGGCATGGAATTTCAGGTGGATGTTTTTGGACAGTTTGACAAGAAGTGGGCGCTGCTCACGGCAGGTGACGAGAAGAGCTTTAACACGATGACCATCAGCTGGGGCGGCCTAGGTACGATTTGGGGAAAGCCCGTGGCAACGACCTATGTTCGCACGTCGAGATATACGCACGAATTTCTGGACAAGAATGAGTACTTTACCATAAGCTTTTTCCCTGAGGAGTATAGGAAGGTGCTTGGCGTTCTGGGAAGCAAGTCCGGGCGCGACATGGATAAGATGCATGACGGCGGTTTGACGGCTAAGACGGTTGAAGTTACGAAGGAGAATGGCGAGAAGGCGGAGACGATGACCTTCGAGGAGGCGGAAGTGACGCTGGTTTGTAGAAAGCTGTTTATGCAAAGACTGGAGCCGGATAACATTTTGGACGAGAACGTAAAGAAGTTCTATGCAAGCGATGCACCGCATGATGCCTATATTGGAGAGGTTGTGGAGATCCTTCGGGCATAGGATCAAAATTGGTAAAGATTCAGACGTACATTTACAAAACACTAGGTTTTTGTTCAAGACTCAGAATCATTATGTTTTATACCACAGGTAGAATGGACAAAAGGAAGCTTGTGTGTTATAATGGCACTTAGATAAGAAAGTTGGGCGTAGCCCGGAAAGGAAAAGCAATGATCCCGGTACTGTTTCAGATTGGTAGAATGGATAAGGAATCAACGTATGCGCTGCTTCAAGACAGGAATCAGAGCATGTGTTTTGCGTACCGAAAACAAGATGACCATAGGCAAACAGATCGGATCAAGGGTAATGCTTAATCCGGGGACGAATCAGAGAAAAATGGTGAGCCGCTTATCTTGTTTTGGGACAGGGTAAGCGGTTTTTTTGTGAGGTGAGCAAGAAATGTTTGAAATTAAGGGAAAGGTAAATACGGCAATCTGCTACGCGACAGTAGTAGAGGACGAAGCAATAGAGCAGATCCGCCGGATGTGTGATTACTCCTTCACGGAGGGTTCCAAAATCCGCATCATGCCGGACGTGCACGCGGGAAAGGGCTGCACGATCGGAACGACCATGACGGTTGCGGGAAAGGCCGTGCCCAACGTGGTTGGCGTCGACATCGGATGCGGCATGTATACGGTGGAGCTTGGTAAGGCTGCCGTCGATTTTGAAAAGGTGGACGAGGCGGCGCACTTTATTCCTTCCGGCATGAATATCTGGGAGGGACGGACGGAACGATTTGATCTGGAATCCCTTCGTTGCTATCGCGAGCTGAAAA
>JAFWRA010000276.1 GCA_017508895.1 Bacteroidales bacterium
GCACTTTGCTCTACCAAAGAATTATGTGCGTGTCTGGAATCAAGCCTGACCCTGCAATAAATCAAAGGGTCATGAATGAACTCTTTATGCTGGCTAAGAATGCCGCGTGATATCATATATGAAACTTTAACGAACTATTGAATAATATATAAGATATATAATTGTATGAGATTGAATGTTTTGACCCACCTTCTGTTAGGATGTATGGTGTGGATGGCTGGAATCGGAATGATGTCGGCAGCGAATAAGGAAAAGGTCACAATTGTCTATCAAGGCGACAAAGTAAAAGTATCGCAACCGAAAGACAAGGATATCTCTGTGACTTGCAACGGAGCAAAAGTGGTGGTGGAGAGCCAAGTGACAGGCAAAGAAGTGGAGTATGTGCTGAAAGGTTCTTCGTCCAACGGCAGTTTCGAGTTGAACGGTAAATACAAGGCTACGGTGACGCTCGACGGACTGAACTTGAAAACAAATGAAGGTGCCGCCATCAACTTGAAATGCGGCAAACGGATGAAACTCCATATCAACAAAGGTACGGAAAACACGCTGGAGGACGGCACCGACACCCTGCACAAAGCCTGCGTCTATACCAAAGGACACCTGGAGATTGGCGGTGGTGGAAAGTTGACACTGACTGGTCATGCCAAGAATGTCATCTCGGCAAAGGAATACCTTCAGGTGAAGGCATCGACAGGCGACATCATCATCCGTTCTGCAACTGGCAGCGCCTTGAATACCGACAGTTATATGATTATTGACGGTGGCAACATGGACATCAACATGTCGAGTGTGGACAAGAGGGCTTTGAAATCAGACTCCACCATGACCATCAACGGCGGAACCATCAAAATCGTCATGACGGGCAACGGAGGAAAAGGCATCAAGTGCGACGGCGACTTGATTGTCAATGGCGGAACCGTTGATATCAAGACTACGGGCAATTACGTCAGCGAACGTCCTTTCGGCTTCGGAGGATTCCCTGGTTTCGGCGATGGTGAGATGCCTGATTTCGGAGGCTTCCCCTTCGGCGAGATGTCTGACTCCACAGGTTTCCGCGGTTTCCCGTTCGGCGAGATGCCAGAAGGCGGTTTCCCTGACTTCGGAGGTTTTCCCTTCGGCGAAAGGTCAGACTCCGCAGGTTTCCGTGGTTTTCCGAGATTTGGAGAGCGACCCGACTCCGCTGGTTTCGGAGGTTTTCCGAGATTCGGAGAGAGGTCCGACTCCACAGGCTTCCGTGGTTTTCCGAGATTCGGAGAGCGACCCGACTCCGCTGGTTTCGGAGGCTTTGGCGGTTTCCCGTTTGGCGAGATGCCCGAGGGTGGTTTTCCGGGCTTCGGCGGTTTCGGTGGTGGCGGTGAGCGCATCCAGGTCAGCGATTCCGTCCTCAACATATTGTTCGGAGATGAGAAAGAGGAACGCCATGGAGGTTTTGCCAAGCGGAAATACGATGGCAGCGCCAAGGGGATAAGAGTGGCAGGAAAAGTGACCGTCAATGGTGGCGACATCCGTATTGAGACCTCCAGCGACGGAGCGGAGGGACTGGAAGGCAAACAGGGCATCACCATCAATGGTGGCAAGATTTACGTGAAAGCACAGGACGACGGCCTCAACTCTTCGCAACCCATCATTTTCAACGACGGAGATGTGTTCGTCTGGAGTGTGGGCAACGATGCCATCGATTCCAATTATCCGCGTCAGGGCGGAATAGTCATCCATGGAGGTAAAGTCGTGGCTTGTTCACAAGTCGGCTCGCCCGAAGAAGCTTTCGACTGCGATTTCACACCAATGGAAATCACTGGCGGCACAGTGTTCGGCATGGGTGGGGCCATGGGTGGCGGAGGTACCACTCCTCTGGTGGACGAACACACCCAGTGCACGGCCTCACTCAACGGACTCCCCTGCCCTGTTGGAAAGACTATTGTTTGTGTGGATTCCAAAGGTAAGGAACTGTTCTCCTTCGTCATTCCTTTCTCCATGCGCAGCAGCAACAGCGTGCTTTCACTGCCCCAATTCACCAAAGGCGAAACTTATTCAGTGAAAATAAAAGAACCAGATATCGTCATCAAGGACTTCACCTTCGAGGACGTAATAGCGAAATAAGACTCAATAAAATTCATTTCAAGCGCACGATAGCAGGTTTCTCTATTGTGCGCTTTTCTGCATCCACATTCATCGGCACAGCGTATATGGGACGCGGGTCGGAGGCGAAGACCACGGCATAGTCCTTTTCCTTCACTTGTTCGATGGCTTCATCTTGGGTTTTGTCGTACTTGAACTCGAGGATATAAATCGCGTCGTGCATCTTCAACGAGATGTCCATGCGTCCGTCAGCTGTCTGCTGCTCGGCATGGACGTCAGCTCCCACAGCCACCAACAGGGCGTAGAGCAGCGACTGGTAGAGTTGCTCGTTCTGGTTGCGGTCGGTAATGGAATAAGGAATCGACGAGTACCACTTGCGGATGGCATCGAGGAAGTCATCAAGGGTTGTTTTCTTTGTTCTGAAACGGTGATAGGCAATGGTCATCTGGTCCTTGGTGCCTGTCACGGGAGGAACAAAATACTGATAGAGGCAGTTGGCGAATCCTGTTGCCACCTCGCGGTTGGGGAACCCCAAGGTATAAAGGTCTGACTCTTTGTCATACGCTTTCAAAGTCAGATAACCACTTTGGAACAGCACAGGCACAGGGTCTGAGATGCGCTCAGTGGGTGCGTTGAAACGCGACAAGGACGCATCCAATCCCTCAAGGTCGGGAATGTCCATGTCTTTCTCTCGCAGAATATGGATGAGCGAGGTAGGTGTTCCGGTGGAGAACCAGTAGTCACCGATTTTGCCATCCTCAAAGGCGTTAATGAGGCTCCAAGGGTTGTAGATGTCGGTCATCCTGTCGCAGAAATGGTATCCGTCGTAACGGCGTTTCAATTCCGCCACTGTCTCATCGTAGGTTCGACCAGAAGCCTCAGCCAACCACTCGATGTCGGGTTTCATTTGGGTGAGCAGTTCTTCCTCTGTGATGCCACAAACCCCTTCATAATCCGACTTGAAAGTCATGTCGTTGAGATTGTTCAATTCACTGAACACGCTCAACTGTGAGAACTTTGAAATACCAGTGAGGAAGACCTTGTGCAAGTAGTCGCTCTGGGCCTTCAGCGGACTGAAGAGGTCGCGCACACGCTGACGAATCTGTTCCTGAAGTTCAGCATCATGGATGCTGTCGAGCATCGGTGCGTCGTATTCGTCTATCAGTACCACCACCTTACGGCCAGTCTGGCGATAGGCTGTCTGGATGATTTTAGTCAGGCGGTTATTAAAATCCCAATCCTCTTTCTGTTCAAGTCCATATATCTCCTCATACTGATTGAGAATCGTGCTGAACGTCTTCTTGACCCTCTCCAGTTCATAGTACTTCCCTTGGCTCAGGTCAAGACGAAGCACTGGATATTGTGTCCATTCTTTCTCCAACTTGTCTATTGACAAACCCTTGAACAAATCCCTCCTGCCCTCGAAATAAGCCTTCAACGTACTCACCAAGAGAGACTTGCCAAAACGCCGGGGACGGCTCAGAAAGAAGTTCTTGGCTTTCGACGTTGCCATCTTATAGACGTATTCTGTCTTGTCCACATAGACACAGTCAGGGGCAACGACCTCTTCGAATGTCTGCACACCAACTGGGTATCCTCGTTTCTCTGCCATAAGCAAAAATGTTATGTTGTTCGTATTGGAGCTTTTCACTCCATGAAACTACAAAATTAGTTTTTTTTCTCATTACTCAAAAACAATCCTATTATTTTTTTTGAAGTTTCCCACCTTCATGGTGGATATACGAAAGACGCGTAAGATTCATGTCATTCCGCTGACAGTTTGTACATGGAATGGAAAAAATGGCATTGAACCCCCATAAAACCCTTACTGGCATAATTATTGGTAGAAAGGTTTTAGACCAGCGTTGTTCTATTCCGAGCGTGAGCATTTCAGGCGAAGCCAATGGTCAAAAATGCGATTAAGTGAGAACAGAGCCGAACTTGTTCGGGCTATGTCGAGCGTGAGCATTTTATCTAATGGTCGACGGTCAAAATGTTAAAATCGCGAAGTGTGAAAGAAACGTGAAAATCCCGCGTTGGAATGATAACCGACGTTAAGCGAAACAAGGGTAATGTTAATTTTTACCAACAACGAAGCAATTCGGGCAAAAAAAGGTTTGTCATGATTAAACTTTGATGTAATTTTAACGTCGAAAAAGTTAAATGGACTATAAAATTAACAATTAAACATACATTTAGACATGAAAAAATCAGTTAAGAAGTTTTATGGCATCGTAGCGGCAGTGGCTCTTGCTTCAGGAGTGACTGGTGCCTTCGCTTATTCTGCCGCATCGGGTACAGCCTTCAGTGGTGATGGAGAAAATGGTCAGCAGACCGAAACCACCCTCAAAGGCAAAGATGTGACGCTTGAACAGAATCTGTCGTCGCGTCCACAAGCCAACCAGCCCATGCAATACATCGACCTGACCACTGCAGCAGAAAAGGCTTGCAACGCCGTGGTATATATTAAGGTGGTGCAGAACAGCAAGACACAGATGATAGAATACAACGACCCCTTCGAGGATTTCTTCGGTGACTTCTTCGGCCGTGGCAACGGCGGACAGCAACGCCGCCGCGTACAGACCCCCAAACGCGAGGGAGCCGGTTCAGGTGTGCTCATCTCCTCGGACGGCTACATCGTTACCAACAACCATGTGGTAGCAGACGCCGACCAAATCACCATCACACTCAACGACAACCGTGAGTACTCTGCACGCGTCATCGGCACAGACCCCGACACCGACCTCGCATTGGTGAAGATTGACGACACAGGACTCCCCACCCTTCCCATCGGCGACTCCGACGCACTGAAAGTGGGCGAATGGGTGCTTGCCGTGGGCAACCCCTTCAACCTCACCTCTACCGTGACCGCTGGAATCGTGAGCGCTAAGGCACGTCATTTAGGTGCATCGCGCAACGGCATCGAATCCTTCATCCAGACCGATGCCGCCATCAACCAGGGCAACAGTGGTGGCGCACTTGTCAACGCACAGGGCGAGCTGGTGGGCATCAACGCCATGCTCTACAGCCAGACTGGTTCTTACTCGGGTTACGGCTTCGCCATCCCAACCACCATCATGAAGAAAGTGGTGGCCGACATCAAGGAATACGGCACCGTACAACGCGCACTGCTTGGCATCAGCGGTATGGATCTCAACCTCTACATTGACGGCGAGAAAGCCAAGGAGAACGGCAACAAGAACCTCGACTTCGGAACCAACAAGGGTGTGTATGTGGCAGAAGTGACCGACGACGGAGCCGCCAAGGCCGCCGGACTGAAAAAGGACGATGTCATCACTTCGGTTGACGGCAAGGAAATCACCAAGATGAGCGAACTGCAGGAGGCTGTGACACGCTACCGCCCAGGCGACAAGGTGCTGGTAGGATTCATGCGCAACAAGAAGGAAATGACCGCCACACTCACCTTGAAAAACTCCAACGGCAACACCAACGTGGTGAAAGCCAACAATCTCACGGTGCTCGGAGCTGAGTTCAAGCCTTTGACAGACAAGCAGAAAGAGAGCCTCAACCTCAGTTACGGTGTGCAGATAAGCAAACTCAAGGACGGAAAACTCAAGGATGCAGGCATCAAGGAAAACTTCATCATTCTGAAGGTCAACAACATGAACATCCGCTCAGTGGAAGACATGGAGACTGCATTCAAGAACGCTAGCAACTCTGCAGAGCAGACCCTCTGGATTTGGGGTAAGGATCCATCGGGCAAGTCACAGAGCTACGCTGTGTCACTCAGCGAGGATTAGTCAATCCGTTCTTATCCATATTCAAAAAGCGGGCACATTTTGTGTCCGCTTTTTATATTGCCAAACAAATCATTTCCAAATTAAGGACAGTCCAACATGGATAATTGCCTGTTTTTTTCAATAAAAACCATAATCGTTCATGTCGTTCGACTTTTTTTCTTTATTTTTGCTTTTAATTGAGAAAAAATAAAAAAACATACGATTATGAAAAAATGCACCTACTTACTGACCCTCATGCTGGTTGTGTCGTGTGCGTTACACGCCCAGCACCGTAGTGGGAACGAGGCTCTACGCCTTGCCAAAGATTTCTTCCAAACCGAATACGGTAAGACGGGAATTCTATCCGTCATGCCTAAACCCAAGATGGCATTGCCAGGAAACACATCAAGCCTCAACGGCACATACATCGTCAATGACAAAGACTACGGACGATTCGTCATCGTGTCGGCCGACCAACGGATGTTGCCCATCCTCGGTTATTCCGACAACGGAATCCTCAGCCTTGACAGCGCACCCGACGGACTGCTCTTCATGCTGAACAGTTACGAGAAGCAGTACAAATACATGGTCGAGAATCCCGACAAAGTGACCATCCGAACTACATCTGTCGATACCCCCGTTGAGCCATTGATACAGACAAGCTGGGGACAGGGAACTCCCTTCAACAACGAATGTCCGGAACACAACGGTACAAGATGTGTCACGGGATGCATAGCCACAGCCATGGCCCAGGTGCTGAACTACTACCAGCAACCCGCACAGTGCCAAGGAGGGACCTTCAGCTACACATCGACGTCCAACAACATAGCGCAAACACTCAATTTCGACAACATCAGTTTCGACTGGACCAAAATGCTCAGCCACTACTACAGTTCAAGTGCTGACGACTGCATAGCAGAAGTGGCAAAACTGATGCACGCCTGTGGTGTCTCTGTGTCGATGGACTACGGTCCCAGTGCTTCAGGTGCCGTCGATGTGAATATTCCTTACGCCCTGAAAACTTATTTCGGCTATCAGTCAGACGTGTGCTTCAAGGAGAAAATCTATTATTCCGCCGATGAATGGGAAAAGATGATTATCGAAGACCTCAAGGCAGGCCACCCCGTGTTTTACGGAGGTTCAAGTTCGACTGGCGGACATGAGTTCATCCTCGACGGCGTAAATGAACAGGGTAAATTCCATTTCAACTTCGGATGGTACGGCAACGGAGATGGATATTTCGCCCTTGACGCAATCACGCCTAAGGTGGGAACTACCAAATATTCTTACAACGACGAACAGTCGATGGTCTATAAAGTGTCACCCGAGAGTTTCGGGGAGCAGAAAGAGGATGTCTTCTATGGTTTTCTATTCAATATCGGTTCAACCAGTGTCAATGTCAACAATTCTGTGAACGTCCAATTTGGTGCCTACTGCTATAGTGCAGACGCCACCTATGAGCAAGATGGTGTCGGAGGATATGATGGAGAACTGGGATTAGCACTCTTCGACAACACATTCAACTACATCAAGACTTTAATAAGCACACCTTTAACAGACTTGAATATCACTGAGGGTTTAAGTTTAGGCGGTCAGATTGGCCTTTCATCAACCGACTTCGAAAACGGCAAAACTTACATCATCGCCATGTTCAACAAAGGAGACAATTCCGATGCACCTCACATCGTTCACTCCATTTGGGGAGACCCACAATGCTACAAGGCCGAAGTGAAAAACGGTGTTGTAAACTTCACACCGAAGTACAACCTCACACCCGACTTCAACCTCAACATCACGAATGCCGGCATCTCAACCCTTTATCTTGACCATGCAGTCAAGCTACCCAACGACAAGAACCTGCTCGGCATATTCTATGTCAATGCCATCAATGGCACTGTGCTGAACCTTGTCAGAGTGAGAAACGCTTTGCCTGCCAACACACCGGTTATTGTCATGGCCAACCCTGGAACCCTTGCCTTTGAAACCACCACCGACGAGATTGCACCCATCACCGACAACTGCCTGTCTGGCACCATCGAACCGTTGCCACTTGCAGACATCGACGGCACAGTCTACACACTCGGACGAGGCGTGAACAGCGGATACATGGGATTCCACAAGTTCACGGGTTCCAGCATTCCCGCCAACAAGGCGTATCTGGTCAGAAATGCGAACTCAAGTGTCAACTCCTTCACCTTCAGTTTCGGCGACGCCACTGCCATCCAGATGGTTGAAGAGGACGGAAACGACAAGCCCGCTGTCATCTACGACCTCCAAGGCCGCCGAGTGGATAACCCGACACACGGCATCTACATCATCAACGGTCGAAAGGTGCTGGTAAAATGAGATAAAGGCTATCGTAGCGACATTGGGCTGCTGCCTGTGGGAGGGGCAGCAGCCCAATATCGCGTCCTTGCCTCACCACCTCCAATTAACGCTCTGTCGGTCTTCCTCAAGTAATTGAATGCTTATGCCAACAGAATTATCATTCAAGGAATTACCTTTTGCGCCTGTAGAGGGACAAGTAATTTATGTTGAGCAGTCTTACCATAAGAAACTCAACAAGTTCATAAAGAACAACTATAACTGGCTGAGGATTACATTCCGCAACCAAGGTCTTGATTTTTGTTACTTACCACTACTTGCAGAGGAAACGATTGGTTATAATGCCCCTTATCTAAATGAAAAGGAAAGAATCAGAAAAGCAGAACAGATACCCTCGCTTGCAAATTATCTTGCAGGAGAATCACTGAACACTCCCGTACTGGTTTTTGGACTTGATATCCCCGTCAAAAACAAAGAAGGCCAGCTCATGCTTCAGGCTGTGACCATCGAAACAAAATGGTACATCTCTACCAAATCAACTTTTTCCCATCTTGCAAAAGAAATTAAAGCCCTTTCTGAATCTCAGAGCAGGAAATATCACGAGAAGGCATACAAACCGACCCCCAATGTCCGCTTTAGCCTAAACGAAGGGTCGGGTGCCAATGTACGCTTCAGTCTCCCAGAAGAACCAGTTCTGCCAAAGAGAGATGAGGTAATGTTTAGTCTCAGACGTGAGGATAAGAATGAATCTTCCATCGATTGTCACGATAGCGAGAAAAGAAACTGCCCAACAAGGAATACAGAAGAAGCCGACAGCAATTTTGACATTCAGTCACAAATGTTGCTTAATGATTTCAGGCAAATAGTCAGAGCTTTGCGCAATATAGGTGTAAACACGATGATTCTTCGTGACGTGATTGATGAGGAAGAGCACCTCAGCAGATTACTTATCACAAAAGACTACCACATTTTCCTAATCGATTACGAGAATCTTGAAATCAAGATGCCTGTTCTTCCCAAATCGGTATTCTTCTTGTTCCTCCGTCATCCAGAAGGTATTCGTTTCAAGGAACTTTCCGACTACTATTCAGAGCTGCTCCAGATTTACCAGGAAATGAATCCTATTGGCGGTGGAATCAAACAAGAACAAAGTATCAGGGACATTACAGACCCTTGCAGTAACAGTATCAATGAGAAGTGCGCACGAATACGCGAAGCGTTTGTAGCCAATTTTGACGACCGGCTCGCTAAGAATTACTATGTAACAGGAAAGCGAGGTGAAGCCAAACGCATACTGCTCGACGAATCCATGATTATCTGGGAAAAATAAAGAAATACGAGAATGCGATAAAAATGCCAATCGCACCCTTTTAGGGCCGATTATCCTATACATCAGTACAATCCGAGGGTGCTTTGCACCCTCGGATTGTTTTTAACGTACGACCACCTTGCGACCGTTCACGATGACGATGCCCTTCTTCACATTTCCGTCGATGCGGCGGCCGCTTAGGTCGAAGACACGCTGGGTGCCGTCACGGTCGATGGTGCGGACAACGGGCTCAATGGCGTTAGGGTCACTACCCTCGCCCGGGTTGTAGTAGCCGCTGAACATCGTGGAGAGGCTGGGGGCATCAGCACTGGCATCCGTGGCCTGGAAGTAGGCGCGGAAAGGACCGACCGATGGCACCGCCAATTTCATCTTCACCGTTGACGGAGCAGTTCAAGACAAGATTGTCTTTGAAATTAATCTGAGCCTGGTTGGAATAAGAGTCCTTATCACGAAACATTACTGACTTATCTGTCCCAAGCAAAGCACCGGCATAGTCATCCTCACCTTTGACAGTGGTGTTGATGACGCGGTTCCCTTCAATGTTTGCAAGCGTTGCCTTGCCAATAATGCCGCCTGCTATATTATCTGTTGTGGATATATTGCAATTCATTACCAGACAATCAATGCATTGCACTCTTGCCTCATTATCAACAATGATAGCTTTACCATTTTCATAGTATTTTCCAGCAACGGAGGGATCTTCAGTTGCAAATCCAATGATGCCACCAACGCAGGTCGCAGCGCCTGTTATAGTACAGTCGATGACGCGTATGCCTTCAAATTTGCAGCCTATATAAACACGCGTATTCGTATTCTGATCGATGTACCAATCCGGGGAAGCTTGCCCACAGATGATGCCGGCATAGGTATCATCAAGAATGCCACCATCGCCTATGACATGATAGTCACGCACGACCAAGTCTTTGATATAGCCTCCTTTAAGAGATCTAAAAAGGCCTTGGAAATAGCCTTGGAAATAGGATGATTTCAAAGCATAGCCGTTACAGATGGTGTGGCCATGGCCGTCGAAGGTAGCCTTAATACCATAGATATTTCCACGCGTGACGGAGAAATAAATAGGTAGTCCGCTGTCCATGACCATTTTGATTGTTGCCCTACGGCGTAGGTATGAGTCCTTTTCATAACTGATGCAAAAATACAATTTCTGCGTGACATGTCCAAATGAAGAGCCGAAAAAAAAGATGTTTAGGAAACCTCAAAAAAAGTAAGGTCACAATGGTCAAAAATGCGATTAAGCGAGGGCAGAGGGCAAACTCGTTTGCACTATGCCGAGCGAGAGCATTTTATCTAAAAATGCGATTAAGCGAGGGCAGAGGGCAAACTCGTTTGCACTATGCCGA
>JAFWRA010000277.1 GCA_017508895.1 Bacteroidales bacterium
CGGCATTCAGGTAAAGCTCGATGGCGGCACCCGTGGCGCGGTCTTGCATGAAGGCGGCCTTGTAAAGGTTGCCCGACACCTCGTCGGCAGTGATGATGCCATACACCGAAGCGTCTTCATTGAAAACGGTGCCCGGCTCCAAGGCAAGAATTTCACTGATGGTGTAAACCCTTCCTATCGGCAGTTCTTGGATAGGTGGCGTTGGATACTCTTTCTTGCAGGCGGTGAACAATGTGCCCACCAGGGCAAGCAGCGTAAAGATGTTTAATACTTTGTTTTTCATTTTATTTGATGTTGAATTGTTGATCGTTGAATTGTTGTTTTTTGGCTCTAAGCTATAAGCCATAAGCAGTAAGCAACTGGAGCGATTGGCTAACGGCTTAAAGCTTACTGCTTAGGGCTTATTTCCTAACCGTTATACTGACAAAGAAATTCGTACCGTACATATAGGAATACTTGTCGGGGAACATGTCGGGGTTGTTGGCATTGAAGCGCAACTGCTCGTAACCATAAAGGATGATGCTCTTGTTGTTGAGGATGTTGTTGACACTCAAGTTGAAGAGGAAATAGTAACCCTTGTATCGCTTCGAGAAACCGCCGTAAAAGTCAAGTGTGAAGGCGGGCTTCAGCGGGGTTTCGTTCAGTACAAGAGGAATGCGGATGTCGCCTTGGGCATAGTGCAGCATGCCCTCCTTGGTGTGGTTATATGGGTTCACGTCGAAGTACATATTGGCCATATAGTTTCCGTTGAGGCTTACCCACCAGTATTTCGGCGAGTTGTACTTGATGCCCAATGAAGCCACGGTCTCAGGACCTGCAGAAACATGGTAGTCTTTCAGGTAAGCCACGCTGTTTTGGATGTAAGCCGTGGTATTATTGTCGTCATAGACCGAGAAAATCGGGTTGTTGTCATACGCATGGATGCCGTTGGCAGCTGCCGCCTGCAAGGTGATGGTCGGGGTGACGTTCCACTCTGCGCCCATTTCCACGCCAATGCTCTTCTGGTTGATGTTGGTCATGATGAAGTTGACAAACTCGCTAGTGTAGGAGTTGGCACTGGTGGTGGTGTTTTGGAACACGTTTTCGCAATAGAAACTGCGGTTCCAAATGAGGTTTCTGTAAGCGTAGTGGTAACCCGTCAAACGGAACTTGAACTCGGGCGAGCGATAGAGGTAGCTCAAATCCATAGCCAAAATGCGCTCGCTCTTGAGGTCGCCTTTCACGATGGTGTGTCGGGTGCGAGGCGACACATAAATGTCCCTGAACTGCGGGGCTTGGGTCATTAAGGCCATGTTGGCCACAATGTGGTTACGTCCGTTGATGGCGTAGGTCACACCGGCCTTCAAGCTTGGGTCGAAGAAGTTGTGCATCTTGTCCTTGCCGTAAGAGTTATCAGCGAAAGAACCGCTCTTCCAAAGACCTTCGCGCCATATCTGGGTGAACTCAGCCTGCAAGCCCAAATAGAGGTCGAAGTTGCCGACGAGCCAATCAATCTGGTCCCAAATACGACCGTAGTTGCGGTTGGCGTAGTAGTTGTATCCGATGATATCGCCCACCTTGGCTACATGGTTAGGATTCAGCAAGTTGGTTTGGCATTCATCAGACTCCAAACTTTCGGCATACTTATTAATATCATAGTAGTAATCGCCTCCAAGCAGGTCGTTGATGCTTTCGTAGTAATGCGTCCGTGATGCGCTCACCGAGAAACCGCCCGTCATGATCAAGTTGGGTTTGAATTCATGCTTGAAATAGGTGGCGTTGCCTGTCTGCATCTTGTCGTAGTGGCGCTCAGCAAGGATGTACTTGGAGGCTGCTCCAGTAACCGTATTGCCTTCTTGACCATTGGCGTTCTGCACGGTGAAGAGGTGGTTACGATTAGCGTTGTACAAGGCATCCCAGTCGATTTGCGTGACCTTCGGGTCGCGGTTCATCCAATTGGCAAACTGGTTTTCTATTTCCGTCGTACTGTGGGCGTTGGTTTCATAATAACTTGGCAGGTTCTTGTAATAGTCGGGACGCGGGTCTTTGGCCTCACCCCATTCGAGCGAAGTCTGGCTGCCCGGGCCACTGAAGTAGTACAACGAAGTGTTGAACTCGGTGCGTTTGTTGGGCGTCCAATACCAAGTGAGTTGCGCCATGGGCTGATGATAGGTGCTCACGCGCGAGTTGCGTATGACCTGCTTGCCGTTGGCATCCACCGTCTGATAGCCCCAATTGGGGTTATAATAGTTCGTGCCGACGAGGTCGTAAATCTCTTGCACCACGGGAGCCGAACCGCCACGTTGCGAAGGTGCGCCGAACACGGTGAGGTCGAGACTGTGCTTGTCATTGATTTTCTTCTCCACGGAGAGGAAGTAACTGTAGGCCTGATAGAAAGTGCCTTCGGTATAGCCTTTGCCTGCATAGCGACCGCTTGCGGCTGCCATCATGTACCAGCCGTTGCCCATCTCGCCCGTGCCGATGGAGGCCATGACGCGGTGGTTGTAGGAACGGTTGCTAAAAGCATAGCTCAGCGAAACCTGTTTACGGTACTGCGAGGCACGTGTTGAATAAGCTGTGAGGCCACCGAGGCCGCCAAAGCCAGCGTCGGTCTTGCCGAGACCTTCGACGAGCATCGAGTTGCGGAAGGCGTCGTTGAGGCCACCCCAGTTGGAGAAGACGGGACGTCCCGTCTCAGGGTCATTCATCAGGATGCCGTTGATCATCACGTCGCTGTACTTCGAGTCGTTACCGCGCACACGATAGCGCAGCGAGCCGAAGTTGTAGGCCGCGATGCTGTTGAACACGTCGCGCGAAGAGTTCAGCAAGGTGGAGGCATCGTTGACCGAGGTGGAGGACTCCTCGAAGTCGGAATCCATCAGGATCACCGTCGGCACTTCGTTCTGATTGAGGTCGGTAGTATCGATGGTTTGAGCCGTCATTCGTCCAACCAGCAACACCGCGACCGTTAAAAATAGAAATTTCTTCATATTGAACTTGTTATGATTTTCGTTGGATTTATGGTGAATTAAACGGACAAAAATAGGAAAAAGATTGATGGGTTGGGAATTTTTTGTTGGGTTTTTTGGGAAAAGCCGAAAGAAATCTTCTTTTCAAACCAAAGACACGCCCAAACAATGATTTACAGGTAAAAGATTTAGTCCAAAAAATGTCAGAATACTGGCGGCAAAACGAAAAACTTTGTATTTTTGCCGTATCAATCCTAAACAACCCCCAAGATGGACGACAACAGACTCATCAGATTCGACTGGGCCGCGAAACGTATGTTGCGCGACAAGGCCAACTTCGGCGTACTTGAAGGCTTGGTTACCGTGCTCCTCAACGAGCCTATCCACATCGTGGAACTGCTGGAAAGCGAGAGCAACCAAGACGACCCGCAGGACAAGTTCAACCGCGTTGACATCAAAGCCAAGAACAGCAAGGGTGAAATCATCATCGTCGAGATACAGCAGACGCGCGAGTTGTACTACCTTGAGCGCATCCTCTATGGCGTGGCGCGCACCATCACCGAGCACATCGAATTAGGCAAGGAATACGACCACGTGAAGAAAGTCTATTCCATCAACATCCTCTATTTCGACCTCGGCAAAGGCAAGGATTACCTCTACCACGGCACCACGACGTTCCGAGGAGTACACACCAACGATATCTTGGAAATCACGACCAAAGACGAGAACGCCTTGCGAATGAGGACACCCGAAGAGATTTTCCCCGAATATTTCCTTATCCGAGTGAACGAGTTCAACGCCGTTGCCAAGACCCCACTTGAGGAGTGGCTCGACTACCTGAAGAACGCCCACATCAAGGAAGACACCACGGCACCAGGATTGCAGGAAGCTCGGAAGAAGTTGCAGTATCTGAAAATGGACAGCGAGGAGCGGAAAGCCTATCAGCGTCAGATGGAGAATTACATGTACCAAGACAGCGTCTTTGCTGCTGCACATTTGGATGGCTGGACAGAAGGCAAAGCGCAAGGCGTGGCAGCAGGATTAGAGGAAGGGATGGCCAAAGGTAGAGCAGAAGGAATGGCTAAAGGTAGAGCAGAAGGGATGGCCAAAGGTAGAGCAGAAGGTAGAGCAGAAGGCATAGCTGAAGCCAACCTCGAAACTGCCCGCAAGTTGAAAGCCATAGGCGTGGATTTGGAGGTTATCGCAAAAGGGACAGGATTAACGGTTGAAGAAATCAGCAAACTTTGAGGTATTGCTTTGGTACAAAGAAAGCATTTCTTTTCCCATATCCATCGTCATATTCAACCTTCAGTCTATCGGCCAACAAATGGATTAATCTCGTGCCGTATGTAGCCCGACTCGCTCCTTTCTGCTCTTCCTCAACAATACGCCACCCCACATTCCAAAATGTTGCAATAGCGGCTTGTCCCGCTGCTGCGTATGCCTGCTGCCGTCCTTGTTCGATGATTGAGTGAATGTCGGCAACAAAAATGTTTTGACCATTGAAAATGATTATGAAGCTTTGTACAATCCTATTTGATAAATTGCAGCTTTTAGAACTTGGAAACATATCTCAGCCGTGTGAATATCAGGAATAAAGTTTTGACTCATCTGTTCAAATGGATGAATGTAATTTCTAAAATTGCGCAATACATGGCTGAATTGTTTCACATCTTCTTTTATACATCCTAATTCAAAAGAAACATCAATTAAATTGTTGAGAGTCCATTCCGGAAACTGTTTTACTTTGTTTTCTTTATTCTTAGGTGCTGCATTGGATTGATTAAATTGACGCGGAAAGTTCAATGCCACATTCAACAAAACACCTTCCAAAGTGCTACCTGATAAAAAAATAGCAGCAAGTGGAATATTATTGGCCATGCTTTTTTTAATTTCATCTATTCTATATTCCATTACTGGAATAAGTGATGACTGAAGATTCAATTTGTCCAAATCCAAAGAATAGTTTTTTCCCAAAAATGATTGTTCATCTGTTATTGATGTTTCTTCCTCCTTTTTTTTGTCAATATCAATTATTCCTGCTTTGTGAAATGTAATTTCGGCATTATTGCGAACAACTTGCCAACCATCAAAAGCGAGATATTGATTAAAATCCTTTATACAAGAATCAAGATCGGAATATCGTCCTATAAAATTAATAGGATCAAACAATACCCTAATACACTTGTCCATATCAGGTGTCCCATTTAATCTTGACAGTTTATCGTCGGTATATATCCTTCTTGATGGAAACCCCTGCCCATACACATCGTTAAAACCAAATTGGTGAAAAAATGAAACCAATTGTGATCCAGTACGATGGTCTGTTTCTTCATTAATGAGTTCTCTAAGCTTTTCTAATGATTTGGCTTTTAATAACATAATTTGGTAGATTATTCATTTATAACCAATAGTAAAATACCTTCGGCATGATCAACCTTGATTAAACATTGATTCGAATCAAACGTCCGTTGGTTTTAAAACGCAAAAATAACAATAATATTCCATTTACCAAATAACAAAGTTATACAACTTCATCATTAATAAACCCCGAAAGTCTTTGTTCTGCTTTCGGGGTTCAAAATAGCATAATAGGCTTCTGTTCAAAATCCTTTTATTCCACATCACGAACCAAACGGATAGCACACCCCCTATATCGGGAATTGGTTGTCATATTGAGTGGATCAGGGTGAAAGGAAACGCATCGCGCAGATTGATTGCTGGAATATGAACTTGACCAATAAAAACCATTTCCATAATAAACAGTTCCTTCACGATAGCCCGCAGCAGGCAAGAATACGCAGCCCAAACTTTCCATTGCTGCCCATCCTTCTGCTGAATAACTGTTTACGCCAAAGGAAGCCGATGTATTATTTATTTGTAATGGAGTAGGCAAATAAATTGGCACAGAAAAAACATTGGGGAATAGAATCACTCCCAAAACCCCATTCACAGTTGCCTTGGCAAATCGGGCATTTGATGTATTACCCACCGTAGAAGCTGAACGTGTAAAGAGCACATATTCCCACTCTTCTCTACTCAATGTTCTCCATAAACTTGCTTGATTTCCCCCATTGTTGATGGCATTATGGACACCCCAATCATATTCTGCACTCATTCCTGTCAGATTCGGGTCATACATATTAGTAGATGGTCCATATCCATAATAGTTGCACTCTGTATGTACTATTGCTAAACTTGTCGAATAAGGTTGATAATTGACATTGAAATTGTCGTAAACATTATGATAGCCGCTCGTGCCCCAGCCGAAGAGGTCGCGGTCAACGTCTCGGCTGTAGCTGTCCTGGCCCGTGGTAGTGCGGAGAATATCCCACTGGTTGTCGGCAAACTTCCAGTAAGGTGTCTCTGCACTGCCAATGTATTGCAGGTTGCCTTGCGAGAAATAGACTTGATCACCTTCCGCATTGATGGTGAACAGGCCATTGATGGCACCTTCGGGATGTCCACTCGGGGTTCCTCCCTCAGTGGTGACACTCACCTCAATTCCAGCGGTTTGATAGCCGTTCTCAGTAATGGCAGGCACTGCACCGCGTGTGCCCGTAAACGCTCCGTCATCGGAATAGGCAGTGCCGTCTTCGCCAGCCTCGACCGCTTCTTGCGGCAGAAGGATGGCCCATTTCTCGCCGCTGCCTGCTGGCAAGGTGATAATGCCGTTCCCTTCTTGGCCATGTGTCAAAGTGTTCTCTGCAAAATCCACGGTCACTTTGTTCTTCATTCCCGTGATGCAAGTGGCCGCCTCAGAAGCCGTGGTCACGTTGAACTTCACCAAGGCGCATTTGTTCAACAACATAGCCGTGTAGGTCGTTGCGCCTGAATCGTAGTTTTCGTTGGACGGGGCATATTCTATCACTGGCAAATGCTCTGTCTGGTCAGTGATGACTACCGAGCAGGTCGTTGTAGTGCCTGCCGCGAGGGTCTCGGCGGGAGCCACATTACCCAAGAAATAGAAGTGAAGCGGCTCGCCCACGGTGGGGTCGGTAATACCGCCAGTGAAATTGGTGCCGTTGTAGGTCAGCGTGCCAATATAATGTCCACCGCTGGCCACATAAATCAAATCGCCGTTTTGGTAGGTGACCTCGCCCGTCATTGTGTTCACATCCACCCTTGAGCCTCCATTGCTTTTGAGGTCGAGGGTGATGGTCACGGCCTCACTGCCGTTTGCAGGTGTGGGCTGTTCCTCTTTCTTGCATTGCGTCAGGGCGACCAAGACCAGCAATGCCGTCACAATAGTTCCAAATCTTTTCATGTTCATTTTTCCTTTCTGTTTTGATTCTGTTTTGTTTTCTTTGATTTTAACGCTGAATAGCCGATGCCCGCCGTAAGCAGGAAAAACAATCCGCTTCCCAATGGAGCACCAAATGTTTGGCCCGTAATGTTGCCGTTTGTGACACCAAAACCTTGGCCTGTGAGGTCGCCGCTTGTGGCTCCGAATCCTTGACCCGTGAAGTAGCCTCCAACCGCGCCCTCGCTCCTACCCATTAGGCCGTTGATGTTGGCATTTCCGCTGTTTGCCTCATCTGCAACACCACGACGGAACAGGCCGTCTTGAGCCGACATGCCAACGGGCAACAACGACAAAACAGCCATCGCCAACAGCACTTTAGGTTTCATCTTGAATTTCTTCATCGTTTGACCTTTATGTTTGCGGCAGGCTCCCAATGCCACACGATAATCGTCTATTACCTTGAAAACACAACAAAAAGCGCGGGAGTCTAAACTATTGCTCATCCCGCATACTGAGGCTCTCGCATTGCCCATCGTCCGAGGATAAGCAATGCCGAAGCCCCCGCTATTCGATATACATAACAAGGTGTATACGAACAAAGGGACGTCAAGCCTTGCTTTACCAAGCGGACGATTAGAATTTGCGAGATTCAGTATGCCGCAGATAAAACGTCAGTTCAACGTCTTTCCATTATGTTTGCCGCTTCCTTTCATGGAAACAGCGTTGCAAAATTAGGAATAATTTGGTTGTTACAGCCGAAAAATCATCCTAAGAAAGAAAAAAGCCCAATTTTTTTCTACCTTTGCCGCCTAAACCCATGCAAACAACTTCAACAATGAATAAGCATATTCTTTTCGCACTCGTCATTTTAGCTTTCGGCCTCGGAATCAACCGTATTTCCGCCCAAGAGCAGCAAGCCTACAAAGTCGGCCTCGTTGGCTTCTATAACCTTGAGAACCTGTTTGATACCATCGACGACCCGCTAAAACAAGACGAGGAATTCCTGCC
>JAFWRA010000278.1 GCA_017508895.1 Bacteroidales bacterium
TGGTCACCATCTTCAACCAAGACTGGGAAGGTGAAATGAATGGCTGGACCTTCGTTACTGTTGAAGGCAATAAGCCATGGACTGTAAGTCAGTACCAAGGCAACCACTATGCTTACGCTAACGGTTACAACGGCGGCGTCAACGAGCAATGGTGCATCTCGCCCGGCTTCAATATGCAAGATTACGGTGAGGTGTATCTAACGTTCAGAAATGCAAAGAACTACACAGGCCCGGATTTGGAACTAAAATACTCAACCAACTATGACGGTGTTGATCCGACAACCGCCACATGGTGGACGTTTGATTTCAATAAGTCGCCAGGTTCTTACACTTGGGTTGAGTCGGGCGAAATACCGATTAGTATCACCCCCTATCCTGCCCACGACTGCTACATTGCTTTCAAATACACCTCAACCGAAACCGAGGCTGCCGCATGGGAGGTTGACGACATCATGCTTGTGGGGACCTCCTATGTGCCTAATCTCACTGTAACGCCAAGCTCATTGTCAGGCTTTACGCATGTGGTTGGCGAAGGCCCTTCAGCATCGCAACACTTCACTTTGTCGGGTGTCAACATCGGCCCTGCCCCTGGCGGCTCAACGGGTAGCATCATCATTCAGTCCAGTGAAAATGAATTCGAGGTATCTCTCGACAACGAGACATTCTCATGGCAGGTTGACATTGATGGTATTAACGGCACGCTGGAACCGACCCCAATTTATGTGAGAATGAATGGTCCTGCGGTCGGACAATACACAGGAGCTATTGAGATCTATGCTTCTTCATCCGACGAAGCCACCGTTTCTTTAAGCGGCACAGTCACTCCTCAACCCGTGCCTGGCGATGATTATGTACGAATCACCGACATGAGCCAACTTGTTGACGGTAACCGCATCGTCTTTGCCGCCCGCTTCGATGAAAACGCCGCCGATTACTATGCCATGAGCAATTCCACCTCTAGCCATCCCACAGGCGTGTTGTTCACCTCTGTACTCAATGGCAGCGAAGAGATCCTTCCCTCCTCCATCCTTAACGAAGAGGACAATTTCTATTGGACCGTGAATGTCACCGCTGACGGCTACACCTTCACCAACGCTAACGGCGAACTGATTGGCTACTCCTCAAGCACCAACTTCTCCCCCAATGGCGACAACACGGTGTGGAGCATAGAAATCGGCACTTCAGAAGAGACTGCCATGGTTCCTAACTACACGGGCTTCGTTATTGGCAACGTGAACAATCCTAATAGGGCCTTTGCTTTGAATGGCAGCCACAACTTCGGTGCCTACCACATCCAGAACATGGCTAGTGAAACCTACAACTTCTTCCTCGACATATTCATGCAAGGCGAAGGCGGCTCATGCACCGTGGCGGCTCCGACCTTCAGTCCCGCAGGCGGCACTTATTATGAAGCCCAAAATGTGAACATCAATTGTAGTACCCCAGGTGCCAACATTTATTACAGCACAATTTCAGAGAACGGTCCTTGGATACCCTACTCAAGCCCCATCACTGTTGACGAGAACATGACCATTTGGGCTTACGCTGAGTTGGAAGGCTGCAACGACAGCCCCGTGGTGAGCGCAGAATATGTCATCCAAGCTGGCCTTACCATCATCTTCAACCAAGACTGGGAAGAGGACTGGCACGGTTGGACCGAGGTCTGTGTGGAAGGCGACTCGCTCTGGCGTATCGCCTCATACCAAGGCAACCATTACGCCTATGCTAACGGCTACAACCATCCTGCCACAGAGGATTGGCTTATTTCGCCTGCTTTCGATTTGGACAGCTACGACGATGTGGTGTTGAGCTTCAGAACAGCCATGAACTACACAGGCGATAGCCTCCATGTGTACTTCTCCAACGACTACGACGGCCAAGACCCGACTGCTGCCACATGGGAAGAGCTCGGATGCGAACTCTCACAAGGCGGCTGGAACTGGGTTGAAACCAGCGTTAGCCTTGACGAATTCGGTGGTTCGAACTGCTACATCGGATTCAGGTACACTTGCACCGATGAGGAAGCAGCAGGTTGGGAAGTCGACGACATCATGCTCGTTTCGGGTGGCATCAGCACTGACCCTTACCTCATTGCGACACCTAACGCCTTGAGCGGTTTCAGCCATGTCGTCGGCCATGGGCCATCCGCGTCACAGACTTTTAACCTCACAGGAGGCAACTTCCTGCCAGCGGCAGGTGGTAGTTATGGCTATGTGTTACTCACTTTGGGTGACAACAGTCCTTTCGAAATATCGTTAGACGACGAAGAATACACTTCCACTTTGTATATAGAGATCGGTGGCTCCACACTGGACACGACAATCTTTGTCAGACTGTGGGGTGATGAGATTGGCCAATACGATCGGGTTCTTTTAATTGAGGCAGCATACCAAGGCATATTCAACTTCTTAGTGACGCTCTCTGGCGAGGTGCTCAGTGCCGACCAGCCTACCATCTCTGCTGCCATGCCACTTTACATCCAAGGCAACAATGGCTCGAACAACAACCGCGTTCCCGTGGCCATCCAAGTCACGCTGCTTAACCTCGAACCGAACACCACCTACCGTTACACCAACCAATTGGTTGACGACAACGACGGACCCGAAACGGCTGGTGCAGGCAATGTGATTTACGTCAATGACGAAGGTTTCTACCGTTCCACCAGTCCAAGCCTTGAGTCAGAAGGTGACTATGGTGAGTTTACGACAAGTGCCAATGGTAGCCAAATCGTATGGTTCATGAACGAGCCTACAGCTAATGCCCGTTTCACTCCTGGCAACCATGTCTATCTTCGTATCCGCCTCAACGACGGTCACAACGGTACAGAAGTGGCCAATACATTCACCACCGATGAATATGCCACTGTGCTTAACTTTGGCACCGAAAACGACGAATATAGCGGTTCCGCTTTCTATGTGAAGAGCGAAGAAGCTCCTATGAGCTTCGCCATGCTGTTGTCTGATCCAAACGACCTCCGTCCGCTTTATTCCACCAGCATCGAAACAACTGGTGTCGACTATGGTAACATCAACCAATATGCCGACTTCTACAAGGAAGAGGTTGCTGGCAATGACGGTTGGTTCGGTGGCATCCTTCCCAACGTGAATCCAAATGGCATCAACCGCATTTTGATTTGGGATCTCTACAGTTACTCACTTAATGAATACCTCACCGAAAACGGAGAGTGGTATCCAAACGCCAACACCGTCAACCCGACAAATGGCTTGGACGAGCCCATCTTCATCGACTTGACCTATGATGTCGTTGAAGAAACGGTTGAGTCAAACGTGAAGGTCTGGAGCGCCGACCATGAATTTGTCATTGAAAACAGCGACAATGCCCATTATAACATGACCGTGTACAACATCCTCGGACAGCCCATGATAATGAAGCAGATCAACGCTGGCAGCGCTGAGCGCATCAGCCACAGCCTCGCCACGGGCGTCTACATCATCAGTTTGCAAAACAACCAGAACGCAGTTTCTGTAAAAGTAATAGTAAAGTAATAATAGTTAGGTAAGTAATTCTTCCCTTCGGGGAAACGAAAAGTCCGGGAGCTGCTCTCGGACTTTTTTATTGTAGTATGTTGCCAAAAAGAAGAAGAAGGCATGTCATTCCCTTGGAATCTATGCCTTCTTCAACTTTTTAATGTAACTTGGTCCTCTTAATCAAGTAACTCGTCAGCACTTGGTTGTAGTCCTTATTAATATCGGCCTCCACATAGTCGATTTGGTACTGGTAGCAATGATGCAGCAAAGCCTCCTTGCGCTCAGTCATGATTCTTTTGTAGGCTTCCTGTACCTCAACAGGATTCAGCTTCAACACATCGCCCGACTCCAAATCGACAAAACGGTACGGGCGATTCTCAAAGTCTAAGTTTTGTTCTAAGTTGCTGTCGAAAACATGGAACAAAATGACTTCGTGCTTATTATATTTCAAATGCTCCAAAGCCTCAAACATCGGCTTGTAGTCGTCGAGGCTATCAAGCATGTCGGTGAAAATCACCACAAGGCTACGGCGATGCGTCATCTCAGCGATCTGGTGTAGGCACTGCGGTGTTGAGGTGGTCTTGCGGTTGTTCTTGTCGTAAGTGTCAATCAGTTTCTCCAGTTCAGTATAGATTAACTTGTTGTGCACATTGGACGACTTAGCTGGCTCGTGGAAGGCAATCGTTTCGTCAAACAAGTCCAAGCCTACGGCATCGCGCTGACGGCGCATTAGCTCCATCAGCGAAGCGGCGGCATAGATGGAGAAAAAGAGTTTGTTGGGATGCTCGAAGTCAGTCTTCTGCCTCACGGGGAAGCACATGCTCGAGCTTTGGTCGATGACCAGTTGGCAACGCAGGTTGGTCTCCTCCTCGTAGCGCTTCACGAAGAGCTTCTCGGTGCGGCCATAGAGTTTCCAGTCGATATGGCGGATTGGCTCGCCTGAGTTATAAAGGCGATGTTCGGCAAACTCAACAGAAAAACCGTGGAAGGGACTCTTGTGTAAACCCGTTATGAATCCCTCCACGATTTGACGTGCCAAGAACTCCAAACTGCCGAACTGCGTCAGCCGATTCCTATCGATTGAAAAGTCCAAGGTTGTTGAACTGTTGATTGTTTAATTGTTTAATTGTTGACAATGACTTATGACAATGACTATGACCGCTTCAACTTAGAGTAAAAGCGGTCATAGTCATAGCCACTGGTCATAGTCAGAACAGCTTCTCCAGTTTCTCCACAAACACCTTCTTGGGAGCGGCGCCTACGTTCTTGTCGACGGGCTGTCCACCCTTGAAATAGAGAACGGTAGGAATGTTCATAATGCCATATTTTCCAGCGGTGCCGGGGCATTCCTCAACGTCACATTTCACGGCAATCATCTTGCCTGCATATTCTTCTGAAAGTTCATCGATGATGGGCTCTACCTTTTTGCAAGGGCCACACCATGTGGCGCCAAAGTCTACCATCACGGGAAGTTCTGATTTCAGGACGACTTCTTCAAAACGGTCGTCAGTCATTTGAATTACTGCCATAGTTTTAATTCGTTTGATTTATAAATCTGATTCTACTTATTATTTTCGGATTGCAAAGATACAAATTTTCTTTTTTATCGCAAGTCAAATTCCACAAAAGGCATTTTTTCAAGCAAAGGCAACACCTCCTGAGCATTGATTGAACCTTTCACAGGTGTCAGATTGCAGGACTTTTTGCCTAGCGGGTCGAAAAGGTGCACTTTATAATGCTGTTTACCAGGATTATCCTTCAGGACTTTGATAAAATCTTCCATACTCTCCTTATTCATTTCAGCCACATTCAACTTAATGTAAACTGTCTTAGAGGTGGATTCCAAAAGCGAGTCAAGCAAACGTGCCTCCGTAAACCTTACTTCAAGAGTCTGTAGCATCACATTCGGGTCTTGTCCCGCCCTTGGGAAAGGTCGGTCCATAATGCCAGAAAGCATCACGAAGGAATTGACCGTCAACAAGTTCCTGCAATTCAGATAGTTCTCCTTGAACAAGGCAAACTGCAACGCTCCGCTTTGGTCTTCAATGGTGAAACGACCATATGGATTGCCATTTTTCGCCGTAAACTCCTCTGCCCTAGTAATCTGTCCACCAAGACGCACCGGACGCTTCAGGTTTTTCTCCACATCATTCAAGGCATTCTTCAAACCTTCCACATCGCAGTTGCAGAAGTACTTGATGGGCAGGTGATAGACCTGCATGGGATGCGAGGAGATATAGAAGCCCAAAGCCTCCTTCTCCATCTCCAGTTCCTTCATCTTCGACCAAGGTTCGCACTCTGGCAACGGGATGTTGAAAGTCTCCTCCGTCCCCTCATCGCTACCGAAACCGAAAAGGTCCATCTGCGCCGAGTTCTTCCGCTCATTGAACGAGGCCACCATGCGCATGGCGCGTTCAGAGAAAGGCACCGAGTCGTTGGGGGCAATGTTGAACAACATGGCACGGTGGAAACCCATAAAGCTGTCGAAACAACCTGCCATGCCTATGCTCTCCAAAGCTCTGACATTTAAGCCTTTGTCGGCAACGCGCATCACGAAGTCGCCGAAGTCCTTGAACTTGCCATTGGCTTCACGCTCAGCAACGATACCCGCCACAGCCGCCTCGCCTACATTCTTGATACCGCCCATGCCGTATCGGATCTCACCTTTTTCGTTGACCGAAAACTCATACTCCGACTCATTCACATCGGGACCCAGCACCTCAATCTTCATGCGCTTGCATTCTTCCGTCATGAAGTTGACCTGCTTGATGTCGCCTAACTCATTATTAAGCACTGCAGCCATAAACTCAGCAGGATAGTGCGCCTTGAGATAAGCCGTCTGGTACGACACCCAACTATAGCAAGCGGCATGCGACTTGTTGAAGGCGTAGGATGCGAACTTCTTCCACTCTTCCCAAATCTTCTCCAAACGCTTCTTCACCTCGTCTTCGGGCAAGTTTTCTGTCTTGGTCAGCTTGGCCACACCTTGTTTCATGAACTTGCCATAGAGTTCCTCCATCTTAGCCAACTGCTTCTTACCCATGGCCTTACGCAAAGTATCGGACTCGCCTCTCGTGAAGTCGGCCAACTCGCGCGAGAGCAACATGACCTGCTCTTGATAGACGCAGATGCCGTAGGTGTCCTTCAGGTACTTCTCCATGCAATTGAAGTCATACTTGATTTCCTGCCTACCCTGCTTGCGGGCAATAAAGTCCGGGATGTTGTCCATCGGGCCGGGACGGTAAAGAGCATTCATAGCGATGATGTCGCCGATGACAGAAGGCTGCAACTCGCGAAGATATTTCTGCATACCTGGCGATTCAAACTGGAAGGTTCCGATGGTGTTGCCCGCCGAATACAATTTGTAGGTCTCTTCATCGTCAATCGGGATGTGGTCAATATCAATTTCGATGCCGTGCGTCTTCTTGATGTTTTTCAAGGCATCTTTAATCAAGGTCAGCGTTTTTAAGCCCAAGAAGTCCATCTTGATGAGGCCAACCGTTTCAATGACATGACCATCATACTGAGTTACAACGACATCCTCTTTGGTATCTTTATCCTTGACAGTACAAACTGGTGCTACATTGGTCAAGTCATCGGCACCGATGATGACACCGCAGGCATGGATGCCGATTTGGCGGTTGGTGTCCTCCAACTCCTCAGCGTAAGTCAGCATGGAAGAGATGTTCTTGTCGTTGCCTTCAACCAACTGTTTCAGCTCGGGGACATATTTGTAGCAGTTTTTCAGGTTGACCTTGGGCATCTTCTTGGGCACCTCACCTTCCACGGCTTTCACCGCCGCCTCGTCAAAGTTACGGTCAGGGATAAAGCTCTTGATTTTGTTGACCTCGGACAGTGGCACTTTTTGCACACGCCCCACATCGGCAATGGCTGATTTGGCCGCCATCGTACCGTAGGTGATGATGTGCGCCACCTTCTCTTTACCGTATTTCTTTGTAATCCAATCCAATACACGACCACGACCGTCATCGTCGAAGTCCACGTCGATATCGGGCAGGGAGATACGGTCAGGATTAAGGAAACGCTCAAACAGCAAGTCGTATTTCAGCGGGTCCAAGTCCGTAATTTTCAAGCAGTAAGCCACCACAGAGCCAGCCGCAGAACCACGGCCTGGGCCTACAGAAACGCCTAACTCCTCGCGTGCCGCACGAATGTAGTCGCTCACGATGAGGAAGTAACCAGGGAAACCCATGGTCTTCATCACATGCAACTCAAACTTAATGCGCTCAATTTGGTCTTCGGTGAGATTCTCACCATAACGCTCTTTTGCACCTTCCCAAGTCAACTTGGCGAGATAATCAGCCTCGAGCTTGATACGGTACAGACGGTCGTAGCCGCCCAGTTTCTTGACCTTCTTCTCGGCTTCTTCCTGACTCATAATCACATTGCCATGCTCGTCGCGAGTAAACTCGTTGAAGAGATCCTCCTCGGTAAACTTTTTCCTATATTCTTCCTCCGTACCGAAATCCTCAGGGATGGGGAACTTAGGCATAATGGGGTCAGAGTCGATGCTATAGGTTTCAACCTTATCAACAATCTCCTGCGTGTTTTCCAGCACCTCGGGATGGTCGGAGAAGATGCGACCCATCTCTTCGGGCGTCTTCAGCCATTCCTGCTTGGTGTAGTGCATTCGCGTTGGGTCGTCGAGATCCTTGCCCGTGCTGAGGCAGATGAGACGGTCGTGCGCCTCGCCATGCTCCTCTTCCACAAAGTGGACATCGTTGGTGGCAACGACCTTCACGTCATATTTCTTCGCCAAGTCAAAAATGATTTTATTCACCTCTTTTTGGCGTTCGTAAACCTCTGTGTCGCCACCTGGTTTGTCGGTCTTATGCCGCTGGACTTCAAGATAATAGTCCTCGCCAAACAAGTTCTTGAACCATTGTATCGACTCCTCCGCACCCTTCATGTCGCCATTCATGATCTTTTGCGGCACTTCGCCTGCGAGACAGGCAGAGCTGCAAATCAGGCCTTCGTGGTACTTTTCAAGCAGGCTGTGGTCGATACGGGGATTGTAGTAGAATCCCTCCGTGTAGGCGATGGAACTCAACTTGCAGAGGCTGTGGTAGCCCGTCTTGTTCTTAGCCAATAAAATAAGGTGCCATCCACGGTCTTGGCGGCCATCGCGTTTATCAATACTGATGGGAGCGCAGTAGGTCTCAATGCCGAAGATAGGCTTAAAGAACTGTTTGTTCAGTTTTTCGATTTGTTCTTGGGCGGCTAACTTTTCCTCGTCGGTAGACTCAGGCTTCCCGATAATGGCTTGTTGCTCCTTGATGGCATCCTTCACCTTACCGTTTTCCTTGTTCACCGTATCGGCGAAGTCCTTGATACCGAACATATTGCCATGGTCGGTGAGGGCAAGGCTATACATGCCGTTTTTTTTGCATTTGCTCACCAAATCAGGCACCTTCGACATGCCGTCGAGCATGGAATAGTGCGAGTGAACGTGCAGGTGGGTGAAATGTTGGGGAATATAGTTGCCCATTTCAGGCTCCTCCTCCACCTTTTCCTCCTCATCAAAGTTTGCCTCCACCTTGATGCCCGCAGGCTGAATCACATCAGGGTTGGCTGCCTTGAAGTCGTCGATGAACTGGGCATCGACATGCAGGTCGGTCTCATCCAGCACGCCACGACGGATCAGTTCGAGGAAGACACGCGCAGTAGCCTCCACATCGGCACAGGCGTTATGGGCCGAGTCGAAGTCCTCGCCAAACAGTAGGTGATGGAACTCTCCCAGACGCGGCAGTTTGAACTTGCCGCCCTTGCCACCGGGGAACTGGCAGAACTCAGCCGTCTTCTCCGTGCAGGTGTCGATGATTTGCCAACGGTGCAAGGGATTCTCGCGGCCGCAACGCAGGAACTCGCAACCCAGCACGTTAAGGTCAAAGTTAATATTGTGGCCGACCAGGTATTTCGCTTTGGCGGCGGAAATCATAAACAGGTCGAGCACCTCATTGAGCGGTTTGCCGTATTCCATGGCATGTTCGGTAGAGATGCCATGAACCATCTTTGCATCGATGGGAATGACAAAGCCGTCGGGCTGCACAAGATAGTTGTGATTTTCCACGAAGCGGCCTTTCTCGTCATGGATCTGCCAAGCTAGTTGCACCATGCGTGGCCAATTGTCAAAGTCGGTCAGCGGAGCGTTTTCAATTTTGGGAAGACCAGTGGTCTCTGTATCGAAGACTAAAAACATAATCAGTTGAGAGTGTAAAGTTTAGAATTGAAAGTTGGGGCAAAATTTGCCTCAACTTTCAGCCTTCAAAAATAAGAAAATTATGAGAACGGTGCAAGATGCAAAGATGGTATTTTTTCTACAAGAAAAGTCAGACCTTTATTCTAAAATCTGACGTCGCACTCACTGATGCAGTGTTTTCGGCTATCCGACCAGTTTAAATGCGTCTCATTTATCTGCAAGTCTTTCTCAAAGAACTACTATTGTGTTTGTGTCAAAATAAGTTTTACTTTTGCGCTAGGGTTCCGTCCCTTCAGCGGGAATTCCATTCCCGCCGCAAAAGTCCCAAATAAGAATGCCCACCAACAACAACATACCCAACGAAACCTCCACTTGGCAGGAGCCTGGCACATGGCGCAAGCCGTGTATCGTGCATGTGACCATGGTGGCCAAAGGAAGAGAACCCATTTTCGGCAAACTGACCCACAATGGCATTCAGGCCGAGGTGGAAAAGACAGCCATAGGTTGGATTCTCATCAATCAACAGCAACGGATGCTTGAGCTTTGCCCTGAAATCAAAATCCTCGCAGACAAGGTCATGCCCGACCATCACCATATAGTTTTGCAGGTTAAGCGAACCATGCAACGCAGCATCAAGGAGGTGGTGCGGGGCTATATGCAAGGCTGCAAGGCTGAAGCCAGAAAACTTGGCTTTGAA
>JAFWRA010000279.1 GCA_017508895.1 Bacteroidales bacterium
AACCAACTGCGACCAGGTGGCTGGCGTGATTCGTGATTTTCCGGTGACCACAAGCAATGTGGGTGACGAAGATTATCAGATTATCAGTATCATGAAAGCCGAGGACATCAAATACGGTGGTTTTGTAATGGATATTATTGGTGATCATTCGGATGCGCGGAAGGCCATTCAAGAGGTGGTCGATGAATGGCGTGACGGTGAGTTGCCGCAATATATCGCTGATGGCTTTATTGACGATTTCTACCGCGACGCGCTCAAGCCCGCCAAGAATAACATGCGCCTTTTGGAGATTTTTATGCTGCTTGCCGTGCTGATTTCTCTGCTTGGCCTTATTGCAATGAGTACCTATTACGCGGGCGAGAACGCCAAGAGCATTGCCGTGCGCAAGGTGTTTGGCGGTACCGTTGAGAGCGAGACGTGGCGTACCGTGAAGGAATATATGGTTTTGGTTGCCGTGGCTTGCGTCATCGCCGTCCCCTTAGCGGTGTGGGCGGCGCAGCGTTACCTCGAAGGCTTTATCGTCAGGCTCGAAAACTACGGCTGGATTTTTGTTTTGGCCGTGGTGATTTCCCTCGTGATGGCCTTCCTCTCGGTGCTTTGGCAGACCTTGAAGGCTGCGCGGACGAATCCGGCGGAGGCGTTGAAGAAAGAATGAATTTAAATGCAGAATGATGGAATACGAAGTATTTGACAAAACCAATGTGGAATGTAGAATGGCACGAAGCGGGTTTTTGAATCCCCCGCCCTGCGGGCACCCCCTTAAAAGGGGGACGCGCGAAGCGACGCAACGGACAGCGACGAGGTTGGGCCTCGCCCTGAAGGGGCGATACTTCCTTAACCCGATGCAAACGCAGCGCGGCTTCGGGCAGCGTCCGGCAGGCCAAACCCCGGCAGGTGTCCCCCTTCTAAGGGGGGCAGGGGGATTCAAAGACCCAAACAACAATCAAACAATTAAACAGTTAAACAATCAATAATTCAACAATATGAACAGATTAACAGACAGCCTAATCAAAATCCTATCGTTAGGCATAGGTCTTGCCATTGGCATCGTGCTGATTGCCAAGGTGTGTTTCGAACTTTCTTATGACGGCTTTTACAAGGATGTGGACCGTATTTATCGAATCACCGAAAATATCATCCATCAGAAAGGCGACGACCCAAGTGACTATTCATGTACTTCGGGAGCCATAGCGCCTGGCTTCAAGGCGGAGGTTCCCGGCGTGGAGGCGGCGACGCGCTATACTGATGTTTCAAACAATCACTTTTATGATGAAAGCGACAACCTTATCACAGGTGTATGCCTCGCGGTGGACACCTGTTTTTTCGACTTTTTCGACAGATCCATCCTGGTTGGCGACCCGATGCATGCATTGCAACGATGGAATAAGGAAGTCGCTGTCAGCCGTAGTTTTGCAGAGAAGTTGGGCGGCGTAAATCAGTCCGTCGGTAAGCAAATCTATATTGAGGAAGACCCGAAGACCAAACTGACCGTGGTGGGCGTTTTTGAGGACTTTCCCAAGAATGGATCGGTGCAATGTGACATCGTGTTGAGTATTGGCTTTTTCGGAGAGAGGAGCAACAACAACTGGTTGGGCAACGACCGCTATTCCAGTTATGTCAGGCTCATGCCCAATGTAAAACCCGATGAGTTGAAAGACGCCATCCGAAAGATGCAGGAGACGCACCAGCCTATGGAGGAACTGGAACAGAACGGCTCCTCGATATGGTACACCCTGACACCCTTTGCCACCTTGCACCGTCAGGAGGAGAGCGTCAGGAATTTCGTGATGATATTGTCGGTCATGGCTATTCTGGTGATGCTGGTCTCGGTGTTAAACTACCTGCTGATGGCCGTCTCGGATGTGGTGCGACGCTCCAAGGAAATGGGAGTCAGGAAATGCTACGGTGCTAGTGCAGGTAGTATCTATGGGATGCTCTTCAAGGAAACGGCCTTGAACCTGCTGGCTGCATTGGCTGTGGCGGCCCTGCTGATATGGGCGTTCAACGGGGTCGTTGAGTCGTTGCTGGGCGTGCCCGTTCAAAACCTCATGGTGTCGCAGACGAAATGGGTGCTTGCGTCCATCATAGCCTTCATCTTCCTTGTCTCAGCACTCATCCCCGCAATGATGTTCGTCAGGATTCCCGTCTCAACGGCATTCAGCGGCTACAGGGAAAACAAACGCCGTTGGAAACTCTCCCTGCTGATGGTGCAGATTGGCATCAATGCCATTCTGCTGCCTATGGTCATTGTGGCTGACCGACAATACAATACTGCGCTGGACGCCGATTTGGGCTATGAATACGAGCAGTTGCTGTATTCGTCATTAGAAGGTGCAGGCAAGGACAATCTGGCGCTCATCACCGAGAAATTAAAGTCAATCCCTGAGGTGGAAGGCGCTGAACTGGCCTATTGTGCTCCTTTGTTGAAATCATCGGGTAACAACATCTCTTTGCCTGACAACCCATCGAAAGAATTGTTCAATGTGTGCGACCAATACGGTGCGACGGAGGGTTTCTTCGACCTGATGGGCTTCCGTTTGATGGAAGGACGGATACCATCGAAGCCGAATGACGTGGCGGTGAGCAGAAGTTTCGTCAAGGCGATGAACCGCTTTGAAGATTGGAGCGACGGCGCTGTGGGCAAGGACATCTTGATTTCGGAGCACAGCCACAGCGATGATGATGTATATACCATCTGTGGCGTTTATGAGGACTATGTTATCGGTTCGGCAATCGGCAAGGATAATAGGCCCAACATCCGTTTCTGCTGGAACAAGGATTGGTTTGATGGCCCTTTCGATTATGCGCAAATCATGGACAAACTGGTGGTGAAGGTGCGTGAGGTGAATCCCGAGACGATAGAAAAGGTGAAGTCGGTTATCGAGGAGTGTCTGCCTGAACGGAAAAACATAGAGGTGACTGCCTATACCGAATTGGTCAAGGAAGAGTATTCCTACACTTACCAGATGCGTCGTGCTTTCACGATGGGAGCCTTATTCGCCATGGCCATCGCCTTGGTCGGTCTGATTGGCTTTGTCCGCGACGAGTCCAACCGCCGCAGCAAGGAGGTCGCTATCCGCAAGGTGAACGGCGCGGTGACGGGCGAAATCATCCGCATGTTTGTGGTGGATGTGCTGAAATTGGCCGTGATTGCCGCCTTGATTGGTGTGGCCATCGCCTATTTCATCTCCGACAAATGGTTAGAACTATTTGCCATGCGCATCGGTCTCTCGCCGCTCTATTTCATCATCGGAGCCATTGTGGTGCTTCTCGTGGTAACAGTCGTAGTCGTTTTGAGCAGCAACCGCGTGGCGCGGATGAACCCGATTAAGTCGCTGAAGAATAATTGATTATTATCACAAAACCTACAAAACAATGCAAAACTTCAACATGGAATGGACGCGGCTCGGCAACCGCCTCGCCGTTGGAAAGGAGCCGGTTGGCGACTTTCCCTATGGGAAAAAGGTTTTGAGGGTTTTGCAAGTTTTGTGACAAAAAAGACAAACAAATTAAATCAATCGAATATGGAAACCAACACAATGGATCGAAAGATCGAAAAGAAGAAAGGCATTGCCCGCGCGTTCACGAAGAAGGCTTTGCCGTTTTGGGGCGGGGCTTTGCTCTTGGCCTTCATCCTCTGGCTCATTTTCAGGGACGACTCCCAGAAACTCCGCATCGACGCGGACAACATCACCGTGAGCACCGTCACACAAGGCGAGTTCAACGACTACATCCGCATCAGCGGACAGGTCGCGCCCATGACGACCATCCAAATCAGTCCCTTGGAGGGCGGCGTGGTGCAGCAGATTGTGGCCGAGGAAGGTAGCCGCGTCAGCACCGGCGATGTCATCCTCATTTTGAGCAACGAGAACCTCGACATGCAAATCCTTAATTCCGAGGCCGACCTCGCCGAGAAGGAGAACATCCTGCGCAACACCATGATTCAGATGGAGCAGCAGAAGTTGAGCGTCGAGCAGGAGAAACTGCAACTGCAAATGGAGGTGCAGCGCAACC
>JAFWRA010000031.1 GCA_017508895.1 Bacteroidales bacterium
AGATGCTGACATGGCACAAGATGCGCCCAATGCCTTTGTGCTCGAACTGCAAATCGAGCATTTGAGCGGCAAGCGAGTGCGCGAAAAATAGATAAAGACATGACAAAAGACTATTCATCGTTTGGACCAGCATACCGAAACTTCAAAGTGAAGGAGGGCGTTTATGTCCCTGAACCCGTTGAGGCGTTTTCAGCCGACAATCCCTTTACGAAGATGGCGCCTATACGAGGGGAGCTCAAGGATATTCGTTTTGACGGGACCTATACCTATCTTGATAAATCTTTGAGGTTCAAAATAGTGAATACGGTCATCTATTTTATAACTTGGACGCTTGCTTTCCTTTTGAACTGGATCCGATATGGCCTCAAAATCGAAGGCCGCGAGAAAATACGCCAAAACCGAAAGCTTTTCGACCATGGCGTGATGACGGTTTGCAACCATGTTTATCGTTGGGATATGATCAGTGTCATGCAGGCGATGCGTTTCAGGAAGGCATGGATTCCCATGTATGCCCAGCCTTTCAGAGGCAAAGACGGTTTTATCATGAAAGCCGTGGGAGGAATAGCCATCCCCGAAGAGCGCAGCGGGCTGAAAGCGTTCGACGAAGCCATGGCCGAGTTGTGCGCCAACAACCAGTGGATTCACATCTTTCCTGAAAGCTGCAGCTGGAAATTCTATGCTCCGTTGCGTCCATTCAAAATAGGTGCTTTCAATATGGCTTATAGGCATTCGCTCCCAGTGATTCCCCTAGTGATCTCATTCAGGCCACGCACGGGATGGCGGAAGTTGTTCAGCAAAGACGAGCCCTTGGTTACCATCCATGTGGGCGATCCTATCCTACCCAACACAAACACACCTCGAAAAGAAGAGACAGCGCGGATGCGCGATCTTGCACATAAAACCATGCTTGATATGGCCGGTATCGTTTCCAACCCATGGCCTTCTTCAATCGATTGAAAACTAATCATTATGACTACAAAAATCATTGATCCTGTACCCGTTGAACTGCTTAAAGCGGAACTCACCAAATCCAAAAAACTGGAAGACACCAACAAAGGGCACAACGAGTTGTATATCGTTACCTGGCAAGACTCTCCCAATGTGGTTACGGAAATTGGAAGGCTACGCGAATTGACCTTCCGTGACGCGGGTGGCGCCACGGGCAACGCCCTGGATCTTGACGAGTACGACAAGATGGAGAATTCATACAAGCAACTGATCGTGTGGGATCCCGACAACGAAGCCATCATTGGTGGATACCGTTTCATGTTAGGTTCAGATGCCGTTATTGACGAAAAGGGTCAGCCGGTCTTGGCGAGTTCCCATCAGTTCCGTTTTTCCCAGAGGTTTATCGACGAATATCTGCCGCATGTCATTGAGCTGGGCCGCAATTTCGTGGCTCCTGAGTACCAGAGTTCAAAGAATGGCGCAAAGTCCATCTTTGCCTTGGACAATTTGTGGGATGGTCTTGTGGCTATTATCATGAAGAACCCTAACCTGCTCTATTACTTTGGAAAGATAACCGTTTATCCTTCATACGACCATATCACCAGAGACTTGATCTATCATTTTCTATGGAAGCATTTTGGCGACAAAGACGAACTTGTCCGTCCATGGGACGACCAGGCGCTCATGCCTAATTCCGATCCAGAGTTGATGAATTTGGTCTTAAACAAAGAGGATCCGATGGATGACTACAAAGAGCTGAGGGCTGCGGCTAAAATGAGGAACGTGCATATTCCTCCAAATTTCACTGCGTATATCTCCATCACTTCCCACATGATTATGTTCGGAACGGCAGTCAACACTTTAATGGACAACATAGAGGACTCCGCGGTGCTTATTCCGTTCGACAAGATCTACCATGAAAAGAAACGGCGCCATATCGGGGCTTATCTCCGGTTCTCTCTCGCAAAGAGGCGCAAGAATGTAGACTTGAACACCCCTGAAATGGAGGAACTGATGATAGACAATTGGTTGAATAAACGATACCACCAAGTAAAGCGTTTACTCAAAAAATCAGGCCGTATGTTCTAGTCTAGAGAATCTTTCAATAATCTGCATTACCGTGTCCCGACTTTCAATCCGATGCTCGGAATTCCGTTGGTGACAATCCCGTTTCGCGCTTGAAATAGCGACTGAAACTGGCTTGTTCGCCAAAGCCTAACATATCGGCGATGGCTTGCACGGAGAGATCATGCCGTATATGCAGCAGCATTTTGGCTTCGGCTATGATTTTGATGCGAATCCAATAGGCAGCATTGTATCCCGTTTCTTGTTTGATGACTGCACTGAAGTACTTAGGGGTTAAACAAGCCCTTTCCGCATAAAATCCCACATCATGGTGTTGGCGGAAATGCTGGATCAAGTCGGAATGAAACTGCATACTGACGCGTTTGTTGGGACTAGTCTCATTCAGTTTGTTTTTGCGGTAATGATTGAGCAACCGCAGTAAAAACTCCAGCAAACGTTTCATCAACATCCGACTGTCAGGGAGTTCGAGGCGCTTGATTTCGCGCATTCCCTCCACCACGTCTGTTATCATCCTGTATTCATGCCTGTCGAGTTTCACGCAGGGGTGCGACTCATAGCGATAGCGCAATTGATTGATGATTTGCAGCATGGGATCATCCAGTATTGAGGCATCAACTACAATCAGGGTGGCCAAGTAATCGCCGGTTTTACTCACCATGCAAAGCTGGTGATTGGGGAAAATAACACCCACAGTTTGTTTCTCTGAATAGTCGGATTGGTTATCATACATGAGTTGTATATATCCCCTGTGGCCAATACAGATGACGTAATCGGGCGACACAAAAGGCTTGTCACCAGCGGGCAGTCCCTTAACGTTGTCAAGGACAACAATGCCTTCATCCTTAATCTTTTGAAGATTGGATAACAACGGGTGAGGGGAAGATTGGTGTTCTTTCATGTGGCAAAAATACTGAAATTATTCATAATCGAACAACAAGTTTTCGACTTTTTGCCAAATAATGCGCCCAAGATGACAACTTAGGTATCGATGCAGGTTTATACTTTTGCAGGCAGATTTACCACCATAAAAAATGGTCATATATATAATGCAAAATAGGAGGCACAAACTCCGTATGGAATGAATGATTTTCTTTAACATTTATTTTTTTTAAAGACATAGCCTCTTGACTATGTCTTTTTTTGCAATTATAGTTTACTTGAAAAAAAAGCAAAGTATCGCTTGCGATATAAAAGAATTGTGTATTTTTGCATCGCAAATGGATTAAAATAAGACCTTATGAAACGCATCGCATTGATTATTGCTGCCTGCTGCATAATACTAGCCGGCTGCGCACAAAACAACAACAAGAAAGAAAACAAAGAAGCTACACAAACCACCGAAACACAGGAGAACAAAGAAATGAAAACCTTAATCGTTTACTTCTCGGCCACGGGAACCACCAAAGCGGCCGCCCAAAAGCTGGCGAAAGAATTCAACGCCGACCTCTATGAAATCACCCCCGAACAGCCCTACACCGACGCCGACCTCGACTGGCGCGACAAGACCTCGCGTTCGACCATCGAGATGCAGGATAAGACCTCACGTCCCGCCATCCAAGGCCGCTGCGAGAACATCGCCGATTATGATGTCGTGTGGATCGGCTTCCCCGTGTGGTGGTACACCGCTCCGACCATCGTCAACACCTTCATCGAGGCCCACGACCTCAGCGGCAAGACCCTCAACGTGTTTGCCACTAGCGGCGGCAGCGACGTGAAAGGCTCGGCCAACGACCTCAAGAACGCCTATCCGCAATACACCTGGGGCGAGAGCAGGCTAATGAACGAATAAATTGACGAATTTGGGGAACAAATCTAAATCATGAAAAAACACATTTTCTTTATAGCCATCGCATTATTGGCGGGGCAACTTTTTGCCCAACAAAATGTGGTGGCTCCGTATCTCACTGTCGAAGAACTACCCGACCTCATCAAATGTCTTCCTGCACCGCCCGCCTTCGACAGCCCCGAATTCTCATATGACGCGTTGCGATACCAATGGGGAAAGGCCCAACGTCTTGACCCAGAGCGCGCCGCCATCGCCAGACGCGATGCAGTATGGTCCTACGAAGCCCTCATAGCCGAGTTCAATATCCCCTTCGGACTGACCATCTCCAGAACGGAAACACCAGAGATTTGGAAACTATTAGAGACCAGCCTGGCCACCACCGACCCAATGCGTGTGGCACCCAAGGCTTACTATCACAGATTGCGTCCTTTCGAGATGTACGAAGAGCATCTTTTGTCACCTGAGACAGAGGCCGAATTGAGAGGCGAAGGCAGCTATCCCTCAGGACACACGACTCGCGGTTGGTTGGCTGCACTGCTGTTGGCGGAAATCAATCCAGAAAGAGCCGACACCATCTTCGCTCGTGGCTGGATGTACGGCGAGAGTCGCGTCATCGAAGGCGCCCACTGGCAGAGCGACGTCGACGCATCGCGTGTGGCTGCCAGCATAGGCTTTTCGGCATTACAAACCAGCGCAGCCTTCCACGAACAGATGGCAAAAGCCAAAACAGAGTTCAACACATTAAAGAACAGCCAAATCTGCGACCTCAGCCATGAACAAGACGAACTTCCTACCATTTCCGCCGACCGACCTGGTGCCCTGACTGGCACAGACGTGATGCCCCGCTACAAACTCCAATGGGAAACGGGGATAGGATATGAATCGATGGCTGACGGGCCACATACCCTTACCCTCAACAACACCTTGCTCAGGTTCGGCCTCTTCGAAAATGCCGAGATTCGAGTGGGGACCGATTTCCTGATGTTCAACGAAGGCCATGCCATGGAGCCCACGTTTGGCTTAGCTCCGCTTAGCGTGGGGATGAAGACTCGGTTCTATGAAGGCACAGGCCTGTTGCCCGCAGTGGCTCTATTGGCCGAGTTGAAGTCGCCGCATGTCGGGACGAAGGAACTGCTTCCACAACATCTCACGCCGTCATTGCACCTCTTGTTTGAACATAGCGTGAACGACTGGTTTTGCATCGGCTATAACGTTGGCGCGGAATGGGATGGTGAGACCGCCACTCCCACCACCTTCCTGGGGCTGGGACTGTATTTCGACATCACGGAACAACTAGGCACCTTTGTGGAGACTTACAACTACATCCATCCGGATGACGCCAACCAATACCTGACGGAGTTCGGACTCACCTGGCTGGTGTCGCGCCGCGTACAACTCGACCTCGCCGCCGACCTTGACTTCCAAAACCTAGGGAAACATCACGTGATCAGCGGCGGTGTGTCCTGGCTGATTAATTAAACAGGAAAAGAGAGCGATACTTACGCCCAGCTGAAATTCTCCTTCCCTGCCCCAATCTCGAAATGGCACTTGGCGATGCCAAAGTCGAGGGCAGCATAGCCGATGAACGAGAACTTCGCCTTGGCCTCCACGCGGTTGCCTTCATGCAGGATGAACTCGAACTTCTGCTGGTTGACGGCAGTAGGTGCTAGCAAAGCGGCTTCCATTCCCTTGCGGAACCATTCAGGCATGGCACCTTCAACGCGGCAGAAATGCTCGATGCCTTTCTTTTGTGGATGGGCATTGCCTTGGTTGACACCATATCCCAACGAAATCACGGCCACAAGCGATTCGCCTTCATACACCTGATATTGGTCGGGCTGCTTCTTGTAAGACAAGCCCACCCAACAGGTGTTCAAGCCGAGGGTCTGCGCCAACAGCACCACTTTCTCGCCGTAGTAACCGAGTTTTGTGTCCTCACCTTTCGGTCCGACAACGGCGATATAATTGCCGACCCCTTTGAACCCGCCATATTTCGCCATCCCGCTGGCAAAGGCTTTCGGCTCGTTAGTAACCAGTTGGAGGTGCAGTTGCCCCTCCTTATTGCATTCGTCAATCAAGGCCTGCAGCTGCGCGACCTTTTCCGATTCGATAGGTTTTTCCAAGTATTGCCTCACCGAGTGGCGGGCAATGATAGCTTCTTGTAGTGTCATAATGCATTCATTTACAAGTCGCAAAGATACAATTTTTTATTTTCTTGAAAAAAAATCAAAAATATCGCTTGCGATATAAAAATAAATGTGTACTTTTGCATCGTGAACGATATAAATTGTTGAGATGAAAGACGAACAACTCAAATTGGACAATCAACTTTGCTTCCGGCTTTACACGGCGGCACGACTCACGATGGGGGCTTATCATCCCTATCTTGACCCGCTTGGCATCACCTACCCGCAATACCTTGTATTATTAGTGTTGTGGGAGCAGGACAAGCAGCCGGTGAACGACATCGCACACAAGCTGTTTTTGGAGA
>JAFWRA010000280.1 GCA_017508895.1 Bacteroidales bacterium
GACTTGAGCGACTGCTTCAGGAAGATGGCGGTCAGCACCATGCCGGTGATGATACCCAACACGATGGTGACGAAGAACCTGAAATCGGTCTTGCGGCCAAACTCTGAGAACTCGCCCTTGAAAAGAAGCTTTAAGTTTTTGATTCTAAGCGAATTGATGGCATTGATAAAGCGCTCATACACCTCCAGTACCAGCGAAACAGTGCCGCTGGAAATGGGAAAGACATTGACCATGCCCATGATGAAGCCTTTCACAAACACCTTTATCGATTGCCATAGCGCAAACATTTGCCATCTCTTGGTTTCAAGATGCAAAAGTACGACAAATTTTGTTGTTGGACAATAGAATTATTGTTCAGCGCAGGGAATCTCATTAAATTTACTGCACTACCCGAGTGAAAACAACCGTCTCCCCAACAGCCACAGCCTTCACAAACACAGCCGTGCAGGGCGGAATGGGCGTGGTGGCCGGTATGGGTTCGGGATTGATGTCCGTGCCGTCTGTGGTCAGTATGTAATACTCCCTGTTGAGATAGGCGTTGCAGGGGAAGGGGTTGCCGACGAGGTTGAATCCTGACAAATGGGCTCCATCGGTGAAACTCAATGGCATCGTGATGGTGGCTGAACTGTTTTCAAGCGTGCCTGAGAACCCAAGGGTGACCTCCTCACCATTGGCGTAGAGGTAGCCTTTCGTGGCCTGCAATACGGTGAAACCGCTTCCTGTGGTTTTCCTGTTCTTCCAGTAAGTCGTTGCCTCATCGTAACCGTACAAATCGTATTCGCCTTCAAGCAAATTGGTCACAGATGCCACGTTGCTGCTCCCCGTGAGTGGCAAGGCTATCAGATGCCAGCTATCGTCTGAGCCAATGAATGGGGTGATGTGTTTCCGTACTGTGGCCTGCACATTGGCGACATTATGAATGAGTTGCGCACCGTCCTCGATGACCAAGCCAGTAGCCACCGTGTTGGTCAAGTTGCCCGTGACAGTGAGGATTTTGCCCGATTGCAAGGTGAGCGACTGGCCATTAGAAACAGTCAATGCGGCCACTGTGGCGTTTTGGTCGAGTTGGCATGGGGCATCGATGAAAACTATGTCATTGGTTCCTGGTAGCGCGCCGCCTTGCCAGTTGGAGGCTGTGCTCCAGGTACCTGTTGTGATGAAGTGGAAAGCAGATGGCATTTCTCCAGTAAAATTCAGCACGTATGGATTACCCAATGATCCGTATCCGTTGGCCACAAACGAAACCGCATCGGGTGAGGTCAGATTGAGTTCTTGCCCCAAAGCATGGTCATACAGCTTGAAAGTCAGTTGGTCGCCAACCTCGCCGAAGATGAGCAATTGCACCACATAGCGTTGGGTCGGGAAAAAATAGATAGGCGTTCCTGTGCTTCGACATTCCTCGCCGCAGAAAACGCCCACTTCCAAAGTTGTGGATTGCTGCTCCACTCCGTTGATTTGGATGACACCAGTCAAGGTCATGTTGTCCTCATAACCCGATTCGTTCGGAATCCAATGGTTGCCACCATTTTCTGTGAAATCCAGAACGTAAGGGTCGGACAGGGAACCGTAGCCGTCAGAGATGAATGTAACGGCTTCGGGCGAAACCAAGTTGAGCTCTTGCCCCAAGTCATGGTCGTAAAGCTTGAAAGTCAACTGATGGCCTGTTTCGCCAAAGATGAGCAACTGCACTATATAACGCTGGGTTGGGAAGAAATAAATGGGCATTCCCGATCCACGACATTCGTCACCACAAAACACACCCACTTCAAGGGTCGTGGACTGCTGTTCGACTCCATTGATTTGGATAACCCCCGTCAGGGTCATGTTGTCCTCATACGTCGAGTCATCTGGTGTCCAATGGTTGGCGAAAAGCCAACCGTTGGACAGGCAGATGAGCATTATTAAGACGGTCTTTTTCATCATTTCCTAACGATTTGATGATTCCAAATTCCATCGTCAGTGACGATTCGGATCAGATAGATGCCAGCGGCGCAGTCCGTCAAGTCAATCTTCACGAATCCATTTTCCGTTTTCTTGGAACAGACAGGTTGGCCGAAAGCGTTGAACACCTCTATTTTCCTGATGTTTTGACCCTCAATGTTGAAGATACCATCCGAAGGATTGGGATAAACTTTCACATTTTCAAAATTGTTTTCGTCGATTTCCAAAGTCCCAAAGTGCAGGACGAAGGGGTTGTCCAACGAACCCACGATGCCGTCAGCGGCGTAGGCTATCTGGTCTGTTGAGAAGTTTACGGCAACACCGTCTGTAAGTTGGAAATGCAGGTCTTCTTCCAACTCGCCGAAAATGGTCAGGAAAGCAACGAAACGGTCGACAGGCTCGACATACATTAACCTGACGCTACCACGGCATTCGTCACCGACGAAAGCAGCCAGCTCATAGTCTTCCGAACGCAATTCCTCGCCGTCCAAATCAACCACGGCGGTCAAGGTCATGTTGTCGGCATAGTTTTCGTCTGCGGGCTGGAAGACATTGTTTTCGGACGTGATGTTCTCTATAATTGCCTCTCCTCTACTCGTCTGGAACACCAAGGTCTTTTGGGCACTGCTGTTCGAACGGTACATGTAGCCCTTGCCAGGTTCAAAGGTGTTCAATGTTCCGAACCACATGTTGTAGTTGCCGTCGGCATAATAGGTCGTGTAGCCGTTTCGGCCTTTGATAATGTCGTTGTTTTCGGGCGAGAAACTCGACATGGCCACGTCTACACTCACATTTTGGTTACACGGGAAGCCTATCCAGTTCCAACCACTGTTGATGGTGATGGGATGGTTTAAAGGCGTTGCGGCATCGCCCACAATCGTGGCATAGCAAGCCGCGTTGGTGCGAATCTTGTACATCTGCTCGTTGTTGATCGAATTCAAAGTGCCAAACCAATTCGTTTCACCGTTATACTGATAAGCCTCCACATAGCCATTGCATCTCGACTTGATGATGATGCCCGCACTTCCGATGCTGTTCTCCAACTGGCTCAGGCCATCGTTGTCGGAGAGTTCGACATACGTCGACCACCAGTTCCAGCCGCTGTTGAGGGCTTGTGTGTGCGTTACCGTGGAAGTGAAGTTCAGTATGTAGGGTTCGAACAACGAGCCGTAGCCATTGGTGGAGAAGGTGACAGGCGTTGGCGGGTTCAGAATAAGTTCGGCGTTCTGCTGATGGTCGTACAAGCGGAACGAAATCACATCATTGACCTCACCGAACACGGTCATTTGGATGATGTAGCGGTCGGATGGGGCAAAATAGTTGGCGCGTTGGCTGCCACGACATTCCTCGCCGCAGAAAGCACCCACCTCAAGCATGGTGGTGTACTGCTCTTCGCCGTCAATTTCCACCACGCAAGTAAAGGTCATGTTGTCATCGTAGTCCTCCCCGTTTGGTATCCAGTAATGGGAAGAATCCATAAAGTTGGCCACAAGGTTCCTGTTGCTCGTAACCGTGAAAGTATATTCAGCATCGGATGAAACCACTTCGCCGTTCTCCGTCCAGTTGATGAAGATGTAGCCTTCGTTAGCAGTTGCGGTGAGCGTGCATTCTGCGCCTGCTGAATAGATACCGGTACCGCTCACCTCGCCACCTTCCATTGGAATAGTCGTGGCGTCGATGTTAAAGGAAACTGTCTGGGCATAGCACACCAATCGCACACTCCGACCAAAAAAGCGGTAAAAACCACCCTCTGAATCTATCCAATTGTTGGAAAAATCCATACTATAGGCATAACTGTTGTTTCCATACGTTGTTGACCAATAATAACCATAAGAATTTGCGTAAAGAACATTGGAGTTTCCATTACGATTGCCTGCAGCAGGTAAAAAGACAACGCCCAAATCCTCCAGAGTTTCCCATGTGCTGTCCGAAATCATATTGGTTTCGTATGGAGCTCCATCCTCATTCGCATCATTCAATACATAAGCTGATTCGTTCCAATTGTCAGGCAACAATACAATGCCGTGAATATTGTTGAAAACAGTATCGTTGAAAACAGTATCAACGATCATCTCTCTTATCGTGGCCTTAGCAAAACGAATACCCGAAGTGGTATTACGTGTAAAAAGAACATAATTCCATTCCGATTGGGACAACGTCCGCCAATAGTTCTCCTGAAGTCCACCATTCGAGATGGCATTGTAACCCCAATCAGCCATACCGCTTTCATCATTGAGATTCTTGTTCCAAACGCCGTAAGCGTAATAGTCATTATAATTTCCACCTGTGCTCCAAGGCTGATAACGATTGGCTCCGTGGTCGTAACCACTCGTACCCCAGCCAAAGAGGTCAATCCAGCCGTCATAGAATTGCGAAATGTTACTGTTGGCATTCCCGATATAGTCATACTGATTTTCAGCAAAGCGCCAAATGCTGTCGATGGCCTTGTACTGCAAGTTGCCTTGTGAAAAGTGCACTTGTGATGTATCGGATACCGAGAATACACCGTTAAGAGCACCGTTTTGGGCAACCGTTTCCGTCATCCCTATTATACTCAACAGCAAGAAAATCAAAGTGGCACATAGTGCCTTTTTAAATTGTAAAGAATGGTTTTTCATTTTTTTAGTTATTATGATTTGTGTTTCAGTTTTTTATCCTTTTTCTAAGCGGGCAATAAAAACATGGACTTACTTTTCAGTTGATCAAGAGGCCTTCGACTGCCGACACTTCAACTATCAGTAAAGCCCATGTGAAATACACATGAGCATTGGCTTTACTGCTTGAAGTGTCAATGAAATTGTCGAAGTTTCTTGATGTAAGCCGTTAAGCTAACGCTATTGTTTTTAATATTCCGTTTTCCATCAATGCGCTCAATGCGCTGTATTCATTTCAATTTTATTTGGTTGGACTTTGAGTGGTTTTGTTGGGGGCAAAAATAGGGAAAATTTTTCGGGTTGCTGAAAGAAAAGAGAATTTTTCGATAAAAAGATTGCGGGTAAGAAAAATGTTCGTATTTTTGCAATGGTCTACCGACCACCAGGGGACTTAATCCAGA
>JAFWRA010000032.1 GCA_017508895.1 Bacteroidales bacterium
ACCACCAGCCGAAGGTCGACACGATGAAGTCGTACAAACCGCCAATCAAGCCGCTGACAACCAGCAATAAAGAGTCCTTACCTTTCTTCTGTCCGCTCACTAAGACCTGTGTGGTGGCTGTGGCTTCGGGGAAGGGGAACTTGCCGTGTTGCTCCTTGACGAAGTATTTGCGGAAGGGGATGAGGAACAGGATGCCCAAGATGCCGCCCAGCAAGGAGGCGATGAACACCTGCCAGAAGTTGATTTCGATTTGGTAGCCCTTGCCTTGCAGGATGTAGAGCGCGGGCAGAGTGAAGATGGCACCTGCCACCACGCCGCCAGAGCAGCCACCGATGCTTTGGATAATGACGTTTTGCGACAAGGCGTCGTTTTTGCGGGCCAATCCCGTGAGTCCGATGGCGATGATGGCAATCGGGATGGCGGCCTCAAACACCTGTCCGACCTTCAGGCCGAGGTAGGCGGCGGCAGCCGAAAACAGGATGGTCATCAGCAGGCCGATGCACACCGACCATACCGTAACTTCCTGGTACTTCTTGTTTTTCGAGAGTATGGGTTCATACTCTTCGCCCGGTTTCAGTTCGCGTTGCGCGTTCTCGGGCAGTTTGAATTGATCGTTTTCCATATAGTGAATGTTTGAAATATCAACGGAAATGAATTGCAATATTAAGGAAAAAAATGATTGCTTGGCATCGCGCGATATTATTTCACGCAGAATTAGCTGAATTATATGAAGCGCAAAGCGACGCATTGTTTACGTCCGGCAGGTTCAGCGGATTCTGCGATTTCTGCGTGAGAATTATTTTTTTGCGAGAAAATGACAAATTAATTTGTCTAATTGGAAAGTTTGCTTTACTTTTGAAGCGTCAAACTTTCAAAAATCTATATGTTATGAAAAAAAACTATTTGTTTCCCCATCAGTTCAGGATGATTGGATGGGTGTTGGCCATCATTGCGGTGGTAGGGTATCTTTGTCTTCCGGAATTTCATTTCAAGATGCCTTCGTTGTATTTTGATACCTTTTTTGACGATGAAAACGAAAGTGGCTTCTTTCGTATGGCTCGAACGAACACGCTTTCTCTCGCCATGCCTTTACTGATCATTGGATTGTTGTTCATCGGTTTTTCGAAAGAGAAGGTCGAGGACGAGTTCGTGCATTATCTTCGAGCCCAAAGCCTGATTTGGTCGACGTACGTCACATCGGCACTCTTTATTATTGCCACCATAATTATTTATGGCATAGCTTACCTCTATGTTCCTTATTTGGTATTCTATGTCTTCTTCATCTTGTTCATCATCAAGTTTCGAATTGAGTTGCGACGTTTCAACAAAGGAGGCGCGCAATGAAGAACCGCTTGAAAGTGGCGCGAGCCGAAAAGGACATCACACAAGAGGATTTGGCCAAACTAATTGGTGTGAGCCGACAGTCGATAAACGCCATTGAATCAGGACGCTATGTGCCTTCCACGGTCTTAGCATTGAAGATGGCTCAGGTATTCGGGAAATCGGTGGAGGAGATTTTCTTCTTGGAGGATGAAGATTGATTTTTTTCTCACGCAGAATCCGCAGAACTATGTGAAGCCTGCCGGACCATTACTTTGCGTCGCATAGCGATTCCTATAGTTCTGCGATTTCTGCGTGCGGAATTTATCTTATCTAACAATAAAGAATTTCTTTATGAAACAACTTTCTTCATTCTGAATCCTAACGAAATACATTCCCTCAGCCAACCCTGTCACATCAATTTGTTGTGATTCATCGGTAATGTGGCCTGAAAGCAGCATTTGGCCTGTCATGTTGGTGATGATGTATTCCGCTGGTAGAGACGCGATTAATCGCGTCTCTACAAACAATACGTTATTTGTGGGATTAGGATAAACCTTGATTTCCATCGCGTTATTTTCATCAACGACCATCACATCCTTGTCCAAACATTCCGACCACGAAATGTTGTTTCCGCCGTCAGTGCTGATGCCGTATTTGTATTGTCCAATGGGCAGGGCATCCCAACCGTAATCCACATAATGGGCATCGGCGATGTTTGAAGCAATCAGCTCCGCATTGCTCCCATCGCAGTTGGCGCGGTAGATGCTGTAAGTGTTACCTACGGTGATGTCGTCGATATAGAAGGCGTTATCGTATTCGCCTTCAGCGAGTTGGTTGGCGTATTTCCATTCCAGAATGTGGTTGCCAGGACCAACGGCCACGGTGTAGCGTGTCCACGGCACTTCGTCTTTCAAGGTCTCGCCGTATTGCACGTTGTCGATGAAGAATCCACAGCCATTAAGCGGGAAGCAACTGACGCGGGCATAATAGCTTACCACGCACGAGGTGGGCAGGTTGACTGCCAGCGAAATCTTGCTGTTGGAGAACATGCCCGTGTTGGTCGACTTGGCGCAATAGGTGCCAGTGTTGGGTTGTGTGGTGGCGATGACCCAAGGACTGGTCGCATCGTTGATCCACATATTTTGGTAGAAGTCGCCTGACTCGAAGCCGTCGTAAATGCCCGCAGGCATGTTCCACGACAAGGAGACACGCATGTTGTTGATGACTTCAGCCTCAATCTCGACAGCCTTTGTCAAGGTGACGTAATTGGAGGGGAGCGAGGTCATGTCGTTTTCGAGATGGGCGATTATATAATAGGTGTAAGAACCTGCATAGCTGATGTGGTCGGTATAGGTGGTTTCAGTCAGACTGTTGGCGATGCGCATGCCGTCGCGATAGACGTCATAGGAGATGCCTTCGGGTGCGGCGGTCCAGTTGAGGACGACCTGCTCGCCGTCGAAGTCAGCAGTGAGGTTGGTCGGGCCGTGGTGGAACAAGGCATTCATGGCAGCCAAGGCATCGATGCGACCCGAACCTACGCGGTTGTTTTTCATGGTATTACCGACCCGTACAGAGGTGAGCTCGATGATGGAATCCAATTCTGCAGGACTCAGTGCTGGGTTGGCCTCAAGCAGCATGGCCAACACGCCAGCCACGCAGGGCGTAGCCATCGAGGTACCGTCCAATTCAGTGTACCCGTTGGCGGTCTGGTAGTTCAATGAGGTGATGTTGGCACCAGGAGCCGAGATGTCGGGGCGGATCAAGCCGGGCTTGTTGACATCTCCATTTTCGTATGGGTAGTCGTTGTAGTTACCGACATTGGCACCCGCAGCCCAAGTCGTGGGGCCGACGGATGCAAAGCCGCAGCGCTCGTCGTTGGAGTCGGTGGCACCCACGCTGATGACGGAGGTCAGGCCGCCTTCGATGAGGTTCCTCTGGTCGGGATGGAGCCAAGCCGGAGGGCAGTTGCCAGGTGCACTGATGTTGAAGGGAACGGGGAAGGTGTATTGCGTTTGGCCTTCATTACCGCAAGCCACGGCAGCCGCCACGCCCGCCTCGAGGCAGGTGGCGAAAACGTCGCGATAGTAGTAGCAGGGACCAGCGCCTACATCGCTGAGCGAGAGACTAAGGAGATGGGCACCGTGTTCCAAGGCAAACTCAACACCTTGGATGAGGTGTGTGGCTTCACCTTGACCGTCTTCCCCCAAAACCTTGATGGACATGATTTTGGCGCCTGGGGCAATGCCCGTTTGGGTGCCTGCCGTACCTTGTCCCGCCAAGATGCCAGCGGTATGGGTGCCGTGACCATCGTCGTCCATGGGGTCGTTGTCTTGATAGAAGATGTCATAGCCGTGGTGCGGGAACTCGCTGCCGCCGTCCCACATGCTGTTGGCAATGTCGATATGGTTGTAGTTGACACCTGTGTCGATGTGGCCGATGATGACGCCGTTGCCCGTATAGCCCGTACCATTGTAGTTCCAAACTGCTGGAGCGTTGACTTTGTCGACATGCCAAGCGTTGTCCCTTGTGTTGATGGGGCGAGCCATCTCGTTGTCAGGGATCATCTGACGCATCTCGTCAGGGATAATCATGGCAACATCCTTGCGCTGAGCGAGTTGTGCGATGACTTCGGCACTGGCCGAGCAGCTGAAGCCGTTGAATGACCAGAAGGTTTTCAGGTCGCTGACCATATTGTTGGCTTTGTAACCTTCAAGAAAATCAAGCACTTGGGTTTGCGAGGCTTGACAAAACGTCTTTCGTTCAGCGATGACAAAGTCGCGGCGTTGCTCCTTGGTCATCAAGGCGGTCTTTTGCGACAGGTTGTTGTCGTCGTAGCGTTCCGCCATCATCACGATGACATGTTGAAAGTTGTTGGATTGGCCAAACAATGCACTGAAGCAGAGGGCCAAGAGAAGGGTAAAAATGGGCTTCTTCATGATATTGAATTGGTTTTGTGTAACAATACATTTCCGATACGGCATTCCAGACACCGTTTGCGCTTGCAAAAATAGGAATAAAGGTGCAACAAAGCCTGTGTCTGCATGGCATTTTCCGCCTTTACCCCACATTGGGCATAATGTCGAATAACAGCATTGTCCTCAACCTCAGTATCTTCCAAGAACTGAATGGCTGTCTCACACACCGATTCGTCTTTGTGGAGTTTGCCGTAGCAAAACAGTAATGGAGCTACTGCGTTGATGATCAATACATCGGCTGTGGTTTCACCTAGATGTTTCGGTTTCGATTCGGTTGAAACACCAAACCGCCAATGCGTTTCCCAGTATTCCGAAGCCTCGACGTCAAATAAGGCTTTAACCTCGGCAGCGTTTTTCGCAGCTTTTATTTTAGAAAACAGGCAACCGTTTTTGTGGATGAGCTGCGCCATCTGCGCCAATCGGATGGTCGGAAAGTTGGAAGGTCGCATTCGCATGAACTTCCATCTTTCGGCCGGCATGGTCAACAGATTGAATTTGGTGCGCATTACGATGAACTCGCGCTTGAGCAGTAGTGGATATTCCTCCATGAAATTGTCTTCGAGGAATCCCGCGCAGCCCATCAGCATGGCTTCCACTTGAAGCGGGTTGTCGGCGTGCTTCAGCAAAGTCTTGAAAGGCAAGATGTTGGCCAAATATTCAAAAGCCTCATTGTTAACTTTCAAGCCGAAATAACGCATCAATAGTTTGTAAAGGACATCCTCCCAATCAAATTGATTGGCTTCCAGTATCTTGGTGACGGTCTCCGACTTGCTCTCCAAACGTTCCACAGCCATTCTGTCGAGCCACGAGAGTCGGGTAAAGACGGGCACTTGGCTGATGCTTTTCTCGCATGGAATCCAGCTCTTTGACGAGATAAGTTTTTGATATTGTGCAAAAAGGCTTTCGTCGAAATGCCCTTTCAATTCTATTGTGGGTATGCCGTTGACTTGGGTGTCGTTTTCGTAGACCACATGCAAGATGACATTTTTGTAGGCTTTATCGGACTGGTGGCCATGGCGATTCCAGTCGCTGCTTTTCACGTGGATTTCCACATGACCAGCCCACAATTTGTCACCGATTTGGATTTTCGCCTCCAAGAAGTCGGGGCCCGAGTCGGTGTTGCGGTAGCCTGTCGCCACCATTTCCATCGCTTCGCCTTCCGTGGTCTTCAAATCCTTGTCGGTCAGTCGGTTCTCCCAAATATAGTATAGGAATTCTTCTCTCATTTAATCTTCCAGCAGTTTAAAGGTTCAGTGTCAAGCACACCTTTCTTTGAAGCCCAATCGATAAATAAGGAACGTAGGTCGCGGTCACTTTGCCACACCACATGGTTCTTGATGTCTTCCTGTGCCCAGCCGACACCGTTGATCAAGTGGTTGCCACCTCCCATCGAGCGATAGGAGTTCATCACCACATTGTAGGTCTTTTCCATATCGAAAGGTGTGCCGTCGGCCATGCTGATGATGTGGATGCGTTCGCCCATGGGGTTTTTGTCGGTCACTTCGTAGATAATGCCCGCGCCCGAATCAAAGTTATAGATGGGGCTCTTCATCTCGTAGGCGTATTCAAGGAAAGCTTTTACTTCCTTTCCCGTTAAGGCCATGACAGCCAGCGCGTTTTCGAAGGGATACCAGGTGAAGAAGTCTTGCACGGTGAGTTTTCCCGCTTTGATGGTCTTGCCGCCACTTAAAGGAGCTGCCATGGAGATGTCGGCGTGTATGCCTTCGGCTTCGACGGTCTCGAATTGGCAGCGATGGATTTCGTCAACCCAAAGGCAAGAGCCTTTGAAGGCATCGTCGGAGCTGATGTCGACGGGCAACTCAGCCACTTCGCGTTGTTTGTATGCTTCGGCACGGTCAAGATAAGGTTGTAGCATGGCAACGAATTGCTCGTCTTTTTGCTCTTGGTCGGTCTGCATGAGGCTGATCCTGATGTTGGGTTTCTGTCCTTTTCGCAGCGTCACTTCGGCAATGCTGAGTCCCATTCCTCTATTGCCCGAGTTGAGCACATATACAGGGTCTCCGTTGATGTTGGTCAGTTTCTCGGCACGGGCACGGTGGTCGTGGCCGTAGAAGATGATGTCGAAGCCGGGCACGTTCAAGGCCACCCATTTCGATGCGTTCTCGCGACCAAGCGGATGGTCTTCGGGAAGATTCTGAACTTGAGGCTCGTAGCCAGAGTGGAAGAGCCCCACCATCAGGTCGGGATGCTCTTTCTCTTGGATGATTTTCACCCATTTTTCGGCAGCGGATTCCAATTGTTCGAATCGCAACCCAGGACGAAGGCGGTCGGGTACCCAGGTAACGACATAAGGTGTAGTTAGGCCGAGCACGGCGATTTTGAATCCGTCTCGGTTCAATATAATATAAGGAGTGAAATAAGGCTCGCCAGTCGTTTCGTCAATGACGTTGGCGGCCAAAACGGGCATTTTGACTTCGGAATACACGCGGTCGAATATCTTGCGTCCCGCCTCAATGTCATGGTTTCCAACACTTACGGCATCATAAGGGAAATAGTTAAGCACTTGCGAAACAAGATTCGGATGTTCAGCATCTTGGTTGGAACAGTACTGAAACACAGTGCCTTGCAGGTTGTCGCCATTGTCCAATAGGATGAGCCGGTCACCTAATTCGGATTTCATCTGTTTGATGATGAGAGCATCATTGGCAAATTCGTCATAACGACCGTGAGTATCAGTGGTTTCCAACAAAGTCAATGTGGTTTCCTTTTGCGAGCAGGATGCGAACAACGCGGTCAAAACAATCATAATAGTGAGTTTTGTTTTCATATGAATGAGGGTGTTTTAATGCGATAAAAGTAGGACATTTTCAGCTATGTCCGACACGATGAGGAAATTTTTTTCGTGAAAAAGGGCGTAGTAACGTAGAATTGCGTATTTTTGTGGCACAATTCCAAGCCCGATTGCAACATGACCGACTTGAGCATCATAGTATCCGAAATCGAATTGAAATTGAGGAAATTGATTGATGAAAAGAATCAGTTGGCACAGGAAAACAAGCGGCTTGCCGAGGAAAACAAGGCGTTGGACGAGGAAAATCTGGCGTTGCGTCGTTCGGCATCGGAGTTGCAAGATAAAATAAATAAAAGTACAATTGTTAACGCACTCGACAACGAGGGAGAATTAGAAGAAGGAAGAAAGCTCATAAAAGAGTTGGTGAGAGAAATTGACAGATGCGTTTCGATTTTGAACAGTAAGGAATAACTCAGATACTTGAAAGTCAGCACGATGGATGAGATAACGATCAATATCACGTTGTTGGATAGGCCTTATCGCCTGTCGGTGGCTCGCGCTGACGAAGAAAAGGTTCGCAAGGCCGGCAACCTCATCAACGAGAGGGTGAAGTATTACTCGAAGCATTACACCTACAAGGATGCGCAAGACTTGCTCTCGATGACCGCCTTGCAGTTTGCTACTTCAATGGTCAAGATGGACGATGAATTGACTTACCGCAGTCAGAACTTGGAGCGTAAACTGTTGGATTTAAACACCTTATTGAGCGAACAATCATAATCTGCAGTATATAGCGGACTTGTTCTTTGAAGATTTGGAACTGCCTGTTCAGCGCATTTGGTAAACTCAACACTATCAACACATTAATCGGTCTACTCGCGCTCTGTAAAAACAGGCCTCATTCCTTTCGGGGAAGTACCTTCTGGTGCCGGTGGACGTTTGCGCAACGCGGTGGCCACAAGCGTATTATTTGGGGTTTACGCATCTCCCAAAGGACAGGCAGTTTCTTTTGTTTCCTCCTCATTTTTCGAGTAAAACAGAGTTTTTAAAATGTTATTACTCATTTCAAACACTACATGGATTATCATTGCCGCAGCAGCTTTGGTCGTGGGCCTTGCGGTGGGTTACCTCATCACGTCCACACTGCTGAAAAAAGCCGTCATTAAAGAACAAGTAGCCCTTCTCGAAGAGGCTAAGGAAAAAGCTGAAGTCATCAAGAAAGAGCGTATCTTGCAAGCCAAGGAGAAGTTCCTCCAAATGAAAGACGAACACGAAAAAGCTTGCAACGACCGCAAACGCGAGCTGGCCAGTGCAGAGAACCGCGTCAACCAACTGAAACAGGACGCCAACAAGAAGATGGAAGAAGCTCAACGTAAGTCAAAAGAGATTCAGACAGCACAGCAACATCTTGAAAGCCAGTTGGAAACCTTCAATAAGAAGAAAGCTGAACTTGACCGTGTCTATGAAGAGGAGACCAAGAAGCTGGAAACCATTTCGGGGCTTTCGGCAAAGGAAGCCAAGGAGCAACTCGTCGAACTCATCAAGGAAGAGGCTCAGGCTGATGCCATGGTCTATGTGAAGGAAGTCACGGAAGAGGCCAAGATGAGCGCCTCCCAGACCGCCAAGAAAATCGTGCTGGAGACCATCCAACGCACAGCCTCAGAGACGGCTATCGAAAATACGGTCAGCGTGTTCAATATTGAAAACGACGAGATTAAGGGTCGTATCATCGGTCGTGAGGGCCGCAACATCCGTACCCTTGAGTCGATGACGGGCGTCGAAATCATCATCGACGACAGCCCAGATGCCATCCTCATTTCGGGTTTCGACCCCATTCGCCGCGAAGTGGCCCGCCTCTCATTGCAGAAGCTGGTTGTCGACGGACGTATCCACCCCGCCCGCATCGAAGAAGTGGTGCATAAAGTGGAAAAGCAAGTGGATCAGGAGATTATGGAGACGGGTAAGCGTACTGCCATCGACCTCGGTGTCCACAACCTTAACCCCGAACTGATTAAGATGATCGGCCGCATGAAGTACCGCACCAGCTATGGCCAGAACTTGCTGCAACACTCTATTGAGACCGCCAAACTCTGCGCTACGATGGCTGCCGAACTTGGCCTCAACGTGAAGGCTGCCAAACGTGCTGGTCTTTTGCACGACATAGGTAAAGTGGCTGAGAATGAGGAAGAACTGCCGCATGCTATCTTGGGTATGAAGGTGGCCGAGCGTTTGAAGGAGAAACCCGACATCTGCAACGCCATTGGTGCCCACCACGAGGAAATCGAGATGGACAACATGATTTCGCCTATCGTGCAGGTGTGCGACGCCATTTCAGGTGCTCGTCCAGGTGCCCGCCGCGAAGTGGTGGAAGCCTATATCCAACGTCTCAACAAGTTGGAGGAGATGGCCATGAGTTATCCGGGTGTGGTGAAGACTTACGCCATTCAGGCTGGCCGCGAGTTGCGTGTCATCGTGGGTGCCGACAAGGTGACCGACCAAGACGCCGACCGCATCGCATACGACCTCTCGAAGCAGATTCAGACCGAAATGACCTATCCGGGTCAGATCAAGATCACGGTTATCCGCGAAACGAGAGCCGTCCAGTACGCAAAGTAATCTGACGATGGCCTATGGCTTATGACTATGGCTCACTAGCTCACTATATGAAATAGTTGACCTTAGTCAAGAGTGAGCCATAGGCCATAGTCATTAGCCATAGTCAAAAATGATTAGAGAAGAAGTCGTTTTCGGTCCCATTCATAGCCGCCGCCTCGGTAGCTCGTTGGGCATCAATTTACTCCCTGAAAAAGGCAAAATCTGTACGTTCGACTGCATCTATTGCGAATGTGGCTGGAACAAAGACGGTCGCGATGACACAAAACTGCCTACCGCTGAAAAAGTGCGTACTGCTCTGGAAACCAAACTGCAGCAGTGTCTGGTAGCCCAGATGCCCATCGACTCCATCACCTTCAGCGGCGACGGTGAACCGACCATCAATCCTGAGTTTCCGCAGATTATCGATGATACAATAGCTTTGCGCGACAAGTACTATCCTAACTCGAAGATTACGGTGCTGTCGAATGCCACCATGGTGCACAAGCCTGAGATTTTTGCCGCTCTGTCTAAGGTCGACAACCCGACCATGAAAATCGATGCCCCGACAAATGAACTGATTGAAAAGATCAACCATCCTGCGCCGGGTTACGACATCCACCGTGTTGTTGAGGCACTGAAACAGTTTCATGGTAACTTCATCTTGCAGACCATGTTCCTGAAAAGCAGAGACTTTGACTCTTCAAGTCCCGAAGTGCTGAATGGCTGGATGGATATTGTACGCCTTTTGAAACCACGTGAGGTGATGGTTTACACCATCGCCCGGCCTACACCAGAAGTTGGCTTGCAAAAGTTTACGATAGAAGAGATGCAGGCATTGGTTCAGCCTTTGCTCAACGAAGGCTTTTTGATCCAAATCAAAGGATAGCTTTATTCGACCCCCATATTCATTCGTCCCATCAATCTGAGCCAAGGCGAGAGGAACGCAAACAGGAAATCATAAACGATTAAACCAGGCAAGAGCCCCTTTTCGCCCAAACGTTTTGAGGCTTTGTTGTAGATGAAGAGCTGTGAGCCAAAGCGCAACAGAAAGAGAAACACTAAAATAGGAATATAGGATACCGTGCTTGAGGCGATGCTGAAAGCTGGCTTCAGACAGAGCAATGCGATGAAAGTGGTGTAAAACAAAATCTGTGAAACATAGAAAAGGCTTAACATCAAACGAGCCCTGGTGTTATATTTTGAGATAGTGGAATAGCGGCTGCTTTTTTGGTGCATCCAGAGTCTGAAGCTTTGTGTTGGGGTAGCTTGAATGGTGTTCTCAGCGTCAATCAAAGCCTCGGTGTTTCGCTTTTTTGCCACTTGGTTGATGAACAAATCGTCGTCGCCAACAGAGGTGGTGTAATGAGAGATGAAACCTTTGTTCCTGAAAAACAATTCCTTCCGATAGGAAAGGTTCTTGCCGATGCCCATGTAGGGATGTCCAGCCAGGGTGGAGGACAGATAGAGTAACCCTTGCTGAAGCGCATCGAAGCGGATAAGCTTGTTGAGAAGACCTTTTTTCTGTACGTAGGGACTGTAACCGATGACCACTTCCGTATTATTGCCGTAACAATTGACCACACTACGTAGCCACTTGTCGTTGGTGGGCATGCAGCTGCATTCTGTCAGTATGATAAGGTCGTTTTGGGCCGACTTGATGCCCATTGAGAGCGGGAATTTTTTGCCATAGAAGAAGTTGAGGTGTTGTTTCATCTGAACAGGTTTCACCCTTGGCTCTTGGCGTGTGATCTCTTTAAGGTATTCTTCCGTCTCGTCATCCGAACAGTCGTTCACCACAACGATTTCAAAATCAGGATAGTCTTGGCTCAGCAATGCGGGGATGAGTTCCGTAAGGTATTCGTATGCGTTTCGGGCACAGATGACCACCGATACGGGCTCCAACTCCTCGTCAAGTTTCGGACGTTTTTTCCTTTTGTAAAAGGCTGTGCGCGAAAACAACCCCCAGTGATAGACCAGCTGGATGAGTAAGGAAAGAATGAAAACCACTAAAATAGTGAAACTGATATGATTATAATATAATTGAAACTGCATGATAAATGAATTTTGATGATTGCAAAGGTAAGAAAATACTTGATTTCAAGATTTCAAATTTCAAGATTTCTTATTGCTCACACGCACTTTTTTCTTCAACAATTGAGTGTGGTGAAACAAAGTTTGCAACAATTCCACAATTCAACAATAAACAATTCAACAATTCATTATTTTTGCACAAAATTAGAGCGATGAATTTCAATATTGTCTCCAACGACCCGAAAAGCGCTGCACGTGCAGGCGTGCTCAACACCGATCATGGTCTTATCGAAACCCCGATTTTCATGCCTGTCGGTACTGCGGGCACGGTGAAGGCCTGCCATATCCGCGATGTGCATGACGAGGTGAAGGCTCAAATTATCTTGGGCAACACCTATCATCTCTATCTCCGTCCAGGTTTGGAGGTGCTTGAAGCTGCTGGAGGGCTCCATAAGTTCAATGGATGGGACCGCCCTATTTTGACCGACAGCGGTGGCTTTCAGGTGTTTTCGCTCACTGGCATCCGCAAGATGAAGGAAGATGGTGTGACCTTCCAGTCGCACATCGACGGCTCAAGGCATTTGTTCACGCCCGAAAAAGTGATGGACATTCAGCGCAGTATCGGTGCCGACATCATCATGGCGTTTGACGAATGCACGCCTGGAACAGCGGACTATCAATACGCAAAGCCTTCGATGGAACGCACCCACCGCTGGCTCGATCGTTGTTTCGAACGGTTCAACGCCACCGAACCGAAATATGGCTACGAACAAGCCTTGTTCCCCATCGTGCAAGGCTGTGTCTACCGCGACTTGCGCGAGCAATCGGCTGAATACATCGCTTCGAAAAACGCAGTCGGCAATGCCATTGGCGGTTTGGCCGTGGGCGAGCCTACTGAGAAGATGTACGAGATGATAGAACTGGTGAATGCCATCCTGCCCAAGGATAGGCCACGTTATTTGATGGGTGTCGGAACTCCGGCCAACATTTTGGAAGGCATCTCGCGCGGCGTGGATATGTTCGACTGTGTCATGCCCACCCGAAACGGACGCAACGGCATGATTTTCACCTCTGAAGGTATCATCAACATTAAGAATGAAAAGTGGAAGTTCGATTTCTCACCTGTCGACCCCAACGGCGAAACTTTTGTCGATATACAATATACAAGGGCTTATTTGCGTCATTTGTTTGTCGCGGGCGAGATACTTGGCCCCATGATTGCCAGCCTTCACAACATCGGTTTCTACCTATGGCTGGTGCGCGAGTCACGTAGGCATATCATTGCGGGAGACTTCGCCGAATGGCGCGACATGATGCTGAAAAGAGTTACCAATAGACTGTAAATGAGAAAAATAGACGCATATATTTTCAAAAAGTACTTGGGGACTTTTTTCTTTGCCATTTCCATGCTGATTTTGATTGTCATCATTTTCGACGTGTCGGAAAACATCGATAGTTTCCTGAAGCATAATGCCCCCTGGCAAAGGGTGGTGGTTGACTACTACGTCATGTCCATTCCGTATTACATCAACCTCTTCATTCATCTCTTTGCGTTCATCGCAGTGGTCTTTTTCACTTCCAAGATGGCGGCACGCACCGAAATTGTGGCCATCCTGAGTAGCGGCGTCAGTTTTTGGCGTTTTCTATACCCTTATATGTGGGCGGCTTTGTTTATTGCGGTAATGTCGTTGTATTTTGGTAATTTCTTGATTCCCAAGACAAACGAAATCAGAAGACAGTTTAAGGACGAGTACATGGAGAAATTGACCCAGAGTGCGGGTCGCAATGTGCATGTGCAGATTGAAAAGAACGAGTTTGTGTATGTGGAAACTTATAATATCTCCAAGGAATACGGGTTCAAGTTCACTTGGGAGAAATACGATGGTAATGAATTGAAGTACAAGGTGGTATCTGACGTTCTTTATCATGATACGATAGCGCCAAATAGTTGGAAATTTGATCCTTATTGCATTCGTACTATTGAAGGCGAAAACGAGAGCATAGAGAAAGGGCGCAACTTTGATACTATTCTAAATCTTTATCCTACTGATCTTTACAAGATGAAAGAGGACTTTGAAGAGATGAACTTCTTCGAATTGCGCCACCAGATTCAAGGCATGATAGAGAAAGGGTCGGAGGGGGTGAAAGCTTATCAGGTGGAAATGCATACCCGAATGTCCTCACCTGCTGCAGTGCTCATTCTGACGCTTATCGGTGCCGCCTTGTCGAGCCGCAAGGTGAGGGGAGGCATCGGAATGCATCTCGGCATTGGTATCACCATCGCTTTTTCCTACATTTTGTTCATGCAAGTGTCCAAGTCATTCGCCATTTCAGGCAATCTCTCGCCTTTCCTTGCCGCGTGGATTCCTAACTTCATTTTCTGTTTACTTGGAATCTATTTGTTGGTAAAAGCTCCAAAATAGGCTGATATTCAACAATTTGTTATTTTTCTGTAAAAAAATGCCTCGCTTTTGCCGACTTTTCCTTATTTTAGCAACTTCTTTTCATCCTTAAACAAAAGCATTATGCATATTGCAGTAGCAGGCAACATCGGCTCAGGCAAGACGACCCTCACCAGGCTTCTGGCCAAGCATTTCAACTGGAAGCCTCATTATGAGGAGGTTGAGCATAACCCGTATCTTGACAGTTTTTATGAGGATATGCAACGCTGGTCGTTCAATATTCAAATATTCTTCCTAAACAGCCGTTTCCGTCAGGTGATGGACATCCGCAATAGTGGCAAGGATGTCATCCAAGACCGTACTATCTATGAGGATGCTCATATTTTTGCAGCTAACCTTTACTCGATGGGCTTGATGGAGACGCGTGATTTTGAGAACTATCAATCCTTGTTTGAACTGATGACCAAGTTCTTGCAGCCGCCAGATTTACTAATCTATCTTCGTGCTTCTGTGCCTACCCTGATTCGTCATATTGCCAAGCGCAACCGTGAGTTTGAGCAGTCCATCAGCATCAACTACCTGACCAACCTCAATGAAAGGTATGAGGAATGGATTAAGAATTATCACGAAGGTAAGCTTCTTATCATCGATACTGATAATATAGAATTGGAAAACCCCGAAGATCTGAGTACCGTCGTCGACCGTATTGAGGCTTCACTCAATGGATTGTTTTGAAAATGAAAGTAGTAGGAATCATACCCTCCCGTTACGCCTCGACGCGCTTCCCTGGCAAGCCTTTGGCGATGATTAAAGGTAAGACCATGATACATCGAGTCTGTGAACAGGCTTGGAAGTCGAAGCTGGATGCCGTGGTGGTGGCCACCGATGACATGCGCATCGCCGAAGAGGTGCTGAGTTTCGGCGGTCAGTATGTGTTGACCGACCCGATGCACCGCAGTGGCACCGACCGGTGTTGTGAGGCATTGGACATACTTGAAACACAGTACGATGCAGTGGTCAACATTCAAGGCGACGAACCTTTTATTGACCCAAAAGAGATTAATCTTTTGGTTGACCTGATTTCGCGTGACGACACGCAATTGGCCTCGTTGGTCAAGAGATTTGACGATGAGGAAGAACTGTTTGGCCCAAACAAGGTGAAAGTGGTGATGGACAAAGATGGCAAGGCCTTGTATTTCAGCCGCAGCCCGATACCGTTCTTGCGCAATGTGGATAAGGATAAATGGCTGCAAAAAGGTGTTTTCTACCAACATATTGGCATCTATGCCTACAAGGCAAAGACTTTGCGACAGATTGCCGGAATGCAGCCTACCCCGTTGGAGATGGTTGAGTCGTTGGAGCAGTTGCGCTGGCTCGAGAATGGCCTTTCCATCCACATGGCTGTGGTTGAAGCTAATAACATCGCTATCGACAGCCCTGACGACTTGGTCAAAGCTATCGAATTCGCACAAAATCTTCCTGTTGGTGAATGATGATTTCCATTGCTGAAGCCATATCAGACCTTTTGTTTGTCCGCGACACCGTGGTGGTGCCAGGCTTGGGTGCTTTTGTGCGTAAGCCATGCTCCGCACAGGTAGATTTGGAAACGAATCGTTTTTCGATGCCTTCCTCCGAAATCAGCTTTGATGCAGGTTTGAGGGAAGACAATGATGTGATAATCAAGTATCTTGTCAACGAAATCGGGATTTCGGAAAACGAGGCCAAGCGCATGCTCTTCCATTTCGTGTCGGATTGTTTCAATAGCATGAAGTCGGGGCAGATAGTTCAACTGAAGGATATAGGGTCGTTGTCGTTTGGCCCTGAAAATGAGATGCTTTTTGAGCAGGATCCTGCAGCCAACTACAACACCGATGCCTTTGGGTTGTGTGATTTTGCCCTTGAACCTGTGGCAACTGAAACGGTAGAAGAAGAACACGTCGAAGAGACGCCGCCAACGCCAACCGAAAATGAAACACCGGTTGAAGAAAAGTCCGAAGAAGGAGAAACTCGTGAGTTAGGCAAAGGCGTATGGGCTTTTCTGTTTGCCTTGTTGCTGATCATGAGCGGTTTGCTCTATTTCAAGGTGTACCGTCCCCATTTTTTCAACGAAGAACAAACCGCTGCAACTTCAGCCGATACGGAAGCGGAACCCGTCGACCCGCAAGTTTTGGCTGAGGAAATGGTAGGAGATTTGACGCGACAAATCCTCCATGAGGAACAAACTTTGCCGCTTCCCGTCACCGTCAACAATAACGATACGATTCGTATTATTGCAGGTTGTTATGACAGGGAAGAACCTGCCGAACGGATGGTCAACTCGTTGAAAAACAAAGGATATGTCAATGCCTTCAAGGAAAAACGAGGCGAGCGTTGGTTTGTTGCTTACGATCGTTACCATACTGAAGAGGAAGCCCATGAAGCGCTTCGCGAGATTAGGGAGGTGAGAGGCGAGAAAGGTTGGATTTTGAAAGATTGAACATTGGATTAAAACGTAATGCCGTGTCAAAGAAGAACAAATTACAGAAGTTTGCTGAGAACAAGACCTTTGGAAATCTGTTTGAATACAGCTATGAGCGTATCATGAGCGAGGGCTTTCCGCTGCAAGGGAAGTGGCACACCGACTTTTTCCACAACGACAACCCCATTGTCCTTGAGTTGGGTTGTGGCAAAGGGGAGTATACCGTGGGTTTGGCTCGGGTACATCGCGACATTAATTATATAGGTGTCGACATCAAAGGGGCGCGCATCTGGCGCGGCTTGAAACAGTCGAACGAGGAGGGCCTGAACAATGTGGCATTCCTTCGCGCCCGCATCGACCAGATTGAACATTTCTTTGGTCAAAATGAAGTGTCGGAGATATGGGTCACGTTCCCTGATCCTCATCCTGGTGAAGGTGAACGCAATGCCCGTCATCGTCTCACTTCTCCCGAATTCCTCAAACGCTACAGAAAAATCGTTCGCCCCGATGGCGTGCTCAATTTGAAAACCGACAGCCCCATCATGTATGAATTCACTCTGCACGACGTGGTGGAGAAACAAGGTCTGCCCTTGCTTTATGCCAGCAACGACCTTTATGCCAACACCGATGATTTGGAAGTGAAGACCATCCGTACCTTCTATGAGCAAATGTGGCTTGACCAAGGCCTGACTATCAAATACATCCGATTCAGGATAAACCCATGAATCTTTGAATTTTGAATTTTAAATTTTGAATTTTAAATCAACGAAATATGTACACTGAAGACAATCAACTTTACATCGCGCATTGCGATAATGGCCCCATCTATATGATTGGCAAGATGGCCAACCGGCATGGTTTGATAGCTGGTGCCACGGGTACAGGCAAGACGGTTACCTTGCAGGTGTTGGCGGAAACTTTTTGTCAGGCCGGCGTGCCTTGCTTTATGGCAGACATGAAGGGTGACCTCTCAGGCATCAGCCAGGCTGGACAGATGAGCAGCTTTATCGAGAAACGTTGTCCCGAATTCGGCATCACCAATCCGCAGTTCCATGGCTGCCCGACGCGTTTCTTCGATGTGTATGGCGAACAGGGTCATCCGCTCAGGGCGACTATCTCCGACATGGGTCCCCAGCTCATGGCGCGGCTTCTCGACCTCAACGAGACCCAGACGGGCATCCTGAACATTGTGTTCAAGATTGCTGATGACCGTGGCTTGCTGCTCATCGACATGAAAGACTTGCGGATGATGCTGGACTATGTGGCGAAAAATGCCCGAGAGTTCACGACCACTTACGGTACGGTCTCATCGGTGAGTGTGGGTGCCATACAGCGCGCGCTTCTTGCTTTGGAGGCTGAGGGCGGTGAGATCTTTTTCGGCGAGCCTGCCTTCAACGCATTGGATTTCCTTCAGACCGAAGGCGGTCGCGGCGTGATGAATGTGTTGGCTGCTGACAAGTTGATGCTCAACCCAAAGCTGTATTCCACCTTCCTGTTGTGGCTGTTGAGCGAACTCTACACCCAGTTGCCCGAAGTCGGAGACCTGGAACTGCCCAAGTTGATATTCTTCTTCGATGAAGCCCACATGCTGTTCAAGGACACCTCGAAGGCATTGGTCGACAAGATTGAGCAGGTCATTCGTTTGGTGCGTTCAAAAGGCGTGGGCGTTTATTTCGTGACCCAAAGTCCCGATGATATCCCTGAAGCCATTGCTGGTCAGTTGGGCAACCGAGTCCTTCATGGATTGCGCGCCTATACGCCCAAAGAGCAGAAGGCAGTCAAGGCAGCAGCCCAGACCTTCCGCACCAACCCCAGCTTCAACACTGAGACGGCCATCTTGGAACTCGGCACAGGTGAAGCCCTGGTGTCGTTCTTGGATGAGAAAGGCGCGCCTTGTGTCGTGCAACGGGCTAAAATCCTCTTCCCGCTCAGTCAGATTGGAGCCATTACCGATGACCAGCGCAAGTCTTTGATACGCAAGTCGCGCCTCTATGGCATCTACGACAAGAGCTTCGACAGGGAAAGTGCCTACGAACTGCTTGTCGAGCAGCAGAAGCAGGAAGAGAAACGCCTCCAAAAAGAGGCAGAAGAAGAGGAGAAGCGGAAGGCTAAGGAAGCCAAAGAAAAAGAACGTTCGAGAAGCACAAGCTCGAGAAGCACCTCCACCCGAAAGAAAAAATCAGCGGGCCAGAAAGCCCTCGAGAAGACGCTCAACACGACCGCCTCGACAATCGGTCGTAATCTTGGCAACAGCATTGTGCGTTCCATCCTGGGTAGTATCTTCAAGAAGTGAAGACGCGTTTTTGTTGAAATGAAAAAGCCGGCCATAAGGTCGGCTTTTTCGTTTACTCATATCTTGTGGTCATCAACGAACCACAATCTTTTGTGACTTCACATTGTCACCGTTGACGAGGCGTAAGATATACACGCCATTGCTCAAAGTGACGGGTTTGGTGAAGCTGTCGCGGATGGTCTCACTGCTCAAGATGCGGCCTGTCACGTCAATCACTTGCAACGTGGCCACACCTTCGTTGGCGATGATGAAGTTACCGTCGCTGATAAAGGCGAAGTTTTCGTTCGAGTCATCGTCAGCAAATGGATCGAAGACCAGTCTGAAACGCGATGCGTAGTCGGTGGTCCTAGCACTGAAGGTGTAGGAAGGAGTGGCAAGCAGGTCGATGTTCTCACCGGTGAGATTGTCGATGAGGTGGAGGTATTCCACATCCAGGTCGTTGAGGGTCACATTGATGGTATAGGTGCCATTCTTGACAGTCTTGAACTCGAAGGGTTGCTCCTTGCCATTGCAAACCACCATAGCCAACTCTTTCTTGTCTTTCATCGTGTAGAGCTTGTTGCGGTTGTCTCTGAGCGACAATTTGACGAGATCTTTGTCTTCTTCACTACGCTTGACAATCAGGCGATCGGTAACCATGTCATTTTCAAAAAGTTCCACATTGATACTTCCGGTTCTTTTCACTTCATCACGTGTTTTGGCGCAGCTGAAGGTGATGGATGCATCTTCAGCCTCGGCCAACACGAAGAAACCTTCAGCTGGTTTCAAAGGAGAGCTTTCGCTGATTGCGCTCACGATTAGATCATCGTTAGTTTCGTTCATTCTGTAGCAACCGGCAGTGGCCACATTTGTTGTGGAATACGAAGTGATGTTGTGGGTGTATGGGTTGCCGACGAGGTTGAAGCCAGGAAGATTGGATTCAGCGGTATAAGATAAAGGTAAGGTTATCGTTGTGGGTGCATTTGTTACGCGACCGGCGAAATTGATAGAAACATTTTGGTTGTTGGCATAGAGATAGCCTGTCCCAGAAGTGAGCGTGTTGAAATTGAGTGATAAGTTTTCTTGGTTTCTCCAATAGGCAGCGGGCTCATCGTAATAGAACATGTCGTACTCATTGCTGAGCAGATTCTCCACTAAGTTCATGTTGGCAGTGCCAGCAAGCGGTGAGGAGATGAGATACCAGCCGTCGCGTTCACCTGGCGTATAAGGCGCGATGGACTTCATCACTGTGGCCAGAACATTCTCGTTGTTGTGGTAGAGTTCGCCTCCATCTTGAATGATAAGGTTGGCGGCAGTGCCTTTGTTGATGACGGTGCTGCTGTTCATCGCCATGTCGGGCATGATGGAGAGCGTATAACCATTAAGGATGGTAGTGGATGCGACGGTTGCCGTTTCATTCAGATTGCAATAGGCAGCTATCACTATGTTCGCGTCATCACTCGGGAGGGCGTTGCATGCCCAGTTGGCTGCATTCGACCAGTTACCATCGGTATTGAAGAAATCTCTCCCTTGGATGTTGGTGAATTGGAAAACACTCCATTGGGTGTTGTAATTGCTGACGAGGCAACCCGGGACATAGATGGGAATATTTTTTCTTATGCCATAAAAACTGTTGTTTTCTGAACCTTTCGAAGGAACCGAATTAGTGCAAAAATACATGGCGCTAAAGCCATTGCAGTTATAAAATGCCTCATTGCTGATTTTGGTAACGGTTTTAGGAATGACCAAATCACCTGTAAGGCCAGTGCATCCCTTGAAACAGTATGCATTCACCATGGTGATGTTGTCCGACAACTTCAAGGTTCCATTTAAACCGCTGCAATATGCGAATGCCCACTGGCCAAGATAGGTTACGCTATTAGGAATGGCCAAAGAACCAGTAAGACCACCGCAATATTGGAATGCAGAATTGGAAATCTTAAGCAGCCCTTCTGAAAGTTCAAGGGTACTGATGCCAGAGCAATGGTCGAATGACCATTGGCCTATTTCTTGGACATTGCTAGGGATTGACAAAGTTCCGGTAAGGCCTGAACAGTTACTAAAAGCACTTTTTTCAATTATTGAGACGGAACTGCCAATTGTTATCGACGAAAGGCCGCTGCAATAAGAAAAAGCGTTTTCTCTGATGATGGTTACCGAATTCGGGATGACCAAGGTCCCTGTCAATCCACTGCAATTATGGAAGGTGTGTTGGTCGATTTCGGTCAAGGTGTAGGTGATGCCATTATGTGAGACGTGTTCAGGCAAAATGAGGTTCCCGGTTGGATATTCCCAAAGACCCGTAGAAGTATTCAGCCAATTCAAGGTTGCATTGGGATTGGGATGGGTCACCGCAACATAGTGATTGTTGTCATCAATCACGCTATAATACATGGTATGTCCCGACGGAGTAACTGCAGTCCAATCAGGATCGTACATACGCGCATAGGAGCTGCTTACTCCAAGCACGCAGAGTGAGAAGAATAAAAGAGCAATACGTCTGGCTCTGTTCATTGGTAAAGATAATGCTTGCATGTCTTAAATATTTGTTAGTTATTATTTTACTCTTCAATTTTCTAAATTGATACACTTTTCAGGCTGCAAAAATAATCATTTTTTTTAAATTACAAAAATAAGTATTTTAATCAATGCAAACGCATCAAATTTGTATTATTAGCATAAGGAAATGCCAGTCCCAAGCTGCCTTGAGCTGTTTGTTTCTGAAACTGAGCTTTGATTTTGAAACACTTTGCCGAAGTTTCAGGCCGCGAAGTACAAAGCGGTGAGTTTGGCGCGATGATGACTGTGGAGCTGCTCAATGATGGGTCGGTGACGATTTTGATGGACTCGAAGCGACGGGAATAGTTTTCTCACGCAGAAATCGCAGAAATCGCTGAACCTACCGGACATATGCCTGACATCGCTTTGCGCTTCACACAATTCAGCGGATTCTGCGTGCGAATATTATTCCACCACAATCTTCCGCGTTTCGCTACCCATAGTCACAAAATACATTCCTTTTGGTAGTTCCAACTTTTCTTTGCTCTTGATTTCCTTGGTCAGGATGGTTTGGCCGAGGGCATTCGTGACGGTCATATTGCCTGTGCCTTCAATGATAATATATCCCTTGGCAGGATTAGGATAGACTTTGAAGGTGCTTCTATGGTTCTCGCAAAGATAATC
>JAFWRA010000281.1 GCA_017508895.1 Bacteroidales bacterium
AGATGGCCTTGTTCCGTTTGCCTTTCTTGACTTCCACGGGGATGATGTCAGTGCCGAGTTGCAGCACAAAATCCACTTCGGCAGTGTTGTCGTTTTTCCAGTAGTAAAGCGGAATTTGGCTGGCTTTAAATTGTTGTGCCACATAGTTTTCGGCCAACGCGCCCAAGAAACTGTTGTCTTGCTCGATGGTGGAAAGTACGGTTTGGTAGGCAAGCCCCGACTTCATGGTGAGCAGCCCCACATCGGCCATATAGAGTTTGAAATCAGAGAGATCGGCATAGGCTGCGATGGGCATCATTCCTTGAGTGGTCTTTTGGCATTTCAAGACGATGCCTGCCGATTCCAGCCAGTCGATGGACTCGCCGAACAGTGTGGCACTGCCGCCTTTTTGCACCACTTTGTATTGGAACTTGGTGTTTTCCTTGGCCAATTGGGTCGGGATGGAGTTGTAGCAAGCTCGAATCTTCACCGAAGTCGAGGCGGAGGCATATTTCGCCATGTCGGCCAAATATTCGTTCAAGATGCGGCTTTGGATGTCGATGATGTCCGTGAACTTCTGTGTTTCAACGAATTGCTTGACCACAGCGGGCATGCCTCCCGTAATCAGGTAATGCTTGTAAAGTTCGATGAGCATTTGGTGGATGCCCTCGGCAAAAGGTTGGTTGTTTGCGAAATGCTGTTTGATTTCCTCGGCAAAAAACTGTTTCCCATTAGCCCATAGAAACTCTTCGAAATCAAGGGGATACATATTAATTTCATCGACTTTTCCGACTGGGAAGGAGTACTTCTCACGATTGACGGCCACCCCAAGCAAGCTCCCAGCGGCCACGATGTGGTATTGCGGCGCTTCCTCGCAAAAGACTTTCAACGCCATCAGAGCCCTTTCGCTGCTTTGGATTTCATCAAGGATGATTAGCGTTTTCCCCGCTGAAATCTTTTGATTGTATGCGGCTTCCAGGTACTGGATGATCCTTGTCGGTGTGAGGTCGCCTTCAAAAAATGCTGCCGTTGCCGCTTGGTTTTCCATGTGTACATAGATGGTGTTCTCGAAACAGGTTTCACCAAAAGCCTTCAAGATATAGGTCTTGCCCACCTGTCTTGCACCGTTCACGATGAGCGGCATCCTGTTCGTCTTGTCTTTCCATTTGACCAGTTCGGCCATCACTTTTCTTTCCATAGTTCTTGCCTTTTATGCCGCAAAAATAACCATTTTTGACAAAACTCTGGGAAAAAATCAGAATTTATATGATTTTTACATAGAGTTTTGTTGATATCTTGTTTAATGGAGGGCATGTTTTCCTCAAAAATTGCGCAACTTATTGAAAGATTTTCTGCGCAAATGATGTTTTTTGATGCTATTTGCGCAGATTATATTTGGATTTTCTGCGGAAAATTCATCACTCAAATAGTTCATCCAAAATCACTTCGCACTGAACACCTCCACTATGTGCATTTTGCTTTACGCCTTCAGTAGTCACGAAGGTGAGTAAAAGCGTTTTTTTCGTGCCGGTTTCTTGAACAAAGGTTGTCAGTCTTTCGTTGAGCGTATCTTCATAAGCTTTGTCGATTTCGTATTTCCCTTTGGAATACTTCATTTCGCAGATGTTGATGGTTTCGTCTTTGCGGTCGATGAGCAGGTCAATTTGGCTGCTTTTATTCACTGACGAACTTCGCCAAGAACACGCCAAAGTCTGCACTCCGCTGATTCCCAATGCTTTCTTGATTTGCGTCAAGTGCGCCAAACAAAGCCGCTCAAAGGCGATACCGCTCCAAGTGCTATGGATAGGGCTATTGAAAGAGGTGGTCCAGAACTGTTCGTCGTGATACTTGTTTTGGACGATGAAATCAAAATAAAACAAGGTGTAGAAATCGATGAGTTGGAACAGTGTGTCGCTTTTCTGCCTTTTGTCGGTGGCTTTTTGAAGGTTGCCAAGAGGTTCGTAAGTCCTTATAAATCCACATTTTTCCAATTCTTCAAGCACGGCGCTTAAGGCTCCGTTGTCGGTGACATTGGCTGCTTTCACAATCTCTTGTCGGGTCAGACCTTTGCCTTTCGTAGCCAATGCTGTCACCACCTGAATGTGCGTGTTGGCTTTCTTGAACAGGGCGTGGTAAAGTTCGTTGAATTCATCTTTGAGGCTCGCATTGGAGGCAAAGAACAGCATATCAACATTTTGTGCCATGCTTTTGCTCTTGTCCATCAGCGACATATAATAAGGTATGCCGCCCATGACCATATAACATTCCGCGATTTGTTTCCTTGAATAGGAGAAACCGTAAGCGCGGAAATAGGCTTCACATTCATTCAACGTAAAAGGCTCAAGCACAATCTGATGCGTGATTCTGTTGTGTAGTCCGCCACGGCTATGGATGAGGTTGTCAATCATCCAAGAGGTAGCCGAGCCGCAAACCACCAATTTGATGTCGTCGCGCAAGGAGGCCCAACTGTTCCAGAAGTTTTCCAATGCAGCCACAAACCCTGATTTGGCCGTACTCAGCCACGGAAGTTCATCAATGAAGATGATTTTGTTGCCTTTAGGCAAGGATTCCAAATGCTTTGAGAGTTCATAAAATGCTAATATCCAGTTTTTTGGAATCTCAATCCGCTCGGTTTTGAAATGCTTTTGGACGGCGATGGCAAAGTTGATGAGTTGCTCGTTTTTGGGTACTTCATGCGCTCCCGTCAGACAAAAGGCGAATTGGTCATTGGCGGCTTTTCGGATGAGAAAGGTTTTCCCGACGCGCCGACGGCCATACACAGCGATAAATTCCGAGCCTTTTGAGGTGAAATAATTTGTAAGAGCCTTATATTCAGCATTTCTTCCGATAAGTTTCTTTTCCATGGCAATAATATTTTCTGCGCAAAAGTATAATAATTACCATAGTTGCGCAACTTATTGAAAGATTTTCTGCGCAAATGGTGGCTTTTAATGCCGTTTGCTCAGATTATTTTTGGTTATATAGTTTTATTTTCTTTGTCTTAATTGATGGTTTTGGTCTGGTTTTTGTGGCTTTTTCTATTGTTCTAAATGGTATTTGTTATGAAAAAATCTTGTCTGTTCCTTTGCCTTGCTGCACTTATCTGGTTTTCGAGTTGCATGGATACTAAATATGTCACGAAGAAGACCACTTTTGATCAGGTAATCTCTCAGGTTAGTGATGAGATGTCGCAACAGGGTTTCAACCTGTCGGGTTCTAGTTCGGAAACGAAGAATGATCTTATCGTATTAAGGACATCGTATACCGAAGAAGGCGGTTATGGGACAGAATTGACTAACAATTATGTGACCCGCGATACTTATCGTTTCACTAATGCTATTGGACATTCCATGAGTTATACGGTGTCGTATCTGCTGAGGGAAACGAAGAAAGGTGAACAATATGTCGATGCCGCCGAGATTGCTGCCTGTGAGGTCAGTGATCCGTCAGATTATGAAAAGATGTGTGGTTCGAACTCGCCGATATACCAAGTCAATGCAATGGAAAAAGACCAGATGATCAAAGTGAGAAACGGTCGCAAGACGTTTTATCTGGCCTCGGGCTTAACCTTGGGCGGCCTGGTTTTACTGCTGATGGGTGCCATGGCACATTAAAACAAACGGGCTTTATCGTTCACTGATGAAACCCGTTTTTTGCATAATAGAGACGTAGCGCGCTACGTCTCTACCCATTTCATTTGAATTATTTCCTCAACCCCGCCAGCTGCTGCTCAATGACAGCGATCTTGGCTTCGGCGTCGGCTTTCTTCTTGCGCTCCTTGTCGACGACGGCGGCAGGAGCTCCGTTCACGAAGCGTTCGTTGGAGAGCTTCGCTTCAACGCTCTTCAGGAAGCCTTGGGCGTATTTCAGCTCCTCTTCCAACTTCTTGATTTCGGCCTCCATATCGACACTGCCAGTGAGCGGCACGAAGAACTCGGTGCTGCCAACGATGAAGCCGAAGGCACCAGCGGGAGCCTCGGCCACATAGTCGATCTCGCTCACGTTGCAGAGCTTGGCAATCACGCAGTCAAAGTCCTTGTTGGCGGTACCCTTCACCACGAGTTGGATGGTGTCGCGGAAGGCGATGTTCTTGTCAGAACGCACCTTGCGGACGTTGTTGATGACCTCTTGGGTGAACTCGAATTGTTTCAGAATCTGTTCGTCAACGGCTTGCAGCTTGGGCTGTTGGGCGATGATGATGTCGTCACCGTCCTTGCGC
>JAFWRA010000282.1 GCA_017508895.1 Bacteroidales bacterium
CACAGCCACGGATGACGCTATAGCTTCGGGAATCAAAGCAGGTGCAGAACTGATTGTTTGTGCTCCCTGCTGCCACAAGCAAATCCGGCAGGAGATGGAGCGCTCGGGCAAGGTCGACGCCATCACACGCTACGGCATCTTCCTTGAACGCCAGGCGGTGATGATCACCGACACCATCCGCGCCTTGATTCTGGAGTATTTCGGCTACAAGACCCAGGTGATGGAGTTTATCGAGATGGAACATACACCGAAGAATGTGCTTCTGGTGGGAAGGAAAACCAAGGCGCATGTTGACAAAGAGGCCATTCTGAGGCAAATTGACACTTTGAAAAAACAGTATGGCATAGAGCGCCATTATCTTGAAACCGTCTTGCCGTTGATAGACTGATTATTAATTTTATTCACATTGTTAAACGGATAGATATATTTGCTATTTTTGCAAACCTATTGTAAAGGTATGTAAGTATTCATGGCATACGACGTTTTCATCAGTTATAGGCGTAAAGGTGCAGGTGCTGGTGTGGCAGGCGAATTGCAGGCCAAACTGGAAAATTTGGGATATAAAGTCTTTCTTGATGTCGATGAGATTGGCAGCGGACAGTTTCCGGTGCAGATCGAAAACGCGATTAACGAGTGTAAAGACTTTCTTCTTGTTTTGTCACCTGGTACCCTTGATCGTTGTATAGATGAAGAGGATTGGGTGCGACGCGAGATTATTCAGGCTCAGAATACGAATAAAAACATTATTGGCGTTGGGCTTCCAGGTTTTTTCATGCCAGAGGCAGAGTCGTTGCCTGAACCTTTGAGACCTCTTACCACGATCCAGGTCTTTTCATGGACACATGAGTACAGAACGGCTTCTTTCGCGAGAATTGTAGAGAATCTTGTTTCGTCGGCACTGAAAAAGAAAAGAAACCGCCGGAGAAGATTGGCGATGCTTCCCCTTGTTTTAGCGTTGCTTGGGGTGGGCCTGTTCTTTTCGCTGAAAGATTCTGCTGCTGTCCCTGATGAAATTGAACCGACGGACACTGAGACCATTGTTGACAATCATAATGAGACTCAGGTGTTTGATTATCATGTGAATAGGGCTGATGCATTGGTTCGTGATCTTCCTGATGGAATCGAGTTCAAGAAAGACTTCCTTCAGATGGTGTCCAACAAGGATACTTATGTGAAAATGATGGAAGGCTTGGCCGAGTATGATTCGGCCATGATACTGAAGAATAGCTTTGGTGATACTTTCGAAGACGCTTATAATGTCGAAGCTAAGCGGAATGCTTTGTTGGAACTCAGAAAGGCGTATTTGGAAACCATCACATCAGATTTGAAATTGATGATTGCGGAGGGAGGCTTGAAGTTTGCCCAGCAAGATATGGAAATAGCCTATATTCTGGCTTTGCCTGAAGACAAGTCTATGCTGGATTCTTTGAACGCAATCATTAAGTCAAAATAAAAACAACAAAACCAAATCATGAAAAGAGGAATTCTTTTGACGATCATTGCAGTCTTGCTGTGCTATATGGCGGTCGATGCCCAAAACTATGACCGCTATAATTATTTCCATGAGGAGGCTGTAAGGCTTAAAAACGAAGGAAAGCTTAATGAAGCTAGAGATAAATTCAAGAGAATCAAGGAGATTTGCAAAGGCGGTATTCCTATAGACAATGACCTTGATCGAATGATTAGGGAATGTACAACACTTAGCGTTTCGGAGAATGGATTGCAGTTTGATGCCGCTGGAGGCCAGACCAAGAACGTGACAGTGAGGACCAATGCCGACTATTTCAGGGTGAGTAGTGGCTCGACTTGGTGCAAGGTCATGAAGAAGGGCGATGTGGTCTCGGTTTCGTGTGAAACGAATATCCAACCCGATGTGCGTAAAGCGAACGTTGTGGTGGCGGCTGATGGAAGGACGGTTTCGATAAATGTATCTCAATTAGGGGGGCGGCTTGAGTTTGAGGCCAACCCCGACACAGTGAGTTTTACAAAATATGGCGAGACGAAAGGAGTTGCCATATATACGAATGCTTCGTCGTGGTTAGTCGAGCCTGCTCCTAACTGGATCGAGTGCCGGAAGAATGATACCATGTTGTTTATTAAGAGCAGCCCGAACCCTTTGGCTGAGGCGCGCGAAGCTACGCTGATTGTCAACGTTTTCGAGGAAAAGTTCCCGATCGTTGTCCACCAGGCCGAATCTGATACTATGTTTTCCTTTAGTAAGGAAGAATTGGTCTTGCCCTGTAGCGATTCGGAAGACTTCCTTAAGGTGGAGAGCAATTGCGGGCAATGGGAGGTGTCAACACCCGATAACTGGATTGATGTCTCAGCAAACCAAGACATTGTGATGGTCCATGTTTTGCCAAATGAATCGCCTTTCAGTCGCAGAGGTACAATCAGTATTGGCGCAGGTCACAGGTTGTTCGAGGTGCCAGTTTACCAATATGCATTTATGTCGAAAAAGCCTGTGCTTAAGCCTGAGATCGACGATGAAGGATCTGCAAACCAAGGGATGATTGCCGTTACAAGCATCCCAGATAATCTAAAGGTTACGATTGTTAATGACCTCGGTGAGTCAAGTGTCCGATACACGCCTTTTGACATGCCCGTAGATTATAGCCATTATTCATTAAAGATGGGCTTGGAACGCAGAGAGTTGTTCACCAATGAGCAGCAGCGTAACGTACAGTTTAAGCCAGGTCTTCGTTTTGCAACTATCACGTGGGCACCCAAAGCTTCTGTCGGTATGATGACCGGCTTTGTGGGATCAAAGTCATGGGGCGCTTATGCGCATTTCAATGCCAACACCCCAATTGTCAAAGCGTTTGACAGCATTGGTAGTGGACTCTCGGGTTATAATTTGACTATCGGTCCAGTGTTTCGACCCAATAAATTCCCCTATGTTGGTGCATATGCTGGAATTGGCATGGGCGCCTATTCCGGATTGCCGCATTACGGATTGGATTATGAAGCTGGCGTTATGGGATTTTATAAGAATCTAATGCTTACCATGGGCTTCCACACTTCTCGCCTTAACGCTGAGGTTCAGCACACCAGTTTCGCATTGGGCTTGGGTGGTTATTTGAAGCGCTATTATGATTCGTCTTTGGGTTATTGCGCCAGTGACAGTCGCCGATGGTTTTCGTTGAATTATGTCAGCCGTCCTGCCGTGAATGGAAAGGGTGTTATGATCGGCGATCTAGGTAAGGAAAAGCTGCGCGCCTACCTGAAAGCCATGTATCTCCCCGACACACAGGCGTCCGATAGCCTTGATATAAAGAATATTGAAGGAGGTGCAGGTATTCTCATTACTCCAGTGAATGGTTTGATTGACGTGACCTTGGGCGTTTCAGCGACTGCCAATCTCTCTGGCCTGGAGGAGCGCTTTCAAGGTATGGGCGTCGAAGTAGGCGCCATCCTCAATGTGTGGCGATTCCCCATCACCGTCATGTTGCATGAATCAGATTTGCTGGGTGACAGACATCTCTATGTGGATTTCGGTATCGGTTTCCATTTGGGAGAGTTTAAAAAATCAAAATGTAGCTATCAATAGGTTTGAGATATGAAAAAACTATTCATTCTGCTTATTATACTGACCGGGTTCGCGCAGTTGTCAATAGCGCAACTGCCTGAAAACATGGATCGTGTCTGCCTGGCAACATTAGACGGGTTCCTGACCGTGAATAGAGGTGAGTTCCAAGCCGATTACAGCTTGCTCCCCAACGTAAGCACCCAGTCTGTTTCCACATATTACGATTATTTGTATGTGGCAAAAAATGATAAAAATGACATGTCGTTGGTTTTCCACAACGGAAAACAAGTTATTCACATCAAGTCTGTAGTTCGTCCATTCCGTTTAGGCTGTAGGTGGAACGACTGCGTTCTTGTCCTCAAGTCGTATGAAGAGGATTTGAGCGAAATAGGGTATAAGATGGAAACCATCTATGCTTATGGTGACGTGCAGAATATCTGTGACAGCATTATTAGCCTCACGGAAGATGGCTATGTCTATAAGTTGAGGGATAACTATTTCCATAGCACCTATAAACACGGGGCTATGCCTGCACAAACCAAACAGATTGTCTGGTTGGAAAAAAAGGCTTATAAGGAATCTGAGGACGCATGGCTGCCCAAGGGCGACAAACGTCGTCTTGCTGAAGGTGATACCATTCATTTTGCGCTCAACAAAACCAAGAGCCAAAACCATTACTATTATCTTTATCGTGACAAATACATGCCTGAAACCGTGCTTATTGTCGATGGTAAGGTCGTAGAGATGTTTGGAGAGTACAACGATGAGGACATTAGGTTCAAGTATTCGTATGATGGCAATCATTGGATGGCTGTAGCAGATGATTATTTCTGGGTTGACGGCAAAATGAAATATGTGGGGAACTATAACATTACGGACTTTCTCATCTCCAATAAAGGAGACTATTTCTATAAGGCCACCAAGAAAGGTGAGGAAGAAAAGGGTGAGACGCTGGTGATGAACGGTAAGATAATCCGTCGTCAAGTGCATATCGGTCATTTCGATCTTGATGCAGAACAGGAATTGCGGTTCCATTTCTACTCCCATGGACAATGGTATAGATATGAAGGCGGCCAAATCAGTAATATGACCGAGGAATCCAAATCGGTTTATTATGCTGATGATACGATTGGTAACATCACTATTGATAGGTTTTCTGCCGACGGAATGCACAAACTGTCCTATGTCAATGGCAAGGAGGGCGTCGTGATTGATGGCGTAAAATGGACTGAATCAGTGCCTTTCCAGGTCATCTATGATAAAAACAACAATTGTTTCAGGTGGAATGCGATCGAAGTCAACAAGGAGGGGAAGACGGATTTGGTGTTGTATAAGTACAACATCGTAAATAAATTCTTTAAAAACATATTCAGATAACGAAATTATTTGTAATTTCGCGGACTTTTTGAAGACGACAGAATTTATCAACTAAAAAGTATAAGAATCATGCAAAACATTGATTGGGCCAATCTTACATTTGGCTACTACCCAACGAATTACAACGTGCGTTGCTACTATCGCAACGGTCAGTGGGGCGAACTTGAAGTGACCTCCGAAACCAGCATCAACATCCACATGGCTGCTACCTGCCTGCACTATGGCCAAGAGGCTTTCGAAGGCATGAAGGCTTTCCGTGGCAAGGACGGCAAG
>JAFWRA010000033.1 GCA_017508895.1 Bacteroidales bacterium
GCGGAGAGAAAGGGATTCGAACCCTTGGAACGCAAAGCGTTCAACGGTTTTCGAGACCGCCCCGATCGACCACTCCGGCATCTCTCCTTACTACCTTAGACAGATAGGGTCTTTCATTATAAAAGCGACAAACTGTCGCCCCTTGCGGAGACAGAGGGATTCGAACCCCCGAAGCCTTTCGGCTTAACGGTTTTCAAGACCGCCGCTATCGACCACTCAGCCATATCTCCGCTGCAAAAGTACAACAAATTTCGATAGGTTGAGATTTTTCCCAAAAAAAAATTCCTGATTGTCCCGAAATTATTATCTTTGCATCATGAAATAATCTGCTAACTATGAAAAAATCATTCGTTATTGTCATGCTCATTTTGTTGGCTTTCTCCGGCAATGCCCAAGTCAAGGCCAAACGACTGAAACCCTATCTTTCGACGACAACCTATTTCGCCCCAGGGATGACGCCCTTTGTGGAAAACGCCATCGCTTTCGATTGTCGTACAGCGGTTTACAAACAATTTGAACCTGGTAAGTTCAAAGCCACGGTGGAAGTGGTCACCATCTTCAGGAAAGGCGAGGAAACGGTGTTCTCGAAGGTGGCCGTGGATAGTCCGGTGGTAACCGACACTTCCAATCTCGACGGCGCATTCATCGACCAGCAACGCTTCTCATTGGAAAACGGTGAGTATCAAATGGAAATCAACATCACCGATTTGAACTGCGGCGATGTGTTGCCGACGGCGACAGTCACCGTTGAGGTCAACTATCCGGATGAAGTGCCGTCCATCTCCGACATTCTGCTGTTCGATTCCTACACGAAGCCGGAAAAACCATCGACTTGCACCAAGAGCGGTTACGATTTCTTGCCGCGCGTGTATCCTTTCTACGGCTCGAAGGAGGACAAGCTGAACTTCTATGTCGAGCTTTACAACAGCGACAAGTTGTATGACGAAGGCAAGTTTTTGGTCAATTACTACATCGAGACGGTCGAGTCATCCAACCGTATGCAAAACTTTGCGTTCAACAAGCGTTTTGACGTCAGCAAAGTGAATGTGATGCTCAACTCCATTGATATCAAGGACTTGCCGTCGGGCAACTATTACCTCGTCATCGAGATGCACGACCGTAGCAACACCTTGATTTGTTCGAAAAGCTGGTTCTTCCAACGCAGCAACCCGAGTGTGAGTTTTGATATGGAAGACATTGGAGCCGTTAGCATCGCCAACACTTTCGTCAGCAACATCACCGAAGTTGACACACTGCGCAAGTATATCAGCTATCTCGACCCGATTTGCAGCGAAATCGAACGCACCTATTCAAAGAGTTTGGTGAAGACCGACGACATGAAGACCATGCAGCAGTTCCTCTTCAACTTCTGGAGCAAACGCTCTCCGATGAATCCCAAACAGGGCTTCGACGATTATATGGCCGCTGTCAAAAGGGTCAACATGTCGTTTGGCACTACAGCCTTCCCAGGTTATCGCAGCGACCGCGGCTATGTGTTCCTGAAATACGGCCAGCCCGACAAGATTATGGAAGTGCCCGACGAACCTGCCGCTCGTCCCTACGAGATTTGGCACTACTATCAGGTGGCCAATCAGCGCGACAAGAAGTTCGTTTTCATGGCTCCCGACCGCTCAACTAACGACTATCAATTGATCCATTCCAACATGGTCGGCGAAATCAACAATCCACGCTGGCCGATGGAAATCTATCAATTTGTTTATGGCCAAGGGTACGATCAAGGCGTTGACCAAACTGAATACGAGAGAGGTTGGGGCTCGCATGCCGTCGAATTGTACAACAACCCGAGATAAGTCATGGCCAAAATCGGATTTCATGTCCTGAAGCTATGGGTGAAGTTCCTTTCCATCCATCCGTTTTGGCTTCTCTATTTGAAGTCCGATTGCTATTGTTTTTTGCTGTATCATTTATTGCGTTATCGACGTAAAGTGGTTAGACAGAATTTGTTACATTCGTTTCCCGATAAAGATGCACGCGAAATCAAACGCATTGAACGGCAGTTTTACCAAAACCTCTGCGACTTGTTTGTGGAAGCACCTAAGATGCTACGGATGAAGGCCAATGGTTATCAGAGCCGTATCTCCTATACCAATCTCGATTTGGCGCAACGTCTTTACGAGAAAGGCAAAAACGTGTTCTACGCCATCCCGCATTCGGGCAACTGGGAGTGGTTCGGCAAGATGATACCTGGTTTCACACAACATAAGGGCTTGGCGGTGTACAAGAGGGTGGAAAACCCTGTCTTCGAGCAGCTGATGCTGTATATCCGTACTTGCGGCAGCACGTTGGAGATGGTGGAGTCGAACTCGGTGTTGCGCCGCTTGGCACAACTTCGTGGTACAACGAATGCCGTGTTAATGATGGCTGACCAAACTTCGCATGGCTTGGCTACAGACTATTGGACAGAGTTTCTGCATCAAGATACCTGCTGGTTTACGGGCATCGAGCGCATCGCCAAGAAATTGGACTATGCCATTGTGTTTGTCGACATGAGAAGGCAGGGCAGGGGACGTTATGAAGTGGCATTCGAATTGGTTACCGATAGTCCCAAGGAAATGGGAGACGGAGAAATCATGGAGCGTTATGTGCGTTGCGTGGAGCGTTTCATCGAGGCCAACCCCGACAACTGGCTGTGGTCGCACCGCCGCTGGAAACACCAAAGACCCCAAACAGAGAAAGCATGAAAGTGGCTGTTGTCATATTGAACTACAACGGACGGAAGTTCCTCGAACAATTCCTGCCCAATGTCATCGCCAACTGCGACCCGACATGGACTGAAATCGTTGTGGCCGACAATGCTTCCACTGACGATTCAGTGGCTTTCATGAAGGAGCGTTTTCCTGACATCCGTCTTATCGAAAACGGCAGCAACGGCGGCTTTACCACGGGCTACAACTTAGCTTTGCGACAAATTGAGGCGCAATATTATGTGCTGCTCAATTCGGATATTGAGGTGACACCGCAATGGCTCGAACCCGTCGTCGCCTTGATGGATGCCGACCCGCAGATTGCCGCTTGCCAGCCCAAGATTCTGTCGTACTACCACAAGGAACAGTTTGAGTATGCCGGAGCCAGTGGCGGCTTTATCGACAAGTATGGTTATCCGTTCTGCCGTGGGCGCGTGTTCCAGAACTTGGAGAACGACGAGCATCAATATGACGAGCCGATGGAAGTCTTTTGGGCAACGGGTGCCTGCCTGTTCGTCCGCGCTGATTTGTACCATCAATTGGGCGGCTTGGACGATAGCTTCTTCGCCCACATGGAGGAAATCGACCTGTGTTGGCGACTGAAAAATGCTGGTTATAAGGTGTATTGCTGTCCGCAGTCGTGGGTGTATCACATTGGTGGCGGCACCTTGCCGAAAAACTCTCCGCGCAAGACTTACCTGAACTTCCGTAACAACCTCTCGCTGTTAGTGAAGAACCTGCCCAAACGTCGGGTGAAGCGTACCATCCTCTACCGCATTCTTCTCGATTGGGTGGCGGCGTTCAAGTTCCTTTTTGAGGGCTGTGGCAAGGACTTCTGCATGGTCTTCAAGGCGCATTTTGATTTCTATAAACGGCTGAAAACTTTGCGCAAAATGCGGAATGACGGTGAAAAAAAGATGGTGAGTTGCATCTATCGGAAGAACATTGTTTTTGAAAGTGTCCTTTTCGGAAAGAAGAAATACAGCGACTTGAATCCCAATGATTTCACCTTGTAGAGGTGCGATTCATCGCGTTTCCAAAGCCTCAATGGCCTTGGCATAACCTTCCAATCCCAATCCCATAAATGATTTTATGCAAGCCTCGGCGGTGAAAGAGTGTCTGCGGTAGGGCTCTCGTTTCGAAATGTCGGAAATATGAACCTCAATGACGGGAACACTGATGGAGCGGATGCAGTCGGCGATGGCGATGGAGGTGTGGGCATAGGCTCCAGGATTCATCACTACGCCACCATAAAAACCGTCAGCCTCTTGCAATTTGTCGATGATGACGCCTTCGTGGTTGGTCTGGAAATAGGAAATTTGGTGCTGTGGAAAGCGACTGCGCAGCCGGGGCAGAAAGTCCTCAAAAGAGACATTTCCATAGATTTCGGGTTCGCGTTTGCCCAAGAGGTTCAGGTTGGGGCCGTTGAGAATGAGGATTTCCATGCTTTAAAAGAGTTTAGTCTGCCACGTCAAAATTATTGGATTCCGGCCTGTTATTGATGGCGCCAGGTTGGTCTTGCTCTTTGATGATGTCTGAAATGACTTCCGACTGAAACATCTCCTCGACAATTTCATGGGTTTTCGAGTGTTTTTTGTGCCATTCTTCGCCGTCTTGTTTGGTTTTTGAAACCATGTTCTTCATCTTTTGGTTGAAGCTCAGCATTTTGAGGTAGAAGCGATACATACCTCTCTCCTTGTCAATCAATGGAATAAGAATGGAATTGATGACAATGCTGAACAGAATGACGGAGAAGACGATGTTTCTCACGAACAAGGCCATCCCCAGATCGGGAATGTAGATAAGGGCTTGGGTGGCCAACACTGCAGCGGTCAGTCCCTTAGGGTTGAGCGCCGACATGAAAGCCATTTCCTTCTCAGGGATGCCTTCTTTTTTGGAGATGGCAAAACGGACGGCAGGGATACGGATGATGAATAGCAATACGCTGATTCCCAATCCAATGACAATGGGCTGCCATTGGTTCAATTGGATGGAGATGCCCACATAGATGAAGAAGAAGGTCTTCAGCAGCAACACCAATTCCGAAAACAGCGAACGTTCGGTTTCATTAAGGTTGACGGGCACTTTCTTGATGAATTTCTTGAGCCAGGCGTTATAGATGCTGTCGATGTTGGCCAGTCCAATGCCGAAGGCCAAGGCTGCAATGGCGCCGCTGAAGCCCATCCATTCGTTGATGCCGTAAATGATGAAAACGAAAGCGGGCGTGGTCAGGATGGAGTATTTGATGTTGCGTACTTTATCCAAGATAAGAGCCCAAAAGATGGCGCCGAAAAGTCCCATCACCGTGGCTAAGATGAAGGAAGAGAAAATGTCGCCGAGGATGGCTCCAAATTCCACGTGCCTCGATTTGATGGCTTGCATCAAGGCCAAAGCCAACACGATGCTGAACACATTGCCGATGGCGGCCTCCAAAATGAGCATGATGGCCGGCTTCTCCGACATGCGCATCTGCCTGACGATAGGAATGACGACCGCCGAGGCCGTGCCTCCCAACATGCAACCCAAAATCATGCTGACGATGGGGTCCAAGTCCAAAACCAACCATCCAGTCAGCCATATCGCTACAGCAGAGAGCACGAAATTCAAGGCTGTAAGCTTCAAGGCTCCTTTGAAAGAGTCTTTCAGAGCGCTGAACCTCAATTGGGTACCGCTTTCAAACAAGATGGTGACCAGCGTGATTCCGGAAAAGAGGTTGCCGGCATTGCCCAAACTTTCTGGCGAAATCCAATGGAACACGGGACCGATGAGTAGTCCGATGATGATGAGGAACAACACATCGGGGATACGTTTCCGGCTGAATATCTCGCTGAAAAGGTGGGCCGTAAAAATCAAGAGTCCAATGATGGCGATGGTCAATCCAATCTCTCTTGACGAGCTGCTGGTCGTCACTTGTTCCAAAACTTTCCCCATTGTGTTTTGCTGTGCGATGGTGTCAGGAAGAAGCGCAACGGTGTCGTTGATTCGTGACAGCGTGTTGGTGGTGCGTATGAGATTGGTTTGAAGCATGGCGTCCGTTTAATTGAAAAGTCTCCAGTTGATTCCGATAAAAAACTTGCTGTCGCGCATGGGATAGTGGGGCGCGATGAACGAGTTGTAGTTGCCCGTGAGCAGGAACATGTTACTGTAGGCAAAGTAAATGTGGGCCTTCTTGACTTTGAGGGCTATGGCAAGGTCGATGAAGGGAAAATTGCCGATTTGTACCTCGTTTTGCAAATAGAACGTGCGCGTGGCGGGCATGTAGGCATCGGCGTAATACTTTGTGAAATAGCGTACTGTGATGTTGGGGTGCAAGATGGCTGCCTTGCGGAAGAGGGGCTGCGAGTAACCGAATTTCAGTTGTCCCATGAACAAGGGGAGATGCATAACCTCTTCGTTGCTCGACTTTTGCAAGCTGGCGAATCCCTCAAGATCGAACCGTCCCAATTTTTGGTAGAAGCTGATGTAGGCTTCGCGGATGCTGAACATCTGCTCATGCTGGGCGGGACGGGCATCCGTGCCGAAATAAATCAAGTTGGCAATGCTGGTTTGCTTTACGCCGATGCAGTAGCTTTTGTACTTGTATTGTAGGTTGAAAGTCAAGTAGGTAGCTGCCTTGAAGTCGTTTTCCCAACGGAAATGGTTGGAATAATAGCTTTGCTCGAACCAGTTGGCGGACTGCCGTTTGAGTTCAAAGTCGAATGTGGCTTGACCCCAGTTTTTGCTTGAAGTGCCTATAAATTGCTTCCATTGTCCTTTGATGTCAAAGTCCCCGATTTGATAGCCCAAGGTGATGAGTTCGCCGTGTCCGGTGATGCGCGTCGACTTGAACAGGTTGACGATGATGCCGGCGTTCACACTCAGTTGGTTGTAGTTGCGTGATGGTAAGGTTTCTCCCTCCAAATAGTCGTAATACTTTACTTTGTAGAAGCCGTGCGTGACTCCTGCGTAAAGGTAGAATGGTATGTCATCGTTATATTTCTGATAGCCTAAACTACTCCATTTCAGCGTGTTCCTAATGGCTCTGACCAAAGTGGTGTCCGTCGTTTTGGTAGTGTTCATCAAGGTGTCGAAAGCCTGGTAGAAGGCTGCGGAAGGGGAGGTTTCGTTGTAGTAAAGTTTGTTGTTCAAGTAGCTGAAGCTGTGGCAAATCCTGCCCAACGTGAATTTTCTGACTTTGGTTTCTTGAACAACTTCTTGATTTTGAACGATTTCAAGGGTATCAATGCTTGTGATGCTGTCTGTCGGGCTTGGGATGCTGTCCATTGACAAAGTGTCAACAGACAAAGTGTCAACTATCGTGCTGTCGTTGAGCTGGGGAATGGGCGCTATGGAGTCGGTTTCAAAATGGTCGGTTTCCTTTTTGGTCACGACTGTTTTTTTCGATAGAAGATTAAAGTAGTGTTCAAAGCCTATTCCACTGGAAATGATGTAGTTGGTAGCATTATTGAGGTTGACTGGAATGACAGAGTTGTCGGTTTCGGTGTGTGCAATGTAGTTCTCGTCATTGACGAGGCCGCCGTTTTCGCCCATTTCGAGCTTGTTGCGGTACCAATAGGCACCCACGCCGTAGCGTTCGTTCTTGGTGATGTATTTGGCATTGACCCAAAACGCGTTGTTGATGGTCTTGTTGTTGTTAAAAGTGGCGGGCGAATAGTCAGTGTCGAAGGCGAAGGAAATGAGTAGGCGAGGGGTGAACTGCCTGCCGAACTTCACATGGAAATGCTGCTCCAAATTGCCGATGGTCATCAGGTAGCGGATTTCGGAGTAGGGTAGGATAGACTGGTACGCAATCATGTTGCCTTCGTTCTGCATTATGGCGGAAAAGGAGGGTAGGGTCATGTCGAATCCCACTTGATGCAGATAGTTGAATCTCATCGACTTATGGGCCAATCCTGTGTTGCTCAAGGTGCTGTAAATGGTGTTGTTGCGTAGCAGGTAATCGAATTCGGCGATATGGAATGTTGTTGAGTCGACCACTTTGGAGGCGTTCAGGAAGATGCTGTCGAATTGATAAGCGTTGTAGGTGACGAAGGTGGAATCGATGGGTAGGGAAGAGGTGGGGGAAGGCATTTTAGGCGCAATGCTATCTTGCGTAGGATTTTGTGAAAATCCTAAAAAGTTGGTAATCAGTAAAATAAATACAAACACCAATCTTTTGGCCATACTTCCGAATTTGGCTGTAAAAGTAGTAAAAATTTGGGAACGGTGGGATGTAAATGAAGGAAAGGTTGGGAAAGGGCAGGGCAGGGCCATAAAAACAGCAAACCCCGGCAGTTTTCACTGTCGGGGTTTCCGTTATGGGTGGGCGGCGAGCTACTTTCCCACGGTCTCCCGCAGTATCATCGCCGCGGCGGGGCTTAACTTCTCTGTTCGGAATGGGAAGAGGTGCGCC
>JAFWRA010000283.1 GCA_017508895.1 Bacteroidales bacterium
GTCGGTGGCATCACGGTGACCAGTCCCGTCCAGTCGGTATATCCTGGCGGTACGATCGACCTTGGCTACAAGGTTGACTCGAGCGACGAGGTGTCTGTGGAGTGGACGAGCAGCGATGCCGGTGTGGTCAGCGTGTCTCGCGGCAGCGACGGCAAGTGGGCTGCGTCGGCCCTGAAGCCTGGCAACGCGACGCTGACGGTGAAGACGGTTCCCGGGGCGAAGACTGCGACAATTACCGTGACAGTATGGTCCCATGTATCAGGCCTGACGCTGACAGAGGAATCGCTGACTTTGAATAAAGGTATGACAACGGTCGTTGATAGGTACGTGAGGTTCATACCTGAAGACGCACATGATAAGAGCTTACGCTGGACTTCTTCCAATGAGTCGGTAGTTTCTCTAATGGAGAATAATGGCTATTGGTCGGTGAACGCTCTTTCACGAGGCGAGGCTACGTTGACTGTAATGTCCACCGATAATCCACAGGCAACGGCAACGATGTTGGTTAAGGTTGTTGTGCCGTTGGAAGGTGTTGCAGTTGTTTATCCCAATCAGATAGTAAAAGTTGGCAGTACCGTAGATTTGAGTTGCACGTTTACACCTTCGGATGCCTCGGATTTGTCGATGAGATGGACGAGTTCTGATGAAGCTGTTGTTGCAGTATCTATCGCTGAAGATGGAAGTACTTCAGCTATTGCCAAGGGCTTTGGCACGGCTATCTTGACGGGTAAAACTAACGATGGTGGCTTTACGACAATTATTATAGTAGAGGTTCCTTATCATGTAACAGAAATCAAACTTACGACCTCGTCAATATCATTCAAACCTTCGCAGACCTTCAATCCTGATGACTATGTTCAGGCAGTACTTCCCGAGCAAGCCTCCGATAAGAGTATGACATGGAAAAGCTCTGATGCAAATATTGTCAGACTTGAAGGTCAGTCAGGTGCATACAAAGCCACGGCTGTTAACGTTGGTGAAGCTACGCTGACCGCTCGTTCGAATGACAGTCCGAACGTGACTGCCACTTTGAAAGTCATGGTTACCGATGATGTAATACCATTGACAGGCCTTACGTTCATATATCCTACTCAAACAGTCTTTGATGGCGAAATGGTGAACGTCGCATGGATACCCACGCCTCCAAACGCAAATTCCTTTAACGTACAGTTGAAGTTTGATGAGAAGATTTTTGAATATAAAACGAATGTGATGACAGTTCGTACGGGCGTTGCTGCAGGTAAATATACGATCGTTGCACAGGCTTATGATGCCAATAATATGGAAATGAAGGTTAGTGCCACACTGACAGTAACGGTTAGAACACATGTTTCTGGTCTGGCCATTTCCGATAAGCTTGGTGATGAACCGTTGTCCGTAACGAGGGATGAGTCAGTCGCTCTTGACGAGTATGTAGTTGTGACTCCTGCAGATGCATATAACAAGAATGTGGAATGGACATCATCCAATTCTTCTGTGGCTACCGTCTCTAAAAAAGATGGAGTCTGGTTTGTGACAGGTATCGTTGTGGGTGAGGCAACACTTACCGTAAAGTCGAAGGACAATCCTGATATTTCAGCTTTCTTGAAAGTTCAGGTAATCGAAGGCATAACAGGCTTTAACTTTGAAAAAAGAGTCAATATGACTAAAGAGGGTGCTGCAAAGACCATTGAAATAACACCTGTTCCGAAAACTGCTTCTGTTGATGTGAAAAAGTTCTCCGTTACTATCGATGACATATATGGTCAGGGTGAGGAATGGAAATATATGGATGTTGCTGTGAAGGAGCAGGACGGTCATATCGAGGTCGTTGTCAACGCAGCTTACACATGGGGTGTGAATATCATTAATGTTTTCTACGGAGGTAAGAACGTAGGCAACATTACAGTTAATGTCGGTGCTATCATGCCCTTCGAGGAAGGCTGGAACTGGATTGCTACACCTTATGCAGATTATAAGTCTAACAAACTTGACGAAATTGACTTGGACGACATGGGAATAGTCTTTGGCAAGGGCTTGCAGGAAATACGTGCTATGGACGCACTTTTGTACAAAGATCCGACGATGGGTTACTTCGGTGACTTCACTGGCCTCACTTCGACAAGGATGTATCAGTTCGACTTTGAACAGAAGCCCGAGGCATTCGTTGTATATAATATAAATAGGAATAAGGAATCCGCTGCTATCAGTTCTGGCTGGAATTGGTTAGCATATCCTTATGAGTATGCCTACACTTTGGCGGCACTCACCTCAGCAAACGTTTTCGCCTCAGCTTCTGAGGGCGACCGTATTGTTGTTCAGGATGGTTTTACTGAGTTCGCTGATGGTAAGTGGACAGGAACGCTTACGACTCTCCAGCCCTCTGAAGGTTTCATGTATTATCGCAAAGCTGAGTCTGATGCTATGATAGAATGGGCCGGGTATGATGTTCTTGGTCAGAAATTGTCTGCACCGGGTGGACGAAAGGCAAATGATTATCGTACAGAGACAATGGTATGGAACTATGATACCCGTGCTTTTGCAGACAACATGACTATCGTGGCTACTATCGATGCTGTTGATTTCCCAGAGAATTGTATAGTCGGAGCCTTTGTCGGTGGCGAATGTCGCGGTCAAGGCAAATATGTTGATGGTCGTTATTTCATCACGGTACATGGCGTGACGGGTGAGTCTATATCGTTTGTTCTCTACGACGAGCAGACGCAGACCTATAGGGCGGTCTTTGGTGGTCTGTCGTTCAGCGATAAGGCTGGTAGCGTCAAAACTCCGCTCCATTTGAAGGCCGGAGGTCAAGCCACCGCTATTGACGGTCTGCTAATTGAAGATAATAAAGCGTTTGGCGGTCATTTTTATGACTTGCAAGGTCGTCCTATTGAAATTCCCGCAAAGGGTATGTATATCATCAATGGAGAAAAGCAAAACATTAAATAAAATGTCCTTATGAAGACGTTTATCAATAATAAAACGAAGGCGATGGCGAAAGCGATGGCAATGGGGGTGACCATTGCGGGATGTGTGGCGACAGCCTATGCACAGGACATTGCTCAAATTGCAAAGAGTGACCCGCTTATCATCACTGGTGCCGTAGGTACGAACAACACGTTCTACCATTCGTCGATGGGTAGTAATTATGCCACACCGTTCAGTAGCACGTTCTATGCTAGCATGAATATCAGTGTGTATGGCTTTTCGATGCCGTTCTCCGTTTACTATGCGACAAACGGCAACTTCTCGTTCAGCTATCCCCATTTCTCATTCAATGCAAGTCCAACATACAAAAACTGGACACTCCATTTGGGACAGCGTTCAATGTCATTCTCCAATTATGTGATGACCATGCCCTTTAACGGAGTCGGCCTTGAGTACAATAGCAACAAGATACGTGTGGGTGGCTTTTATGGCATTCTTCGTAAAGCGGTCAACGATGACCCCGAGAATCCGTCAGCCCGTACACCTCAGTATCAACGAAATGGTTGGGGTGGAAAGGTAGGTTTCGGATCTTCCAGTACTTACATTGACCTCTACTTCCTACGAGCTGAGGATAAGCTTTCATCACTCTATGATGTTTGGCAAGAAAAAACACCTGCAGCAGAAGACCTTGTGGTGGGAGCTAAGGGACGCGTGTCGTTGGGTAATTGGATGTCTTTCCAGGCTAATGTTGCCGCTTCTGTTTTCTCCGACGACATCACAGCTGACACGCTAAAGGTGGAAAAACTCATGCGTTGGGACAAGATTTTCACTGCCCGTTATAGTTCGTTGGCTCGTTTTGCAGGTGACATGAGTCTCAATTTTAGTGTGGTTGGTGTCAACGCGTCGCTGATATACAAGATGATACAGCCTCAGTATAAGTCGTTGGGCGTTTCTTATATCTCCAACAATCTCCATTCGTTGGGCGTTTCCGCGAGTACCATGCTTTTCAAGTTTATCTCCCTCTCCGCCAGTTTCAGCGGTCAGGCTGATAATCTCAGTAAACAGCAAGAGTATACGACATCGGGATATGTCTATAATGGTAGCATGGGTTTTAGCCTGGGGCAGCACTTCTCACTTAATGCTGGTTACAGTGGGTATCGGCAAATGCAATCCGATGGTACAATGCCTGTAATTGACAGTACGCGTGTCAACCGAATTATGCATAACTTGTTCCTTTCACCTTCCTTATCTTTTGGAGGCGAAACTCTCACGCATAGTTTTGCCCCTAGTTTCAGTATTACGCTTAACAAGGATTTGAACCCCTATACAAACAAGAATAACGATGGCGCAAGTACCGACGTCAAGACGCTGGCGGCCGGTCTTGGCTATAACCTTGGCATTAGTAGTTGGGGACTCAACTTGGTTACCAATTACAGCCATCAACAGTCGGTGGGCTATGGGATGACGTACTCCACCGATGCTGTTTCGTTGGGCACAAGCCGCTCCTTTTTGGAGGACGATGCTCTGCAAGCGAGCCTGAATTTTTCGCTTGCTCTAAATAACATTATCGGTCAGGGACGTAATATGTCTTATGGTGCTGATCTCAGCGTGGGCTATACTCTTAAGGAAGTCCATGTATTCTCTTTCACGGCAGGCTACAACCGCTTCAATAATCTCAACATTGTTGGAGTGGACGAAGTGGCTGACTACGAACGATACAAGGGGTATGACCTCACGTGCAGTCTTAACTATAACTACACCTTCAGCCTCTTTCAACTTAAGCACAAGGAGAAAGAAGAAGCCGTGCAGCAGAATGCTCAGAAGTATAATTTGAAATAGTTTGATAAACCGAAAAGACTAGCCTTTTTAAAATCTGCGGCTTTTGGAAAAAAATTGAACGCTTGGAATTGTGAAATAATAAAGAACAATAACGATATGAAAAGGAATAATACAATATGGTCGTGTACCGCACTTAGCAAGGTGGTTTTTTTCGCGCTCTGTGTTTTCTTGCCTTTTACTGTCTTTGGTCAGGATGTTCAGGTCTTGCTTCGTCCAAAGATGGACCCCATGCCACCGCAGGTGATGAACTACATTGGAAACCCTGGCACTTATTTCGAAGTGTCGTTGACCAACACCTCCGATGAGTTGCAGAATGTTTTCTTGATGTTGGAAGTCTCGAAGCAGACGGGTGGTGAACTTAGTGTTACGACGCCTTATTACATCCAGCCCAATAAAGCCATTACGCTTGTGCCCAAACGTTTGACCATGGTTGATCAAGTCACATTGTTGGGCCAATTTCGCCAGCTTCTGCCCAAAGATATCACCCTCAAGGGTGCCGAAGTCAGCGATTTCTATGACAACGGCGTTGTGGGTCTATTGCCTGAAGGTACTTATCAAGCACAGGTAAAAGTCTATAAGTGGGATCCTGCAGTTAAGTATCCCCAGTTAGTAAGCGATCCCATGCAGGGCAAATGTACCTTTAGTGTCTGCTATAATGCGTCATCGCCCGAGATACTTGTTCCTCAATATAATTCGCTTGAGTTGAGTAGGAATATCGTTAATACACCCAAGCGCAAGCATATTATTCCGGGCATCGTATCCGATGCTAACGATTCCAAGTGGCAACCCGCCATTCTTGACCCCGTTAAAGCACAGTTTGTATGGAAAACTCCAGTTCTGAATTGTGGTGGCAAGGCACGTTCCTATAAGTACCAGCTAGATATTTATCCCATCGGTACCACCATGACTACTCCCGAGGAGGCCGTAGCTCATGGGACCATTGCTAAGACTGTCAAGAACCTCTTGGCGGCTCAATGCATCATCTCCGAAGCTGAGGTACTTCAAATGAAGAAGTTTTCTCCTACTGGCTATTTTGTGGCTCGTGTCACAGCTACTCCTACTGTGACAGATAAAAATAACATCGATTACAGTACCGTCGAGAATAATGGTCATAGCCAATTGCTTGTTTTTCGCCTCAAGGAGTCCACTTACGACGGGAGTGATAAGACGGAAGATGTCATTTCCGTCGATAACGGAGATGATACTGCTATAGTAATTGAAAACGAAGAAGAAGAGACGAATGATGTTGATCCTGGCTACAAAGAACCCGAGGAGAACGATAAAAAGAAGTTCGTTTATTCCGTTCCTAAGCTCACGACTCCAGCTCCTTTTAAGGGTAATGTCCTTAAAGAAAAGGAAGATTTGAATTTCAAATGGGAAAAGCCGACGATGATTTCTGGTGATAAGGATACGCTTCGTTTCTGTTACAATGTCAGCGTATTCAAGAAGAAGGCTACACAAAGTATCGACTCTTTGCTTGTTAGCAAACCTTTGTTCTCAGAAAAGTCTCTTACCTCGCTTAGCTATACCCTTCGTTGGGATTCTATTGCCAAGAAAGTAAAACTCAACGATAACCTTGTTGTGGCAGTCCTCCCAGTCTGCTTGAATGAGGCTTCTGTTGGCTTTGAGAAAAACGGGGAAATCAATATCTATCGTAGTTCTTACGTCACAGGTGAAACTGGAAAGCTTATTGATTGTGACCCTGAGGCAGGAAAAAGCATCAGCAATCGCGAACTGGCTAAGTTCTCAGAGAAAGAACTTCGTGACATGGAAGTCATGGTCGGCCAGTTCCCTCTTACCATTGAGAATGCCAACCTCATTGATGGTGACCACTACGAAGGTCGTGGCTACATCACTTGGAAACCGATGGGCGACCTTCCTTTCCAAATCAACGTCACGTTCAGCAAGCTTTACATCAATAGTGACAAGATTGTCTATGATGGCGAGGTCGTTTCTGCAAGGGAAGAAGAAAAGGATATATCCAATTATATTCCTTATGACATGTTCGACGACTTGTTCTTGTCTGACCTTGTTAGTGCTGGAACAGCGGAAGCCTATGGTGATAAACTCTTTGAGTATATAGAGAATGATGCAAAAATGGCAACTTATTGCAATTGGGCCCGCGATTATGCTCCTATTATTGATGACGTTATTAATCAGAAGGTTTCTGTTAATCTTCCTGTCAACCTCAATAAGATAATCTCTACATGCCCTATAGATATTCAGATAATGTCGGGTCGTTGGAGTCCTACCAATGCATCCGTCAGCATTATCGGTATGTTCGCTCTGAATACAAGCGATTACACCGATGGTCAGGTAGCCGTTTTTGGCCTGCCGCGCCTTTGTATTGATCCGGATTCCTTTATTCCTGAAAGTTGCACTATGGCTTTGTTGGCTGATTTTTATATCAAAGACCCCGTATCGCAATACGTATTCACCCTTAAGGCTCCGAGTGATTTGCAGAAAATGGATGACGGATGTACTCTCTCCTTTACTAACAAAGGCTTCAAGAACTTGCATTTTGAGGCAGACATGGAAATTCCAGGGCTCATCAAGGCCAACGAGAAAGGTGAGCGCATCAAGGGTGAGCGTCCTCACATAGAAGTTACTGCTAATATTGATGATTGGGACAAATGGATCGGCAAGATAAGAATGGATAACTTTGAGATTGAGGAGGCTCCGGGCTTCACTTTCGTGCCGACAGGTGGGGGCGTTATCTATGATCATCATCCAGGAGAAAACGACCTTAGTTTTTCTTTCCCTGAGCCAATGACACCAAAGGGAGGTGTCGTCGAAAACTTCTCTCCCAAAATTTATAATAAGTCGGAATTAGGGATTAATTCTAAAGAAGACGAAGGCTTATGGCAGGGCCTTTATATGGATGAAATTGGGTGTTATTTGCCTCCTATTTTTAAGAAAGGCGACAGCGATGACCGCATTGAGGTAAAAATGAAACAACTCCTTTGGGACAAAAGCGGCCTTTCTCTTACCATCGCTGCAACTGGAACAGGAAATAATGATTTGGTGGGTATAGAGACAGGCAAACTTGGTGGTTGGGGTGTTTCTCTTCACGAGGTTGGTGTCTCTATGGTACAAGGTGAATTCGGTTGTACTTACTTCACGGGCATGGTGAAGGCTCCGCTTATCGGTGGCAAGTGGAATTATTCCACTTCTTTCGATAAGATTGACAAAGGAGCCACAGGCAATGAACTGCGCATGTTTTTCTCCATGAAACCAGATGGTGACCCAAAGTTTGACTTCTTCCTAGCTGAATTAAAATTGGAAGATAAATATACACATCTTGATGTTCTGTACACCCCTTCAGATAAGGAGCAGGATACTAAAGTCGAGCTGGAGATGGCGGGTCATGTCACCATCGCTGGTACAGAAGAAATCACCAAGAAGCTTGACTTCAATATCCCAGGTATAGCCTTTACGGGCATGCGTCTGGCTAACTTCGCGAATCCTAAAAAATCCAACAATGGTTCCGATATACAGGATATGATAGTTTCTCATACTTTCGACCCCATTTGTGAAGGTCCAAAATGTTGGTTTGAGTTGGGTACATGGGGCTTGGCTTCAGACGAAAAGACACTTGGCCCGTTCAAATTCTCGTTGGATAACTTCGGCGTGGATAAAAAGAATGACCTTGTGGGCGTCAATATAGTGGGTACAATTGGGCTTGTCAATAATGTGTTCTCTGCTACTGCTGGCGTTACCGTTTGGGCCAAAGTTGATATAGACAATATGGATATTACTTATAAGGAAACCACACTTGACGATCTGGGGCTTAGTACCGAGTTCGGTGGTTGTCGAGTTTCCGGAAGCTTGAAATTTGTTGATAAAGATACAAAAAAGAATTTAGAGGTAAAAGGTTATGCCGGTACGCTTGATTTAAGGTTACCAGGTGACCTTTTCAAGATGCAAGCGACTGGTGGTTTCTTTAACGCTAAAGACTCTCAGCATGGTCGTTTCACTTCTGCATATTTTCTTGCAGAGTTGGGTGGCGCTTCGGGCATTCCTATTGGCCCTGTTCAACTGAATAACATTCTTGGCGGATTTTTCTTCCATACCAAGTTGGATATGGCCTCGGTGGAGGACAACGAGACAGATCCTTTCAAATGGAAAACGGAAATCCAATATGGCACACATGGCGGTATGTTTGGCTTGGGTATTTCTACGGTAGGTACCGATCGTGGCTTAAAGGCCAAGGTGAAAATGACTGTCCTCTATGATGCCGAACGAAATCGTCTTTCCACTTTTCGCATGACGGGTGATATGCATGCCCTTTGTGTTGCAGGCGCAGACGATGGTATGATTAACGGAAAGTGTTGCATTGTCTATCAAAACATGCCAGAGAACGAAGGAGGTAAGTATTTCCAGATTAATGTTACGGCAGATGCCGGTGGCGACATGGATAAGTTGTATGAGCAGTTCACAGGTCAGAAACTAAAATTGCCCGAGTGTGTTGGCGATTTGCAGGAAATGGGTGAACAGGGCAATAAGAAGAGCAAGGATGCGAAGGATACAAAACCAAAAGTATCCTGTGGGGTGAGCATATCACTTGATTTTAAAGTGACCATGAAACCCGATGACTGCACAAATCCGAATTTCAAGTCCAAATGGCATCTTTATGTCGGTCAGCCAGGCGATGGCTCTGCTTCCAGTATGATGAAAGACCGTTGTTCAATTACCTTTATTGACTTCCAGTTGGGAGGCAAGAAAGATAAAGTAGCCGCTTGGTGTAAAATCTGGGCAAATGCCTACCTCTGCGTGGGTAACGAATTGCCCAACAATGGACAGCTCCCACCCATCCCGCAAGAGATTGACGAATTCCTTAATGGCTCGAAGAAAAATGATCATCTAAGTGAATCTGGCCAAAATAAGTCGACGACGGCAAATGAAAAGCGTAAACAGGCTGTTTCACAGTTTGACGGCTCGGCCAAGTCGGGTGTCATGTTCGGTGCTCAGGTTGGAGGTGATTTTGGCGTTCGTGCCATAATTTGTTACGCAGAAGCCACGTTGCTCGCAGGCTTCGACGTCGTGCTAAAGCAGTTGGAGGATGCCCAGTGTAACGGCAAGCGTGCTGGCGGCAAGGGCGGTTTCTACGGTTTGGGTCAAGTTTATGCCATGGCAAAAGGTGAGATGGGACTCATCATTGACCTTTGGATTTACAAAGGCGACTGGTCACTCATTAGCGTTGGCGTAGGAGCCTTGTTGAGAGGTGGTTTCCCCAACCCGTCATGGATGTATGGTAAGGTCAAGGCCAAATGTAAACTTTTTGGTGGGTTAATTAAATTCACAGGTTCACTTACTTTTGAAACGGGCGATGTTTGTTTCCCCGACGCTGGCAATCCGTTGGACGACATCAAGATTTTCGAGGATATGACCCCGGGCGAGGAGCATGGGAACGGTGCTATTTCCAATACTCCAGGATGGAAAGACGACGCTATATCTGTTTTTGCTCCTGCGGGATTCACTACCAATATGAAGATAGGTACTCGACTTGATCTCGTAGATGAGAATACGGCAAATCGCATGGCTGGTAAGGATGGCGACCCTGCCGAGTATGCCAACAATGCCATGCGTTCCTATAAATTCTATCTGGAACCCCAAGGTATCTTCGAGTCATGGACGGATAATGGAAAAAGCGGTTACCAACAGACTACTTATACATACCGTACTAAAGATCAAGAAACCTTCGAATATGTTATTACAGGAGGAATGTTTGCTGCGAATCGATATTATAA
>JAFWRA010000284.1 GCA_017508895.1 Bacteroidales bacterium
CCTTCCTCGAACTTCGCGGGCGGGATGGTGTCGATGATGACATCCAAGAGGTAGGAGACGTTGTCGGTGACGTTGTTCCAATGGTCTGACATCCAGCCTTGTTTGGAGGAACCGTAGACGGTGGGGAAGTCCAGTTGGTCCTCAGTGGCACCGAGGTTGAACATCAGGTCGAAGACAGCCTCTTGCACCTCGTCGGGACGGCAGTTGGGTTTGTCCACCTTGTTGATGACCACGATGGGCTTCAGGCCCAGCTCGATGGCCTTTTGCAGCACAAAACGGGTCTGTGGCATGGGGCCTTCGAAGGCGTCGACGAGCAGCAGCACGCCGTCGGCCATGTTGAGCACGCGCTCCACCTCGCCACCGAAGTCGGCGTGGCCAGGAGTGTCGATGATATTGATTTTGACGTCTTTATAACGAACTGACACGTTCTTCGAGAGGATGGTGATGCCGCGTTCGCGTTCGAGGTCGTTGTTGTCGAGAATGAGTTGGCCAGGGGCTTCGTCCGATTCCTTGAAGAGTTGGGATTGGTAAAGGATACGGTCCACGAGGGTGGTTTTGCCGTGGTCGACGTGGGCGATAATCGCTATATTTCTGATATTCTGCATTTTAGTAAAAATTGCTGCAATAATTTAAGCTGCAAAAATACAAAAAATCAAAAATACTGAATATAGAAAAACTCTAGTGCTTGGATTTTTCTGCCCAATCTTCAATCTGAAGGTTTGGGATATGGCTGAAGTGTTTGATGTTTGAGGTTACTGTAACGCAATTGTTGTAAACAGCGCAAGCGCCTATCAGCAAATCAAATTCATCAATCCTATTTCCTTGGTTTTCAAGCAAGGTCTTGATAGTTCCATATACTCTAAGTGAAGGAAAAATAGGTAATAATTCAAATGATTGGAGAATGAAACCAATATCTTGGAAATGCTTAGGATTGTTAGACTTCGCAGCACCATAGAACAGTTCTGCAATGGTTATCTCAGTGATAAAACAACTCTCTTGTCCAACCTCGTTGATTTTTTCAAGCACTTTATGGTTGTGTTTGAAAAGTTCAATGCAAGTATCAGTATCAAGGATGTATTTTGACATAATGCTTACCAGTTTTCAACGCTTCTGCCAAAATATTCGTTATTCCTTAAAGCAGCAGCATCAATATCACTCCAATCTCCACTAAAACAAGTGTTTAAGTCGGGCCTTTTGGAAACCTCTGACTTCTCTTTCATTGAGGCGGATAGCTTGGCAATCAAGTCAAGTTTGTCGTCTGGACTCAATGAGGCCAGAATCAGCATATACAAATCGGTAATACTTGTGGTTTCGAACATGTTCAGACCATTTTATTATGGTTACAGATGCAAAAGTAATTATTTTTTTTCAATTTAATTATGTTTTCGCTAAAAACAAAACAAACTTTTCTATTTTGTTGTCTCTTATTTCATCCAGAAAAACTCATCCTTGGCCACAATAGGCTTGAAATATTCATCAATAATCCCTTGCTCGACCAATTCTTTCGGCGTGCCTTGGCGCAAAGGCTGCTGCGGGGCCACTATCCACATCACGTCGGCGTGGCGGAGCAAAAGGTCAAGGTCGTGGCTGCTGAAGAGAATGGTCTTGTGTTTCTCACGCGAGAGTTTGTGCATGATGTGTACCAACTCGATTTTGCTCGGATAGTCGAGGAAGGCGGCGGGCTCGTCCATGAAGATTAGGGGCGTGTCCTGCACCAAAGCCTTGGCAATCATCACTTTCTGTTGCTCACCGTCGCTTAATGATACGAAGTTTCGGTTGACCAAATGGCTGATGCCGACAGTTTCGAGGCTGTCGTAGATGATTTGTTCGTCGTCGGCTTTCAGTTTGGCTAAGAGGCCAAGGTGGGGATAGCGACCGGCGGCCACGATGTCGAAGACCTTCAGGAAGAGGTCGTCGGGCTTTTCGGTGAGCACGAGGCTGAACAGCGAAGAACGCTCGGTGGGGGAGTAGTCTTGAAGTTTTTTCCCGAATAGCGTCACCTCCCCGCTGATGGGTTTGAGGCTGGCCGACAGCGTCTTGAACAACGTTGTCTTGCCTGAGCCGTTGGGTCCCGCCAAGGCCACAATGTCGCCTTCGCTGAGGCTCACGTCGATGGCGGGCATCAGGGCTTGGCCTTTGTAGCCGATAAGTAGGTTCGTGGTATGGAGCACTTCGTTCATCTCATGACTTTTTGACGATGGAAAATCACCCACAGCACGATAGGCGCACCAATCAGTGCCGTGACCGAGTTGATGGGCAGGTTGCCTTCGAAGGAGGGCAGCCGCGCTATGAGGTTGCAGAACAGGGCAAGGTCCATGCCGAGGAAGGCCGTGGCGGGGATGAGCAGCTTGTGATCGCTGTTGCGGAAGAGGAATCGTGCGATATGCGGCACGGCCAAGCCCAAGAAGGCAATGGGACCGCAAAACGCCGTGATGAGGGCGGTGAGGAAGCCCGAGGCCAGGATGATGAGCATACTGTTCCGACGGATGTTGACGCCGAGGTTCTCGGCATAACGCTCACCCAACAGCAAGAGATTCAAGGTCTTGAATAATAGGAATGAGCCGATGCTGCCAACCGCCACCGCGATGGCGAAGAAGGGCAGCTGGGCCTTGCTCACATTGGAGAAGCTACCCAGGCCCCAGATGACAAAGGAGTGCAGCCTTTCCTTTTGGCTGAAGAATTTCAGGATGTCGGTGACCGAGCCTGCGATGTAGGCGATCATGATGCCCACCAGCACTAGGCTCACCATGCTGCGGAGCCTCGAACTCAAGGCGAGGATGAGCAGCAGCACCGCGAAGGCACCCAGGAAAGCCGCAATGGTGACGCCGAAGGTGGACCACAGCGACAGTGTGCTGACCGACAGGCCCGTGGCGGTGCCGAGCAAGACCACGAAGGCCACGCCGAGGCTCGCGCCGCTGCTGATGCCCAGCAGGGAAGGGTCGGCCAAGGGATTGCGGAACAAGGTCTGCATCAAAAGGCCAGAAACCGATAGACCTATGCCCGCCAGCAGTGCCGTGATGGCTTGTGGCAGGCGGTAGTCGAGGATGATGGCGCGGTAGGTCGAAGTGTCGCCGTGCAGCAGCGCGTCCCAGAATTCATTCCACGGGATCGACACCGAGCCATAGCGCAGGTTCAGGACGAACAGCACGATGCCCACAGCCAGGATCGCGATGGAAACCAGCGCGATGGGTGGCGTTTTGCGGCGGAAGGTGTTTGCGGTGTCGGATGCCATCTCTGGGTGTTTTTGCGTTGCAAAGATAGGGTTTAATTTGATTGGTTTGACTATCAATCATCGTCATCATCTTGCGGACCGGGGACAAGCAGTGTCGTATCGTCGCAACGGATGCCGTAATACACATCCCTCATGCGGCCTTGTTGTGGTTCGAGAACGCCTTTTTCTACAAGGTCTTTGATGTCGCGAGAGGCCGTGTCGACCGAGACTTTGCAATGCTTGGCCCAGTTTTTCACTGTCAATTTGCCTACATAACCATCCAAATAGATGTTCAGCACTTTGTTTTGTCGCTCCGTGAATGCGATGTTGGCATGGCTTTGCC
>JAFWRA010000285.1 GCA_017508895.1 Bacteroidales bacterium
CCGAAAATTATCAGGATTACAAGCAAGGCATAAATTCTTGTCGTTTTCATAGTCGTATGTTTTTGATTACTTTGTTACCGTGATGCGTTTTGTCTTCGTGGTTCCATTAACATCTGAAATACGCAGTAAATAAACTCCTCTCGCCATATTTTCCACACTGATTTCATTTGAGTTTCGCACCGTCTTCACCAACTGCCCAAGGGCATTATAAACCTGCACTTCGGCAGCCTCAATGCCTTCTATCGTTACCTTTTCCTTGGCAGGATTAGGATAGACCAAAACCTTTATCGATTCTTGCGGCAATTCTTTTACACTGCATGGAATGGGATTGAAATCCTCGCGGTTCATTTTGATGAGTTTGCCCTGGGACTTTTGATTGCTTAAAGTAAAGAATGTGACAATGATGCAACCTCCATCATTTTGAGGCAGGATGAAATGTGAGGGCTGATTGGTGTATTCCTCGTCCAGAAACACCATGTTGCCAAGAACCTCCATGTCTTTATCGAACAGGCAAACACTTGGGTAATAGGGGCCATACATGCTTTCCGAGGAACGATAGGAACCATAGATGGTCGTGTCGTTGACAAAGGTGGCACTGTTGTACTTCCCTGACGCGGTACGGAACGGAAGTACAGGCTCGATGCGAATGGTATCCAGCCGTGGAACGCCACCACTCAATTTCACATCAAGCAGGCCTATGGTGCGCGATTGCGCATCATAAGGCCGCAATGTTCCAAATACAAGCAGATCATCGTCCGAAAGCCAACAGCATGTACTATATTGGGTGAAAAGCAACATGTGGTCGTTCTCCATCCAAATGTTGTCAATGTAATTGAAGTCGCGGTCATAGCAAATGAGGGACGGGAGGCCATTTTGCCCTCTTCCCATAAAAATCAGTCCATTATCCTGGGGATTCTTTAGAATTTGGTGGCATTCGAACTCCTGTAAATAGTACTCGGGATTGGGCGCTTCTGGCATGACATAGCGGCAACGTATGGTGTCGGCTTTTTCGTCAAATCGATATAGGTAAGGACGTGTGAAATAGCTTCCATTTATAGCGGGATATCTTGCACCCCCTGTCATCACCACTGTGCCATCTTCGTCAAGGAGAAGCCGCCCTCCGTGGAGCGAGAGGGCGGTTTCCGTCTTTTCGTAGCGCTTGTCTGCAACGATATCCAAATTGGCATCAAGCACCATTGCCACTACGGCTTCTTCCGAAGCGACGCCTGCCGCAAAATAGTTGCCGTTAGGCAGTTGCACAACATCTGTCAATATCAACCCGTCAAAGCCTTCGTATTCACGCTCAAAATGCGTTCCGTCCGACTCAACACGCATCACAATCGGGTGGCAATCAGGATAGACAGGTCCGCTTCCACCCACCATGATACCATTCCCTTCCGCGTCAAGAATGCCATTCACATAGGCAATATAACTCTCGCCATTCGAATAGTCAATTTCCCATTGTTGGGCTTGCATTGTGCCTCCCGCCATCATCAGGAGTGCAAGCAGGGCATAAATTCTAATGTTTTTCATCGTACTATGTTTTTTATAAGAATAATGCAAAACTACTACTTTTTTATCCATTTCCCATTCTCCACTTCCTTCCCATCCGAAATCATTTTCCACACGTATAGTCCAGCAGGCCAAGCATCAGCGTTGATGGCAGTGACATTCTCCGTAATCTCTTGCCTATAAACCATCCTCCCATTTATATCATACACCTCCACCCAAGCATTCAGTATAGCCGTGCGAATGTTCAAAACATCCTTTCCAGGGTTTGGATAAGCCACTGCCACAGCGAAACCTGCTTCATGGGCCTCCTCAATGCCGACAATAGTCTCATCCGAAAGCTTGTAGATGGCATGTTGCTGTTCAAATGTAAGGCGGTCGACCCCGCCAGTCGAAACCAAGCAGCCGCCTGACGGCAGGGCATAAATGCTGTATGGCGTCAGCATCCGCTTTTCGTTGTGGTAATAAATCTCACCCTTGAGGTTCATGTTCCCGTCGAACAAGGCCACATAAAAGTTTTCCACATTCTCAATATCGCCGCCTCCAGGAGCCGCAGTATTCATAAAACCCAACATATAAACATTGTCCCCGCGAAAGTCAATCGACTCACACAGTGCCTTTTGGTCATACTGATCATTGGTATAAGGTCCCAGCACATACTTCTTTTGCGTGAAATCCGCGTCAAATTGGCTCATGTAAATGTCCATTTTTATTTCAGGGTTGCCATTGAAGGCTGGAAAGCTGACATCGGACAAAAGATAGACCATATCCGTTTCGGGATGAACAGCAAAATACTCGTAATGAGGCCTGTAGATACCGATTGCCTGATTATAAATACTGTGCTTGACATCAACGACATTCAAACTATCGTCAAAAACGACGCACTCCGAATTGACATCCTTGGCTTCGGTGTCGTCCATCACAAGACGGCATCCCGAAGTGCCATTCTTTGGCGGCAAAAGGCTTGTAGTGGCGCGGTCAGTGGTTTCAGTCCATTGGTGAGTCAACTCGCCCGACTCATTGTAGCGTGCCATTACATGCACGCTATGGTAGTTGTCAATATAGGCACTTGAAACAAACACGCTTCCATCCTCGTTGGGCAGCCATTCAAAATCCCACCATTGGTCGTGCGGTATTTCCTCCGGGATGGGGAACTGGTCGGGAAACTCAAAAGTGGTGAGTTCAAAGTTTTCCGAAATGGTGACCTTGCAGACGATAGGCCTGTCGGGACCTTTCACATAATAGAAAAAAGGCCGTTCATTGCTGGTTTGGAAGAACTTGCTTTCTGTGAGAAATGAGCAGGTGTTGGTGTTTTCGTACCAAACTTCCGAAGCGGCAAGGTTGCCTTCATGATCCATCAGCATCACAAAGCGGCCGTCGTTCATCACAACCGAATTGAGGAGATAAAAGCTATCGTCCCATTCGCAAATGTGGTAGGCGAGGATGGTGGGCGACTCAAAGATTTCCACCGGTTCAAGTTCCTGCGCTTGCATCGTCACCCTTCCCGCTGTCAGCAGGAGCGCAAGCAGGGTGTAAAATCTTGTTGTTCTCATTGTATTATTGTTTTATCCACTTTCCGGTTAATAGTTCTTTTTCAGCATTGTAAACTCGATAGAAATACACCCCCGCTTTCAATCCCGAAACGCCCAAAGTAAGCACATTCCCCTCTCCTCGGATAAACCTATCCAAGCAAGGACGGCCAAGGGCATCCGTGATGCTGATGCGGCAGCCTTCATGACTCGTTAATCCGCTGATGTC
>JAFWRA010000286.1 GCA_017508895.1 Bacteroidales bacterium
CCGCTTGTGCTGCCGCACCAAGAGTTCAAACAGATGTTCCTTGTAGTTGTTCATAATGCGTTTTCGTTGCAACGTTCGTCATGTTAGACAACAAAGGTAGGGAATTATTACAAGCTGAAAGATTTTTCTTAATTTTGCAGCCTCAAAAGACAAACACCTTAATTAATATGATCACCCAAGACCAACTTAAAGATTTATGTAAGAGGATTGATGCCTTGAGGAGGTATCTTTGACGTCGACAGACGTACAATTGAAGCACAAGAATTAGACGAAAAGACGCAGGATCCGCAGTTCTGGGCCGACCCCAAGGCCGCAGAAGTCACCATGAAGAAGGTGCGTGAGGTGAAGGGCTGGCTCAACGGCTACAAGGAAGCCGAGGATGCCTACAACGACCTCGCCGTGCTCTTCGATTTCGCGAAGGAAGGCGAAGCCACAGAGGAGGAAGTGGACGAACAGTACAACGCCACTATCCAGATTGTGGAGAACCTGGAATTTAAGAACATGCTTCGCGAAGAGGCCGACCCGATGAGCGCCGTGCTGAAAATCAATGCGGGCGCAGGCGGCACCGAAGCCCAAGACTGGGCACAGATGCTCATGCGCATGTATATGCGTTACGCTGAAAACCACAAATACAAACTCACTATCTCCAACCTTTTGGAAGCCGACGAGGCTGGCATCAAGTCGGTGACGATGAAACTCGAAGGCGACTATGCCTACGGCTACCTGAAAGGCGAAAACGGGGTGCACCGCTTGGTGCGCGTCAGCCCCTACAACGCCCAAGGCAAGCGCATGACTTCATTTGCCTCGGTGTTCGTCACCCCGCTCGTCGACGACACCATCGAAATCGTGATTGAACAATCGCGTTTGTCGTGGGACACCTTCCGCAGCGGCGGTGCTGGTGGACAGAACGTGAACAAGGTGGAATCGGGCGTGCGTTTGCGCTACCAATATAAGGACCCGTACACGGGCGAGGAAGAGGAAATCCTCATCGAAAACACCGAGACCCGCGACCAGCCCAAGAACCGCGAGAACGCCTTGCGCCTCCTGAAGTCACAACTCTACGACCGCGAGATGCGTCACCGCATGGAAGAGCAAAACAAGATTGAAGCGGGCAAGCTGAAGATCGAATGGGGCTCACAAATTCGTTCTTATGTCTTCGACGATCGCCGTGTAAAAGACCATCGTACCAACTACCAGACCTCTGACGTTCAAAGCGTTATGGATGGCAACATTGATGCGTTCTTGAAAGCTTATTTGATGGAATTTGGTGGTAAAAAGGAATAAGACTGTGGCACGAATTTTGTAAATAGTAAATTATTATCAATAAAAATCCTAAATCAATTATAAATGAAAAAGTTAAGTATCATTACCGCTTTCATCGCCATACTCTTCTGTTGCATGGGCACTACAATGGCGCAAAACGACAACAGTAACCCTGGTATCACCAAATTTGTTGGTCAGTACTTTCCCAAAGCTAATGTTCTTATGGTGAATACTGAATGGGATGAATACGAAGTAACCTTGAGCGATGGTACTCAAATCGAATTCACTCGCTCCCCCGAATGGAAAAGAATCGACTGTGAGCATTCCACTATTTATACAAATGTGCCCGCAGAACTCATCCCCGAGCCCATCGCCAACTACGTGAAAACCAACTTTGCTGATCAAAGCATCAAAAAAATTGAAAAAAAACGCAGAGGTTGGGATATTGAACTGAATAGTGAACTTGAAATCAAGTTTAACAAGAACTTCGTTGTAACTAAAATCGACGATTAATCCTTGCAACAAAACAACTACTCAAGCGGCTTGAAAGACTTCAAGCCGCTTTTTGTTTGCTTTTTTAGGCGCAACCGTACATTTTGTTTTTCAAAAACTGTAATTTTGCGGCAAATAAACAGACAAACTATGGTCACCTTTTTTATCGCTTTGGCCGTCCTCATTCTCGGCTATTTCATTTATGGAAAATTCGTTGAAAAGTTGTTTGGCGCCGACCCACAAAGGGCTACACCTGCCACTACCATGGCTGATGGCGTCGACTATGTGCCGATGAAGCCTTGGCGCATCTTCCTCATCCAGTTTCTTAATATCGCGGGAGTAGGCCCTATCATCGGAGCCATCATGGGGGCCCAGTTTGGCACAGCATCTTTCCTTTGGATTGTGTTGGGCAGCATCTTCGCCGGTGCCGTCCACGACTATCTGGCTGGCATGATATCTTTGCGCGACAAGGGCGCGAGCCTACCCGAAATCCACGGCACTTATTTGGGCAATGGTGCCAAACAGGTGATGCGTGCCTTCACAATCATCTTGATGATTTTGGTCGGCGTGGTCTTCGTCAACACCCCTGCCACGCTGCTCAACGCACACTTTACACAGGGCTGGAATCCTTATATCTGGATTGGCATCATCTTGGCTTACTACCTGATTGCCACCTTGTTACCCATCGACAAGGTTATCGGCAAGATCTACCCCATCTTCGGCATCTTGCTGTTGGGCATGGCTGTGGCCATCTTTGTGGCTTTCCTCATCTACAAGCCCGAGATTCCCGAATTGTGGAGCGGCATGCAAAACCGTCACCCTGACGCGGCCAACAACCCCATCTTCCCGATGATGTTCATCAGCATCGCTTGCGGTGCCATCTCGGGTTTCCATGCCACGCAGTCCCCACTGATGGCGCGTTGCATGGTGAATGAGAAGCAAGGTCGCCCGATTTTCTATGGTGCCATGATTACGGAAGGCGTAGTTGCACTCATCTGGGCTGCCGCTGCCGCTTATTTCTTTGGTCCCGACAGCGTTGTGGATGTGACGGGCAAGAGTGGTGCTGCCATCGTGGGCGTCATCGCCAACACGTGGTTCACGCCTATCATCGCCACCATCACCATCTTGGGTGTCATCAGTGCTGCCGTCACCTCAGGCGACACGGCACTGCGTTCGGCACGACTCATCATCGCCGATTTCATGCACTATGACCAAAAGCCCATCAAGAATCGCCTGATTGTGGCCATCCCGATGTTTGTTGTCACTGCAGCCATCTTGGTCTACAGCATATCCGATGCCAAAGGTTTCCAGGTCATTTGGCGTTACTTTGCCTGGGCCAACCAAGTCTTGGCTACAGTCACACTTTGGGCCATCTCGGTATATCTGGCTAAAAACAAAGGCAAACTTTGGTATCTAATCACCCTCGTCCCTGCCCTGTTCATGACCATGGTAACGGGTTGCTTCCTCTTCGTCGCCAAGGCTGCCGACGGCGGTTTGGGTTCACTTCTATCACGTCCTGTCGGCTATGGCATCGGTGCAGCCATCACCGTGTTGGGATTGGTTCTGTTTGTGATGTTTTTAAAGAGAAACGAGAAAACAATCTAACAACTTCTACACAACAAAATGTCCAATTGGATTCCTGATTGGGCATTTTTCATTTTAGGGAGAAGCCGACCTCAAAGGCTCCTTTTCCAATATCTTGATAAGGCAAATGCCATTCATTGGCTTGTGCTATCCACTTTTCGGCCAAATAGCGAGGCATCGCCCCGTCAATGAGGAGCAACTTGGTGTCGTATGCATTTACAACAGACTGCACATCAGGGCTTTGCCTTTGCGAAACCAATAGATAATCCACAGGAAGTCGGTAGGAAAGGCTATCCTCGACTTGTTCCTCTTCCCAAAGTGCAAACAGTTTTCCGTCAAACGAAACGAGATTCGACTTTTTGCACAGGTAATCCCCTACAAAATCCTCGTTTAGTCGAATCGTTTCGGGATGCGACGAAAGATGACGTTTCGTCCATATGCCCCTAAGGCAATAATCCACAGCAGATTCATCGTACATCAGCGCAGAGTCGGCCAATAACAGATGCTCCCTTCCCATAACAAAATCAACCGCAGTATGTCCACGAAGGCTGAACACCGTCATTCCTTTCTGACTATCAGATTGATACAAACGAACTGTCACCGATATCATCATCAACAGCAGCGCCGACAACACGCCAATGAACATCCGCCTCTTCTTCAATGCTACGCACAACAATAGCATTATAAAGGCAAGCAATAGCATAGAAAACTCAAACTCACTGACATACAAGCCTTTGACTATCGAGAAAGGCAAACGTTCTATCCATGAAACGATGGCGTTCATCACATACACTGAGCCCCAAACCAGATAGCCGACAAGTACGTTTACGTATGGAATCCACGACACGAGCAACAGAACCATCCCGCTGATGACCACGATGAACGAAATCGGAGTCATGAACAGGTTGCTCAACCAGAAATAAGTGGTGAACTGATTGAAATAGAACAATGTAAACGGGATTGTCGCGATTTGTGCCGAAAGTGCCACCGCCGTAACATTCCAAATTTTGTCGAGAAGTTTGTTTTTGATGACAAACCAACTGTATATTGGTCTTTGCAGCACCACAATGCCAATCACAGCAGCATACGACAGCTGGAAACCGATTTCGAACAAATTGTTCGGATTGATACAAAGTAGGATAAACGCTGAAGCCGCTATCGAATTGATGACGAATCCTTTACGATGAATCACCTCACCAATGATGACGAAAGAAATCATCAATGAGGCACGTAAAATGGAGGGCGACAGACCTGCAATGAGCGCATAAAACCATATCAAGGCCAACAAAAGCACCTGCTTCAAGGTCTTCTGCCATTTTTTCCGATTGAGAAAACCCAACAGTAAATTCGCCAGCAGATAGATGATACCGACATGCATGCCCGAAACACAGAGGATATGCATGGAGCCCGCAGCCACATAGTTTTTGCGCACCTCATCGGCAAGTTTGTCATCATACCCCAAAAGAATAGCCGAAGCTACGGCAAATTCATCGTCATTCAATCCGCTTCGATGCAAGGAAGACAACAATGTATTACGAAATCGATAAGAGAAGGCATACAAGGGGTTGGCGTTATTTACCTCCAAATCAATCCAATCTTCATCTTTCAGATAGGTCTGTCCTGTAATGCCTTTCCTAAGCAGATAAGTACGATAGTCAAACTCCTCAGGATTCAGAGGCGGTTGCAATTCGCGGATTGGAGTGGGTATGGCAACCAAGTCACCATAATGCAACGCAAAGGCAGAGTCTGTCTTCGAAAAATAAGCCATAACCTTTCCCGTGACAGCACGAGATGGCAAGCTATCGCCAAACTGATACTCCAAGCTCAAAACCGCTCGAATGGAGTTTGCTTTTTCAACAGGATCATCATATATGCGTGCAACATAACAACTTGCATCTGTCTCAAAGTTACGGAAGTAATCTTTACTTGTCTCCGATTCATGGACGCGAGTCAAGGCATACCCTGCCATGACAAGATAACACGCCATGATGGTTCCAAACACCCAGTTAAAGCGATAGCTTTTCAGGACAAAAGCAGTCAGTGCTGCCATGGCCAACAATGCAAAAGCAACGAAAACGACAGTCATCGGAGCGAGCTGCAAAGAAGGCAGGTTAACACAGAACCAAACACCCAAAGCAAAGGGTATCAATATTCTAACAAAGGGATATTTGCTCCAGTCTGACATCATTGAGATTTATCTTGATTTATACGGTTTCTGATTGAAATCACAAGCATCGGCTACAGGTTTTTGGAGTGGTAACAAAATTGCCAGTCGGACTTCCAAGTTTTGCAGTCGTCGTTGGCCCAAAGTTTCATGTGCGATATCCCCCCAACCTTCAAACGCAACTTCTCCATTGACTTCGCCTTGTGAGAAATTGCTCAATACACTGACACCATAGCCAAGGTCAAGTTTACAAAGCAAGGCCCTACGTCCAGTCTTCAAATGAGCGCACAATCCCACACCTGCCATCGCGCTCAAGTCAAAGGGCAACATCAAAGCCTCGTTGAGCCCGCTTTCGAAAGATTTCGAAGGAAAACTCGAATCATCGTAAGTGCGTTCCCAACTGACCTTCCCTCCCGTCCAAACACTTAGGCGTGGAGCGAGGTACACATAGGGTCGCAAGTTCCCTTCGTCGCCGAAATAAAACGATAATGGGATACGCAAATCAATACCATTCATGGTTATATCGTATTTCACATGGGCAAATGTCGTCGAAGAATAGCTCGTCTGGAATTCGGTGTTGAATGTCTTTTGACCACCACGCATGGCATAGGAAACATCCAATCCGACCGAAAAATGGGGCATAGTGTTCCATTCAGCAGCGAGGCCAAAAGTCGGGTCGAAAACAGGACGCATCGAAGACTTTGTCACAGAGCTATAAATCAAGTCATTGGCTGCATAACTACCCGTAATGCCAAGGCTAAAAGCCCTTTTGAAGTCGTTTTTTTTCTTCAGCGGTTTGGCAAACTGAGCCTGTACCGAAAGCATCGCTGACAAAACGAAAACCAAAATGCAGACTCGCTTCTTCATGGCTTCATTGATTTTTGGGGATGAAACAAGGAATCGGTGAACCAAGAGCATTGCTCTGCCAAGCCATCCCTGTCTTTGAGGATGAAGATGGAATTGACCGGATAGGCCAAGGGAGGAATAACGGAATCGTTGTATTTCAGTATTTTATAACCATAAATGAAATTCTTTATGCCTTCATTGGTCAGGGTACCCGACATAAGAACGGCATATTCCGGTGCACCTTCGATTTGCGGCGACTCATAGAAATAGGCAGTGAAATCATCGCCTCTACCGGTCAAATATACGGGGGAAACCGTTTTACAACGGAATTCCTCCGAATTCATTCCGACATAATCCGCCATTTGCAGATACTGTCGGCTTAATTTGTGGAGATAAGTTATGGGTGAAAGACCACCTGGTTCAGGAGCATAGGGGGACTGCAAGTTTGTGGCCACATACACATGCTGCGACCTAAATTCCAACTCAACTACGGGAGGGCAATCGCCAAAATGCACATTCTCCTCACCAAACATCATCAGCAAATCCTCTGGAAGAAAATCAGTTATAAAAGGAATCTCTTGTGGGTCGTTGACCAAAACCGATGTATCGCCCTCTTTGAGACAAGAAGTCAGCGACAGCATGACAGCCAACGCAAACAAAAACCGTTTCAGTAGTTTCCTTTTCATGGTTTTGTTACATTATCTTTCGAGCAATACTTTTCGCGTGGTACACACTCCCTCTCCTCGCAACATGAAATAATACAATCCGCTGCACAAGTTCGGCATGGAGAAAGTCTTTTCTTTGCAGCAACCGGCATCTAAACAAAATGCATCAACTTTCTGACCCAAAACATTGTATACCGACACCTCAACCAGGCCTTCTAACGCGCCGAGACGCAAAGTCAGCTGTCCTTTTGTTGGATTTGGGTACACTTCAAAAAAGCAATCGGAATTATCCTCCACATCATAATATGAGGTTTGAACGAAAAACATTTCGTGAACCGTATCACAAGCATTAACGGCATAGGCATGAAGCATGACTGGATCCAGCAGGAAGGTGTAAATCAACATGGTGCAAGTCTCACCCTTTCCATGGGGTTCCAGTTTCCAATTCGGATTATCAACTTGCCATATCACCGTATCTATTTCATTCACAGAGTTATCAAGCAAAATGGAATACTCATTCCTGCTAGCGTGAATCTCGCTGCCACCAATGGGCCAATGGTTGCCGACAATCTGAAATCTTGGAGCACTCCCGACGATGTTAACCGTTATGAAAAACGAACTGTCGCATCCAAAAATGTTGGTTCCCTCAAACTCAGAATGCATCGAATGATGATACACTTGGTCGAACAACACCAAAGAATCACAGACCTCGTAGTTCCCATAGAAATAAAAAGGTTCTCCTACATGGATCACGATGCTCATGGTGTCATTAATAGGTTCCAAAGTCAGCGTGTTGAATCCTGAGACATAAGCTTCAACATAAAAATCGCCTATGTGGGGATAGCAATGCGTGGTTTCAATACCTTGAGCCGTCATTCCATCGCCGAAATTCCAATCCACCTGTTCAACGATATAATTGGTCACCACACGCATCTCGACACAGCCTTCACTACACATGTACAGGCCATCATGATACGATCCGCTCCACAGTCCGTTAACATACATCTTTGCATTGAGCGTTAACACATTAGCACCAACACAATAGGCATACCCCCTCGCCTCACCGAAACCATAAACGTGGGCTATCAGCCCCGACTCACACTTAAGATGATGCGTGCCATGCGCAATCTCCTTCCTAATGAAGCAAAAGTCGTCACTACCGTTAACATATTGAAAATCGGCGCTGTTTATAGGTTCTCCATCGAGAAGAAGCTGGTCATTGTCTAAGCGATGCACAACGATATTGACATAATGGTGTTCTATGGAGGCCAAATCATGTTCGTTGTCGAAAGTGCAGAAAGTCACCTCCTTAACCCTTTGCTCGATGGGGGGAATCCAGACCATCGAAGGGTCGCCAAGTCGATGTGGAGACTGTTCGAAAGGGTCTTCCCAACTCGTATGATATAGGTAAACAACGCTGGGCTCAGAGGTTTCAATGAAGCAAGATCCGTCGTCGCTTAAAAGGTCAAACTCAAAGGAATCGCCATAGCCGATAATGGCGATTTCCTCGCCATCTCGATAGATGAAGTTGTCGTCGGCAGACGAAGTGATTTTCACGATGTCGCGAGCACGGCCTTCAGAAGAAGTGACCACAAAACGTTTCCCCCACGAATCGACGGGGAGAGCCTGCTCAAAGATGTGGTCGCGACCATTCGAAGCGTCGCCAGGGATACGAGTGATGGTGTTTCCATTGAAGACTGCGATTTTCTTTCCATTACGGGCAAACACCGTACTTCCCGAAAGATCACGCCACTCCGTCTTGTTGTTCGACCTTACGAAATACGTCTGACCCGCCGACATTGAAACCGTGAAGGCTTCTCCTGGGTTGTGACCTTTCAGTGTAGCCACAGAAGGCGTGATTTCCACTTCGGTATCATCCTCAACAGCAACGATAAGAAAAGAGCTGGTTTCCTTTTGGCGACTATTGACGTTGTCACTTATCGACTGCTGGTCGGATTGAATAATATATTCAGAACCAAGACTTTCCACAGGAAGCACAAAAGATGCGTCGAAGGAATACGTGGCCATGTTGCTGATGAAAACCGATACGGTATCGGAAGCCGTCAGCACGATAGCTTTATTATCGATTGACTCCTCGTTGCCTTCATTGTAGGCCCAAGTTTCAGGAATATCAAGAAAGACGATGCCATTGTCGTCAACCGAAAAACTAATGCTTTCAGTCGGGTTGCAAGCTCTTCTTACCGTGCCAGTGCAAGCTCGATTCGCGCTAACCATCACAGTGTTCTCAACCCATGATGTAAGATTGCCGTCATATTCCCGATAACCGTTTTGCATAAAGGAAATCCAAAACTCCTGCCCTTGAGAGGAATTCTGCGCCGTCATCATCGAAAAAGCGGCGAAAAGCAGAAGAAGCAATAGTGTGGATTTCTTTTTCACGGCATTTCGGATAAATTATCGCTGCAAATATAGAATAAAAAATTTAAAAACAAACGATAAAACGACAAAAATTTAGATTAAAAAGGATTTTTTATACACAAACCAGATTGATTTCATTTCTTTTTCATACGTTGGTCGAACGCGCAGGCATCCTTCAGCGACTTGCGCAAAGGCATAAGCAATGTGAGCCGTGCTTCCACATTTTGCAAGTAGCGTTTGCCCAAGGTTTCATGCTCGATGTCGCCCCAACCCTGAAAAGTCACATTCTCATCGACCTCATGTTGCGAGAAATTACTGAGCACACTGATGCCATACGAGAGGTCGAATTTCACGAAAAACTGCGTCCGAGACACCAGAAACCGACTGCATAGCCCGACACCAGCTACAGCACTGACATCAAATGGCTTGACAGTTGCTTTCGTCAACTCCGTTTCATAAACCAATGGTTGGTAGCTATTATCATCATAAGCGCGTTCCCATCGGGCATTGCCATTCAGCCAAAGGTCGAAACGTGGCGCCACAAACAGATACGGCCTTACATTCTCACCATAACCCAAATAACAGGAAACCGGGATACGAATCTCAATGCCATTCAAAGTCATTGCATAATTCACTCGGGCGAAAGTCGTCGAGGAATAACTGGTCATAAACTCCGTAGCAAAAGCCTCTTTCGTACCGCGCATGGCATAAGAAGCATCCAAGCCGACAGCAATACGTTGCATGGTCTTCCACTCTAAAGCCACACCAAAAGTCGGGGCAAGATAAGGGGTAAGGACGGACTTGCCGACCGCAGAATACCACATATCGTTGGCCGCAAAGCTCCCTGTCAGGCCCATGCTTAACGAACCAGTGTTTCGACAGACAAAATTTCTGTTTTTCAATGGCTTGGCAAACTGAGCTTGCATTGAAACCACTGACAAAAGACCGAAAGCCAGAATAAAAATCAACTTTTTCATGACTTCATCAGTTTTGAGGGTTGACTAAAGAATCATTATTCCAAACGCATTTCTCCGCCAATCCGTCATAGTCTTTGAAGATAAAAATAGAGCTGGCGGGATAGACCGTTGGCGGGACAATGGAATCATTGTACTTCAATATCTTATATCCATACATAAAATTCTTGATGCCATTGGCAGTCAAGGTGCCGGAAAACAGCACCGCATGTTCGGGATGGCCATCGGTTTGAGGCGCTTCATGATAATAGACTGTGAAATCATTGCCGCGACCTGTCAAATAAACTGGTGAAATCACCTTACATTGGTTTTCCTCCGAGGTCATGCTGATATAGTCCGCAATCTGAAGATATTGCTGATTGATTTTGTGGTAATAGGTGATTGGCGACGTGGTACCCACAGGAGGCGCGAAAGGTGGTTGCAAATTGGTGGCCACATATTGGTGCATTGACTTGAACTCCATATCGACCACGGGTGGCTGGTCACCGAAATACACGTTTTCCTCACCGAACAGGTTCAACAAATCCTCAGGAAGGTACTTGACGATGAATGGGATATCTTGTGGGTCGTTGACCAAAATCGTATTGTTGCCTTCCTTGATACAAGATGGCAAAGCCAACAGCACTAAAGCCATCCAAAACAATCGTTTTTTAAGATCAGGTTTCATATAATAATCTTTTATCCAGTTTATTAACGGATCAGTGCCACTTTTTTGGTTCGCGTCCGACCATTATGTTTCAATACAAAGTAATATAATCCGTTATCATAGTTAGTCATCGTATAACACACTTCCTTACAAGTGCGCAGGTTCAAATAGCAAGTGCAAAAATAGCGGAAATTTAGATGCAAAGTTGAAAGAACCTGTTTTTAGGGGAGTTGAAGTTTAGTTTTTCTCTTGGTCTTTTGTTGATTTTATATTGGATTTGCTTGACAGAGTCATTC
>JAFWRA010000034.1 GCA_017508895.1 Bacteroidales bacterium
TCGTTATAACCATCGCACACGAAAGCGTGGCCACCTTCAGGACTTTGGCCAGAATAATAGAGAGGCCATCCCATATCAAACGATTCCTTCAGCATCTGGCTCCAGTTGTCGTAAGTATAGTTGTCTCTGCCTCTCAGCACAGCTTGGTTGGTGTAGCCAAAATACTGGGTGATTCTGGAAGGCACATCCTGAGAATAAGCACCGCTACCATCGATGGCATAGTGCATGTCAACAGCAATACCGCAGTGATACATAAGCAAAGCTATAGCTTCAATCTCTTCTTGAGGTGAATTGTTGGTGAGCTTGTTGGGCATCTTGTCCCATTCGTAAGTGGTGGCACCAAAATCGGCCGACAGCGGACCGAAGCCTGAGTTGTAGTTGGTATGGCTACCTGTGCCTTGCAACGGGTGGTTCCAATACTTCATCACCTGGCTCATGGCAGTGGCGACGCAACCGGCATAGACACGGCCACCAGGACCGCCAGCGGCTTGAGGGCAGAAATAGTTGTAAGGGGAACCTTGGTCCCATTGGGTCTGAACGAGATAGAACTCACCACGGCCGCCATTGCGTGAAATCAGTTTACCTGAGTTCATCACGCTCTGCCATTCGGCAGCTACTTTAGGCGTGGCTTTGCCCGTGTTCTTTCCGGTACGGCTGGCAATCAACTGGTTGAGCATATAGCCCAGCTCAGGGTTGATGTTGGTGTCGAAACTACGATTCTTTGAATAACCGATGATAGGACGATAGAAGTCATCGGCCGAGACCATGACGAAACCATCGTTGCCTACGTTAAACACATAGAAGCAGGCTTCGCCACGGGTGGAAGTGCCCGTATAGACCAGGGTGAGATCCTGGGCCTGACGCGACTGCTCGAAGTTGGCTTGGACAAATTGTTGTCCCACATACTTGGCCTGGCTCACACCGACCGGGTTGGCTTGCACCAAACCGAGGCCGAAAACCAAGGCAAGCATAGTCATTAAATACTTTTTCATTGCAGTGTGGTTTAAAATTAGATTCTGTTTAAGCGTGCAAATATAGATATTTTCCATTAATAACGTGTGGTTTGCGGAAAAAAACGCCATCAATGGACAATGGCCACGCGACGTGTCACCAGGCCCTGTGAGGTCTGCATTTTCACGAAATAGACGCCTTCACTCCATCCCTCAACGCTGACATTCAACATATTGGAATCACATTTTGCATCATAGACCAGCTGACCCATCTGATTGTAGACCGACACTTGGGTCATGCCTTCAGCCTCGATTTGGAGGTTGTGGTCGGCGGGATTCGGGAAGAGACGGGCCGAACTCTCGTTTTCAGGCACCGAAGTCGGCGAGTAATAAACATGCAGATAGAACAGGTTCGGGTCGTACTTGACAGCTGCGGGTGAAGACGTGCAGTCGGTGGCACTATAGTACGCGTACAAGCGATAATAATAGTCCCCCTGTACGTTGGCCGTATTGTCGGTAAAGGAAGTGGCACTGCTGTTGAGCAGTTTGATGCGAACGTAAGTGCCGTCTTGTCCGTCTTTTCTAAACAGATAGTAACCCGACAAGCCCTCAGCATTCACAGGTTTGTCCCATGTCAGCTTAATCTTATAGTTGTTCCCCACGTATTCATACCAGAGGTTATAAGCACCAAGGCAGTCGCCCGCCGAGGCGCAGGTCTCGTTGGACGGGTCAGACTCGCCACCTTGATTCAATGCCGTGACCGTGTAGCAATGTCCCTCAGTGATGCCTTCGTCGACGAATCTGAGCTCCGTTGAGAAGCCATACAAGTGCTCGTCGCGATAGATGTTGAAACCATAATCAGGCACGACGCCGTCGTTTTCCCATGTCAAGACCGCATCTTCGCCTTCCATCTCTGCCATCAGATGGTAAGGCGCCGTCGTGACCAAAGTATTGCCACAGCCATTGTTGACATCAAACAAAATGCCTTCGTCCAAACCCGTCGTACTTCCTTGATAGGTGTAAACCGTGTTGCCCTGAGCGTCCTTGATGACCATCGAGATGTTGTTCACCGTGTTGTTGGGCGCTGTCCAGCCGAAGCAAGCCTTACCTACGGGCATGGGGAAGTCTAACGTAGCGGGTACGGAATTGGTGATGGTAAAACGTTGGATCTCTTTGCCTGTGGTACTGTAGAGCGACAGATAACCGCCGTTCCAGCCTTGGAAAGCCGAGCTCTGCATGATGATCTTCCAATCGCAAGTCGGGGCCACCAGCTGTTTCTCCACCTTAGCCGAGGCGCCACGCTGTCCGCCCAAAACGGCATAGACAGCATAATTGAAGACGTCATAATAAGGGACGTTTTCATCCACAAAACTCATGTCGGCGCCCGGGGCGACGTTATCTTCGGTATAAATCACCACGCCATCGCGTTCCACGACAATTTGGTCGATAGCCGTCAGCGTGGCGTTGGTCAAGGTGATTGAAGGATTCTTCCACGAGATGGAAGCCATCAGCGTGCCATCTTGGGAGGGAACGACATTCATGTTGGTGGGAGCATTGGGCGTAGCTGAGTAGACCTCGGCAGGCACATAGTTATAGATGACGCTCTCGCCATCGGTATAGCCATGTTCGTCGATGTTGAACCAATCGTCACTGCTGCCGCTCCAGCCCCAGTTGATATGAACCATATCATGATCGTTATAACCATCTACCACATAGGCATGACCGCCACCACGATGCACCATGGGCCAGCCCATGTCGATGGCATCCGTCAACAGACGCATATAGCCTTCGTGGGTGTAGTTTTCGCGATACAGATTGTCCATACGGTCGGTATAGAAGAAATAGGCGGGCATGGTCTGGCAAAGCTTGCCTGTCACCGCGCCGCTACTGGTGGGACGGTAGTTCATGTCGACGCTCACACCAACATGATAAATCAGCTGAGCCACCGCCTCGATCTGTTCAATCGGAGAATTGGCGGTGATGGCGTTAGGCATATTGTCCCAGTCGTAGGTGGCCTCGCCGAAATTGACAGTCAAGGGGCCGTATTCCGGATGGTCCTCAGGATAATAGGTATAGCTTCCTTGTCCATGGATGGGATGGTTCCAAAACTTCATCAGCTGGGCTGCCGCCGTAGCCACACAGCCCGCATAACAGTGACCACCAGGGCCACCTTCGCCTTCCGGGCAGAAATAGTTATAAGGATAATTCTGGTTCCACGTGGTCTGAACGAGGTGGTCGTCTCCCCTACCACCATGACGCGAGACAAGACGTCCCGTCTTTTCGAGCATAGCCCAGTCGGCGGCAACGGAAGGTTGTGCCGACGTGTATTGGGAGGCCTTCATCACCCCTTGGCGAACGACTTCGAGGAAGTCGACCATAGCCGGAGCCATGTCGTTTGGATTGAAAGTGTCGCTATAAGAATAGCCGATGATAGGACGATAATTGTCGTCGGCAGCAAGGATGACAAAGCCAGCATCGCCAACGTTAAAGATGTAATAGCAGGCGTCTCCCCTGTCGGAATAGGCGGTTTGAACCAAGTTCAGTTGGTCACTCTGACGGGTGAACTCGAAATTGGCTTTCACGAATGACTGACCCAAGCGGCTTGCGGTGGCTTGGTCGACCGGACGGGCCTGAAGCGCGATGCTTGAAAGCGCCAGAACCAGCATGGTAAAGATGGTTTTTCTCATAGTAATTCCTTTCTGGTTTAAGCGGCAAATATAATAAAAAAAGGAAACATGCGACGCATGTTTCCCTTTGTTTTGGTTCATTTTGTACTGAAATGCATCAGTGCATCACAGCAAAACGTTTGGTCACGGTGCCATTGGCAGCCTTGATGGTGATGGTGTAGACACCTGAAGCCAGGCTGGAGGTGCTGATGACCACGCCGTCTTCGCTGCAACGTTGCATCATGACGACTTGACCCATGGCATTGCAGATCGTGACCTGTTGCAGGCCTTCTGCCTCAACACTCATCAAAGTGTTGGCGGGGTTAGGATATACCTTATAGCCTTCTTCGACGTCTTCGCTTACCGAAGTCACCTCGATGTAGACATAGTCGGTCTCGTCATCGACCCAAGCGGGCGTCGACTCGCAATAGCTACGGAAAGCGGTCACCTGATAATAATAGCCGCCTGCATCGGTCATGTCGAAATACTCGTGGAGGGTCTTGTCGACAGTGGCGATTTCAGTGTAGTCAACACCGTCTTCACTACGGTACACCTTGAAGGACTGAGGCTCGCCATCATACTCCCATGTCAGCAGAGTGCCGAAGCCGTCACCCGTCCACTGGTACTCACCGTTCAAATTGGTCGGAGGCAGACAGCCGCCGCAATCGTTGTCACCCGCATAGAGCGTGGCGGGAACTTGGTTGGAATTACCGGTGTAGGTATAAACCGACTGGTTGTTGGAGTTCTTGATGTTGATGGTCAGGCTTTGTACTGCGGTCGAAGGAGCCACCCAGCTGAAGGTGACATCACCCTCGGGCATGCGGATCTGCTGGCTGATAGGCGTAGCTGTGGTCATCGTGATTTCCTCAATGACCGTGCCGAAGGAATTCTTCACTTGGATCTTACCGCCATTCCAGCCTTGGAAGTTGGTGGTTTGACCGACCACTTTCCAGGTGCAGGTGGGACCATATTGATACTGGAACTTTGCAAAACGACCTTTCACGTTATTGGAAAGGAAGTATAAGGTATAGGTGTAGCAATCGAAATCAGGCACATTGTCCTCAAACTGCATCACTTCGCCGGGCACCAGGTTGCTTTGGGTGAAGATCTGCTGGCCGTTACGGAGCAGCACCACTTGGTCGATGTTTTCCAAGGTATTGCCACCCAAAGAAGTGGTGGGGTTGGTCCAGCTCACGATACCCGTCTTGGAATGTGCGTTCTCGGCCGAGACGCCAAGGTCTTCCACAGCAGGAATCAAGCCGTTGTAAACATAGTCGGGAATATAATCAAAGATAGCGGCTTGACCTTGGTTGAAGCTACCGTTCCAACCCGTGTTGAGGGCGTCGATGGCATAGTAGTTATTGAGTGATCCACTCCAACCCCAGTTGAAATAGAACTTACGGTCGCTCTCACGATAGCCACAGCAAGCGAAGGCGTGACCACCAGAGTCGTCGCTTCCGGAATAATACAGCGGGAAGCCTTCTTCCAAGCTGGCGATCAACATCTCCTCCCAATCGAACTTGGAGTAGAGGTCGCGATCCATACGGGTGGCATGGTCGGTGTAGCGGAAATACTCGGCAATCGCAGGGGGAACATCTTGTGAATAGGCACCTGACGAACCGCCACCATACATCATGTCGACCGACACGCCGCAGTGATACATCAACGTGGCGACGGCTTGGTAGTTGGAGTTGTTGCAGGAGTTAGGCATATTAGCCCAATCGTATGTGGTGGCACCGAAATTGACCGTCTGCATAGGATATCCCTCAGGCGTATAGCTGTGCTCGCCATTGCCTTGGATGGGCCAATTCCAGTATTTCATCACCATCGACATGGCCGTAGCCACGCAGCCGGCGTAGGCATGGCCGCCAGGACCACCGTGACCGGAGGGGCAATAGGCATTGTAAGGGCTGTCCTGATTCCAAAGTGTGGTCAACAAAGGAGCGATGTCGCCACGGGTGCTGCGGTTGTCGTTCTCGAAACCATCCTTGGCCACATGCATCCATTCGGAAGCCACTTCCATCTCAGGCTCAAAGTTATTGGCTTGGGCGTATGCGATCTGACGTGCATAGAAGCGCAGGTAGTAGGCAAAGCCGTCAGGCATGTTGTTCGGATCGACGCTCTCCTCGTCGGAGAAGGCAAGGATAGGACGAGCCACATCGTCGGCTGAGACAAGGACGAAGCCATGGTCGAAATTGAAGACGTAGACGGCAGGGTTGCCGTTTTCGGCCACTTCGGTGTAGGCCAAATTAAGCTCGATGGCCTGTCTGGCAGAGTGGCTCTGCACATACTTCATGCCGATGTGGCGGGCTTGCTCCACGCCGACCGGCGAGGCTACGGCTTGACCCATCAACAGGGCCAAAGTCATCATCAGAAATAAAGGTTTTTTCATTGTAGTTTGATATTAAATTATTGATTATAAATTATTTATATTTTAATCACTTTCTGCATAACGGAACTAGTTGAAGTGCTTACTTTCACCAAATAGACACCGCTTTGCAGGCTATTCAAATCAAGGTTCACCGCACCGTCTTTTGCTGATTTTTCCATCAGGCATTGGCCGACAAGGTTATATATACTGACTATGGTCATGTTTTCAGCTTCAATGGTCAGCAGACCCGATGTGGGATTGGGATAAAGGCCGACCATTCCCACGTTTTCACCGACCGATAAGTTGGAGAACCTGACAAAGTCTTCACCATTTTCGGTGAGTGCAAACTCTGACAAACACTCAGGATAAATGGCTTGCACCTGAAAAACCATGTCATACATGTCTATCGGACAAGATTCTTCCCAAGCATTACTCATAACCGCTATATGCAACGTATCATGCGCAATCATGTCGATACGTGTAAGCTCATAACCATCAGGAACACGGTCTTCAGGAACCTCCCATGTAACATGCATAGTATTCAAATCGTCCAACTCGCCAGCCAAATTAACGGGTGCCGAGCAAGGTAAGACGGGCGGTTCGGCTGTAGTGACACAGGCTTCGTTGGAGACCTCTTGGAAGTCGGTGCCATGGGCGACGACTTGATAGCAGTAAGTGTTCCCTATCTCTATGTTTTGGTCCTCAAAAACGGTCTCAGTGGCTTCGCCAATCTTCACGCCATCGCGCATAATGTCATAGGAAGTGGCCTGATAGGCGACCCTCCATTGCAAGTTAACCGCAGTGGATTCGTCGTTCAGCACGGCTTGCAGGTAGCGCGGGGCGTTGCTCCAGTCCACCTCTACAAAGAACCTGTCAGCATTGAAACGGTCGTTGGCATAAGCTGAGTTGCAGTCGATATCGCGGTAATATGCGGTCACTGCATATTGATAGGTCGTACCAACGGCAGCTGTGTTGTCCTTATATGAGAGTGTACTCGCATTCAAATTCTTGATACGCTTGAACGGGGTGTCATCGGTCTTACGATAAACGACATAACCTGTCACGTTTTCGTTTTCAGCAGCTGACCAGTTCAATTGCACTTTGTTATTGGTGGTGTAGGTGTAATAGAGGTCGACAGGAGGCTCGCAGCCCGTGCCCGAGGTGGCGCAATACTCGTTGGAGTTGGCCGTCTCACCGCCAGTGCAGAGCGCGGTCACATAGTAGCAATGTCCACCAATGTCAGTGTTTTCGTCAATATATTGAAGCTCGTGCGCCATGTTGAAGAGGAAGCCATCGCGATAGATGTTGTAGCCAAACTCAGGGGCATGGTCCGAATCCCAAGTGAGGATGATGTTTCTGTCGTTTTCGGGGTCGACGGTGGCCTTGAGGTTATAAGGTGCCTCGCAGGTGTTCTCGTTGCCGCAGCTGTTGTTCAAAGTGCGTAAGATACCGGCTTCCAATCCCGATGAAGGGCCTTCATACTGATAGACGATTTGGTTTTCGGCGTCTCTGATCTTGAACGACAAGTTGCTGATGTTGGAATTGGGCTCCACCCAATAGAGGTTGTTGTTGCCCAAGGCCATCTGGAAGGTCTGCATGCTGGCCGTGGCCTGTGTGGTGGTCAGGAAGTCGATGTAGGAACCGGCAGCATTCTGCACGGTGATGCCACCGCCGTCCCAGCCTTGGAAGCTTGACGAGGTCATGATGACTTTCCAGTCGCAATATGGTCCAAACACGCCTTTGACATGTGTGGTTCGGCCATAGTTATTGCCGCTGACGGCCAGCACCGTGTAGTCAAACTGATCGAAGAAAGGCACCTCGTCGTCGTAAGTCATGGCTTGGCCAGGGGCGACATTGGTGAGTTCTTGGACGATAAAGCCATTGCGTTTGACGATGATCTTGTCAATATTGGTCAAGGTCTCCCCTGCCTCGGTCTCAGTAGGGTTGGTCCAGCTGAGGTGGCCGATACGCGAGACGTCGCTGTCGATGCTCACACTGAAGTTTTCTGGAGCCTTGGGCATCTGGTTATAGATATAGTCGGGAACGAAGTCGTAAACGATGGCTTGGCTTCCCGAGAATTCAAAGTTCTCTCCGTCGATCATGAGGAAACCACCACCTGATCCACCCCAGCCGTAGTTGAAGTTGAACAAGTCGTCTTCATCGTAGCCGTCGCAAATGAAAGCGTGACCGCCGTCTTCGCCTTGGCCAGAGTAATACAGCGGGATGTGCTGGTCGATATAGGTCTTCAGCAAGGCAATCCAGTTGTCGTAGGAACCGCTTCTGCCGAGATAAGTGGCGTGGTCGGAATACGAGAAGTAATTGCTGATAGCCACAGGCACGTCAGGAGAATAGGCACCGCTGCCGCTGGGCTCATACATCATGTCGACCGAGACGCCGCAGTGGTACATCAGGGTGGCCACAGCCACCTTTTGTTCTTGAGTGGAGCCGTAGTTGTAATTGTCAATCATGTTGTCCCAGTCATAGGTGGTGGCACCGAAATTGGCGTATTGCTCACCATAACCCATGGCCACATAGCTGTGCTCTCCAGTGCCTTGCACAGGCCACTCCCAGTATTTCATGATCTGGGCCATAGCCGTAGCCACACAGCCCGTCGGGCAGCCACCGGGAGCGTACATATTGAAAGGTGAGTCTTGGTTCCAACGTTGCTGAACCAACGGTTCCACTACCACCTGTCTACGGTCAGGATGCATCTTACCATAGGCATCCAGGTTTTTCCATCGGCAGAGTATGTCACTCGGAACGGGTCGACCCAGCTGCACGGTCTTCTCGATATCGTTCGAGAGCTCGCCCAACATGAAGCGCAAGCCGTCGGGAGCGTTATCATAGTCAAATTGGCCTTGATCGGAATAACCGAGGATGGGAGAATAGCTGTCGTCGGCAGCCACAACGACATAACCGCCAGCGAAATTAAAGACATAGGCCGTGGCCATGCCGTTAGTCGCGCGGAAGGTATAAGCCAAGTCCAGCGCGTTGACAGCAGTCTTGGCGAACATGGCCTTGTGCTGGATAAAGTTAAGGCCTAGACGTTGTGCGGTACTGATTTCAACAGGCTTGGCTTGAAGCGTGGTCATGCCTAACATCAAGGCAAGGATTACAAGTAGATTTCGTTTCATAGTCTATGATTTTTGTGCATTAATTCAATTTAGAGCGGCAAATATAAACATTTTCAGGTTTTCTGTTCTTTTTTCTTTGCCGCAGGGAACAAAATATTGTTCAAAATGAGGCGATAACCTGGTGAGTTGGGATACATGTCGAGTTCGGTGGGCGGGTCACCTACGATGTGCTGGTAGTCTTCGGGGTCGTGGCCGCCGAGGAAGGTCCAGAAACCATTGCCGAAGTTACCATGGATGTAACGGTCTTCGTTCAAGGCTGCGTTATCGCCCAATACGACTACCGATGGCTTGACCGTGGCCTTGTTGAAGGCCGTAGTCTGACCCATGAAGCCTTTCACCAGACGTTCGTGGCATTGCGTGAGCATGGTCGGCACAGGATCCCACTTGGCCGAAAAGTCGAAGAGAAGGAAATAGTCGTTCTCTTCCCTCACCCGCTGCATGCGGCCTTGGGTGACGTCGATGTTCGAGATCTCATATTCCTGTGGGTTGGTCGACACCTTGAA
>JAFWRA010000287.1 GCA_017508895.1 Bacteroidales bacterium
ACGCATAATTGCCGTGGAAAGTGCAATACTCCATAAGTACGCTACCAGGATTGAGCACATACATGGCACCACCGCCACTCCCTGACGGCGAACTGGTGTTGTGGTCGTTGCGGTTTTGCGAAAAACGGCAATGGGCGAAATAACAGTATTTCTTGTTTCTCACCTCAACGCCAGCGCCAAACCTCTCCCCTTCAGGTGCGCCCGTGATTATCTTTCCGTATTTGACTTCACAGAACTCCATCATCACGCTGTCTTGGGCATTACTTTGGTCGGAAATCAGGTGGATGCCTCGCCACCCCGATTCCGCTGAAGGATTGTTGAAATCGGTGGTGTTGCGGGCAGTGAAGGTGACAGGGACCTTATCTGCGCCCAAAGCGTAAAACGAGCCGTTGTGGACGGTGATGCGGTAGTAGCCTTCCGCAATCACCCAAGTCCCACGTTCGACGGTGAGGCGGGCTGTGCCTTCCGCATCAGGCTCAATGACGACATCACCTACAAGTTTAACGGTGTCGGCGTCCCAAAGCACATTGCCTTGGTATTCGCCCGAAACCTCGATGGTCTGAGCCGAAAGCGGAGCCGTCAGCAAAACCATCCAAATGACAAAAAACAAACCTTTTTTCATGACATAAAACGATTAAGTTGTTACTAATTTGTTTCATACCAACAAAACTATAACAAAAATCCGCCAAAAAACCAAGATTTGAGCCAAGTACAGATTTTTGTTTTTAACTCATCTTGATAATCAATGCGTTGCGAGAAAAAAGTACAGATTTTTCTCAGTCCACCAAAGCTAAAATCAGGTCAAAACCGACCTTGTTTTTGAGGATAGAGCGGTATTTTGCCACCATGTTTTCGCATCACAAATTGCACGCTATCCAGAAAGGCAAGCAGCACCTAACACCCTAAATGACCGAAAAACCATTATCCAAATCCCATCAAGAGACAGTAACATTCAAAGCCTTTTCCAAAGGTCGAAGAACATCGGTATCGTAAGTACAACACACGGTTTGTATTTTGTAACCCTTGACCTTGGCATCAGGGAGAAACTCGTTTTTGAGTTTTGCCAACAACTTACTGCCATAGCGTGTCACGCCTCTCAGATCATAAATCTTGCACGGACGCATCTCGCTGGTGCCGACAGTCCTATAGTAGTCGATGAGTGCCTTAAAAAGCACCTCGTCTGTTTCGCCCTCCACAAACAAAACCACCTGCAACGGTTTCGATTCTGATTGTTTCTCCATAGCCTACTAACAGACGAAGTATTTCTCGATCTTTTCGTTGTCACCCTCCATGTCAAGCATGAAGTCAAACATAAACTCCCCTATGGTGAGTTCCATGTCGCCAGCATATTTATAAAGGTATTTCAGCTTCGACGGATTAATCTGGGCAAAGTGCGCCAGCCCATCATTCTTGGGCAGGCCGAAATACATCTGGTCAGGTCGCAGATAACGCATCAGGTAGGGCGAATGGCTCGTCATCAGTATCTTAGTGTCAGAGGCATAGTTCTGCAACGTCAGCAGCAGGTTCTCCATCATGCGCGGATGAACGGAGTTCTCGGGTTCCTCTATCATAATCAAAGGGATGTTCTGCTTCTTGGCGGCGATGCAGAGTGTGAAGAGGAATATCATCCGCTTGCTGCCGCTCGACAGTTGCCGTATGCTGGTCGGGGCCGTGTTGAATGCCTCCCTGACCCTGATGTCATAAACTCGGCTTCTTCCGTCGCTGAGCGTGATCTCGTCCGGCTCAAATTCCACTATTCTCGGGATGAGTTGCTTAATGCCGTCGGATAAGATGCCATAGTCATTCTCGTCTGTTTTTTTCAGGAAGTAAATGTACTCACTTAATGTCCTTCCTCCAAGCAAGGGAACCCCAGCGTTACCGTCCATCGAGAAATACGATTCGGGATTGTTAAGGGTCTCCAAATTAGGAACGTTAATAGAGCATATCCGCTTCGCAATATCGGCAAGAAACAAGGTCCCGTTGGCTATTGTGGACAAAGCGAGCTGAAGGGGGGATACCTCAAACGGCTTGTTGCATCTGCCTTTTGGTGATGGAACAATAAGACAAATGTCTTTGGAAGTCCTGTTAACCAATTGGCGATAGCGTTGTTCTTTGGCAAACTTCACTTTCAGCCATTCCGACATTATGCGCCCCTCTTTTTCATCTGTTGCCCATTCACATTCAAAGCCATAGAGAAACAATTGTGCATGTTCATTTGCCGAAAGCCTTCCATTGAGTTCGAAGCGGAAGTTGTTGTGGATCATTGCTTCATTGATAGGGGCAAATCCGCTACCGAGCATTGGTTGTCTGCTCTCCATACTGGCTTTTAGAAAATCCATTCCAAAACTGATAGCGTTAAGCACATTGCTCTTGCCATAGCCATTGGGAGCGATGAGTGCATTCATTTCCCCTACATTTATGCGGACATGTTCAATGTTGGAGATACCTTTTATGTCAAAACTGTCAATAACCATAACTCGTGCAAATATTTTTGCGTTAGTAGAACTTAATTCCGCCGCAAAAATACATAAAACGATAAACTCGCGCAAATATTTTTACGCTTTTTCACAATATACCACTTCTAAAGTCAAAAAGAGAAACAAGACTAATTCTGTATAGAAAAACCACCACAAGACCTCAACCATTTTCTCACTTGACAAGCGCAGAAATCGGGTCAAAATCGACCTTGTTTTTGAGTTTGGAGCGGTATTTCATTACTGTGTTTTCGCTCAAGTCAAGGATGTCGGCCTCTTCCTTGATACGGAAGCCGAGGAACGACAAAACCACAAGATTGCGCTCCGTTTTGTTGAGGTCGGGATAGGCCGATTTCATTTTCTCAACACCTTGTGGATAGGCGGCCTCGAAGGCCTCCATAATGCGCTGCAAACGATCTTTCTGCCCCGTCTGGTAAATCGCCTTCACCTGCTGTTGCAGCATATCGCGCTGCTGCGTGGTGAGTTGCTCCAACTCCGCTTGCAGTTGGCGCTGCGCCTCGCGGAGTTTCAGCGTTTCCAATTCCTTGTTTTTGCGGTAGCGCAACGCCGCCCATAGCACCGCCATCAGCACGATGACCAACAGGGCTATCCACAAATAGAGGCGGTAACGCTTCAACTGCTGCTCGCTTTCCAAACGCTGGATTTCCAACTGCTTGTCGTATTCTTCCTTCACTTGTGCCACAGCTTTTTGCTCCGCACCATAGTCGGGGCTGGCACTCAACAACTTATCGGCATAGATGGCAGCATTAGCCTCATCGCCCAAGGCTTTGTAGGAACCGTAAAGCCGTTTGTATAGGAAGGTGAGGTCGCTACTCCTTGGGGTCATTCCCTCGGACATCAAACCATAATGAATGCAAGAATCGTATTGCTGCAAATCGAAATAGGCACGGCAAATGTTTTCTGTCAACTCATACTGATAACTGTTCGCCATTGGAGAACGTACAGTACGCAGGTCTTCCAATCCCTTTTGGCTCTCCGCTATGCTCTGATGAAGCATATTCTTACCATCATCTTCTTTTTCAAAATGTTGTGTCTCAAAACAATAGAGATAGTAATCGGCTAATGCACTATGGAAATAAGAAGCCTCAACCGTGTCG
>JAFWRA010000288.1 GCA_017508895.1 Bacteroidales bacterium
CGATGCAAAGTTTGTGGAAAGGCAAAAACTTCAACGTAACGCTTTGTCACTCCATCTTGGGTGGGGGAGCGGATTGTGAAATGAGGATAGAAGTTACATCCCCAACTTGGCCTTAAGCCTTTGTCGCGCCTTGGTAACTGAGGCAGGAGATATGCCCAAAAGAAGCGCTTGCTCGGTCACGGAAAACTGAAGTCGGGAAAGCATGATCAGACGGACATCGCCACGGGTGAGGTTGTGATGCTCCTCCCGAAGGGATTCTAGAGTGAGCGAGAAACTGTTTCGGAACACACGTTCCATTTCAACCCATTCGTTGTCTTGAACATATCGAGGATTGGAACGTAGTTCTTGTATCAAGTGGTTTTGGCTCGCAAGGGAATGTAGCAGAAGATAGGAATCGACATCGCCCTCGGGTCCTGCGCCCTCACGAGGCACAAAAGATTCGCGCTCATCGGCACCGGCGCGGATGACCATCAGGAAGGCTCGGACATTCTTGCCCAAAACCGCCGCGACCTGCTGCAGATGAAGCACAGAGGCTCCTTCCACGCAGGTGTGCGCCAATCCCAATGCCACAATAACCATTTGATAATAAAGCATTTCTGCATCCCTTTCTTCCAAAGAAAACGACTGGTTGATAGCATCGAGGCATTCCTGCTTGAAGCCTATGTTGGTGTCGATATACTCCTCGAAAGAGGTTGCTGAAGCGGTGTCGGCCATCACCATTTTATAGAGTTGCGGCTCGTCCATCGCAAACCATAAAAAGGCCATGCCGAAGCCCTTGAAAGGCGGATTCAAAGAAAACCCCGCGCCTACGCGCTCCTTGAACAAACGGCGGGCTTCGGCCCTGACGGCTTCGATGACGCCGTTCATGGAGCCGAAAGCCGAGAATATGGGATTGATGCCACAACCCAACACCGAAGACAAACTTCGGGCAGTAAGTGCGGTAGTGCCACCATTTCTCACGATGTCAATAGCAGCAGCAAGTATTTTTTCTTTCGTTACGCTTGTCGGTCGTGCCATGATAAAACCAATGTTCCGTTATGATTCGCTGCAAAAATATGGAAAACAAGCATATATTTCGCGTAATTTGCCACAATGTCCATATAATTGTCCACATCAGATTTTCGTTTCGGAATGGATAATACACTAATTTTGCATCCAAATTGATATACAGGAGCGATGAACATCAGATTAGAGCAACCACAAGACTGGCGCGAAGTGGAAAACCTCACCCGCGAGGCATTCTGGAACGTTTACCGTCCAGGATGCACGGAGCATTATGTACTCAACCAATATAGACATAATCCCGACTTCATCCCGGAGTTGGATTTCGTGATGGAGGAGGATGGCAAAATCATCGGTCATGTGATGTTCTCGAAAGCCGAGATCATCCTTAACGATGGCAGCCACTTCCCTTCATGGACTTTCGGCCCCATTAGCATCCATCCTTATTATAAGCGCAAAGGCTATGGCCTGAAGTTACTGAATTATGCCTTAGAGAAGGCCAAGGAAATGGGCATCGGCCTGCTACAGATGGAGGGCAATATCGATTTCTACAAACACGCGGGCTTCGATTTGGCCAGCAAATTCAAGATCCACTACCACGATGAGCCTCGCGACGCCGATGTGCCTTATTTCCTTGCTCAGGAACTCATCCCCGATTGGCTTTTTACGAATGGAATCGTGGAGGCAACTTATTGTCCACCGAAAGGTTATTTTGTTGCAGATGAGAACCCTGAAGCTTTTGAGGCTTACGATGCCACGTTTCCAAAGAAAGAAAAACTTCGTGTGCCAGGCCAGTTGGGTTACGATGGAACGCAATACCAAGGCGAAGGCAAGCCGTAAGCCCATCCAGGGTGTTGAGGCTGGAGATTGAACGATAAATGTAGTTTTTTAGACAAATTCAATAAAAACACATATATTATGGAACAAAAATTCTGTCAGAGTTGCGGAATGCCGCTCACCGGTGAAATCCTCGGCACCAATGCCGATGGCAGCAAGAACGAAGACTATTGCATGTATTGCTACAAGGTCGGCAAGTTCTTGAAAGACTGCACGATGGACGAGATGATTGAGCATTGCGCCCAGTTCGTGGACGAGGTGAACAAGGGACTACCACAACCCATTTCGAAGGAAGAATACATCGGACAGATGAAGATGTACTTCCCGCATCTGAAACGCTGGCGTAAAGAATTGACGATAGATGAAGACACTCCTGAAAACCCAGCCTTGATGGGCGTTAAAGACCTTATCGCCAAGATGGCCGACGCTTTGCCCATTACCTTTATTTCGTCAGTCGATGAAGAGGGCTTCCCTTGCACCAAGGCCATGCTCTCACCACGGGTCCGTGAAGGCATTAAGGTGTTCTATTTCACCACCAACACTTTCTCGCTGCGTGTGGCCCACTACAAGGCCAACCCCAAGGCCAGCATCTATTTTTGTGATGCCGAAGGTTTCAAGGGCATGATGTTGCGTGGCACGATGGAGGTGCTGACCGACGCCAAAAGCAAAGAGATGATTTGGCGCGATGGCGACACGGAATACTACCCTGGCGGCGTCACCGACCCCAACTACTGCGTGCTAAAGTTCACCGCCACCGATGGCCGTTTCTATAGTGATTTCTATCCGAGGAGTTTTGTGTTTGAGTAAGGTTTGTTGATGAAATCCCTGCCAAATGCTATATCGGCACTTCGTTTTTTAGGGGCCGTTTGCCTTCTGTTTTTCAGAATCGAGAGTTGCGCTTTCTGGGTCATTTATTTCGTGTGTGGCCTCAGCGATATGGCAGATGGCTATCTCGCCCGAAAACTCGGATGTGAAAGCAAAGTGGGTGCATTGCTGGATAGTTTGGCAGATTTGGCCTTCGTGATATGTTGCTGCTTCAAGTTGATACCTGTTTTGGCATTTCCAAAATGGTTGTGGATATGGGGCGGAGTGATTGTCGCCATCAAGGTCATCAATCAAATCTCTGCGTTAGTGATGTACAAGAAATGTATCTTTCCTCATACTATCGCAAACAAAGTGACGGGAATTTTGCTTTTTGTTGGAGCTCCTTTGACTGTTTTTTTGGAATCGACTGTTCCTATAATCATTATAGCCGTTGTTGCGACATTTTCCGCCATTCAAGAAGGACATTTCATTAGGAAAAAAAGAAAAAATTAGAATAAACGTCACCTTTTGCCATCCTGACTTGTTATATGGGCGAACTGGTTCAAGAAAACAGAAGTCTAACACTTAAAACGATAAGAAAAATGAATAACACTTATTTAATTCTGGATGAACTCATCAGTATGTTACCCGTCATTTTATGCGGATGCGTACTCCCCATTATCTTCATTTGGATGGAAACACGTCGTAAAATGAACGAGACCAATACTCGCACGCAAATCGTCACGGCGGCCTTGGAGAAAAATCCCGACATGGATGTCGAGGAACTGCTCAAAAAGATTTCGCCGAAGAAAAAGCTCTTGAAGGAGAAACTGCTTTCGAAACTGCTTTGGGGCTGCATCACTTCCATAATAGGCGTCGGTTTGATTGGATTTGGCATCTTCCTGATTAATAAAATAAGCAACAATACGCAGAAGATTCACATGGCAGATGATGTTGAGACCGCCATTGCTTTCGGCGTGATTTTGCTGGCCGTGGGTGCCGCTTTCATCATCAACTATGGTGTAGGTCGAAAGATGCTCGCCAAGGAGATTGAAGCCGAGGAAAGCAAAACAACTACACAGGCCTAACCCGTGACACGCGAAGGATTCATAGCACTTGTGGAGCGCGAGCAAGAGGCACTTCGGGGCTTCTTGCTCTACCTCTGCTGCGGCAACAAGGACGAAGCCGACGACCTTGCGCAAGACGCATTGGTCAAGGCTTACCTTTCGTCGGCAGGCTATCAGGAGAAGGGACGGTTCCTCTCGTGGCTGTTCAAGATTGCTCACAACACCTTCCTCAACCACAAGGCCAGTTGTCGCACCACAGAAAGCCTCGACGAGGCACGGTCACTCGTCAGTAACACATCCGCCGATGCTTCCTTTGCGCACCAAGACCTCTATCTTGCCCTGCGCACCCTGCCGCCCAAGGAACGCTCGGCCATCACGCTATTCTATTTCAACGGATACAATATCAAGGAGATAGCGGCCATCACCGACACCTCTGAAGATGCCGTCAAAAAACAACTCTCGCGCGGACGCGACAAACTTAAGGAGAAACTGAAGCCATGAATAAAGACAAAGAACTTGAGGAGCTTTTCCTCGCCCAGCAACCGCATTTCGATGACAACGAGGCCTTTATGGCATCGCTCAACAAGCGTCTGGATGCCGTGGAGTATGTCAAACAACACCAAGAGGCCACGATTCGCCGTTACAAATGGGCTATGGTGGCAGCTTTTGTCGTGGGTATCATCAGTGGTGCCATCACCATCGCTTTTGTACTCTCCATGCCCGCCGAGGTGCCGCTTTTCACATTTAATGCACAGTCAGTCATGCTGTTGTGGTTGAGTGAACATTCCAGAATCATCGTCACCACCGTACTTTCATTGTTTATGGGATTCGCTGTTTTCAGCATCTTCGGCAATGTGATGGACATTCTGAATATGCGCAGGCAGCTTGTCAATAATTAGTTTATTTCACAAAAATTGGAAATCAAGGTGTCGTAACAAGATACACGATGATGTTTGCTTGTCCATTTGTAGATTTATAAGGTTCTACAAATAGTCGCAATAATTATTCTTTCACGATTTTTACTGTGTAGCCCTCGGCTTTGATGGCATAAAGACCTGGAGTCAGGTTGCTCACATCAAGCAGACTTTCGTAACGTTCCTGCATTACCATGTGCCCCGTCATGTCGAAAACGCTGACGGTCGTTCCATCCACGATATCCAAATATAGGACGTTTGTCGCTGGATTTGGCCAAACGGCAATGCTTTCCGACGTCAATTCGGTTATGTCAGTAGGATCGGAAACATGAAAACCAATAGTGAAAGCCATGAAAGCTCCATCTTCAATAAAATAGCTTTCGGCGGCGTCAAATATAGATGGATCTCCATTATAAAACACCTTAACGTCTTCGGAAAACACATAGCCTTCTTCAGGCTCGAAAGTGATGCTTAAATAATACGCTGCATCCTCATGGTCAAAGATGTCATCCTCTTCCATAAACTCGTATATATAAGGGTTAACCCAATACCATTTAACCTCGTTTATGGAATAATGGCTTCCTTCGGCCACCTCAAGGTCGAAATCGGGATGCTCGCCCCAAACAGGAGCCGTGAAGCCTTCCACGTAAATCTCGTTGATAATCTCGGGGTCAGGGGGTGTCGGCTGTGGCACCATGAACAAGCCTGTAAGCTGAGTTCCAAGGCCAATCTCGCCGAGTGAAGTCGCCACACCTGTTTCTGTATTCACTTGATACAGTCCATGGTCGCTCGCGGTGGCAAACTGTGCCCAATAAAGTTCCCCTGTGTCGAGGTCGAAGGCCATGCTTTGCGTGTACCACACCTCTTTGCCTGTAGGTCCGACTAAGGTGGTGGTCGCGTTGTTGAGGTCTATTTCGTATAGGTTACCGCCCTCGTATGCCACGCCGTATGCTTGTCCTTGGGCATCGATGGCCAGCGTCCACATTCTTACGTCAAAAATCCCAACGACTTCAACGTCTGAAGGGGTGGCAAGATTAGAGCGTTTCAGGTAGCAATTGTACTGGCTGTCTTGACATAAATAGTACATCATGCCATCCACAGGGTTGTAGGCCATGTCGATGTACAAGTTATAGGGTTCCAATGCTGGGACAACCGTCTCGTATGCGCCTATGGTTTGTGTCTCTGGGTCAAAAGGTGCTTTGCACAGACTTCTTGTCTGCGTGACGAACCACACATAACTATCCAAATAGGTGGCGGCCCAGAGCTCGGGGAGCGTTTCGGAAACCGCTTGTACCTCATTAGGATTCTGTGCGGTAAAGGTGATGAATTTGTTCTGCCAGGTTTCACCGTTGAAACAAATACGGGCATAGCCGTACCACTGGGTGTTTTGCGCATGGGCAATACCAAGAGTGGCCATTAACATAACGGTCATCCATAAACATAAAGCTCTTTTCATATCGCTAAATTTGCTTTGATTTCTTGCGGCAAAAGTAAGAAAAATGTTTATCTTTGCAACTCAATAAACTCATCATTTCAATGAAACACAATCTTATTCTACTATTATGCATTGCCTTCATCGGCTGTGCAAGTCCTCAACAACAAGAACAAATCGATTCAACCATGAATAAAGAAAACAACGAACTGACAGCCTTCGACGTGCAGCAGGAGTTTCAGAAAAACGGTTTCAGCTGGTTCACTGAGAACCTCATTGTATGCTCGGGCGACACAACCGAGAACAACGCCATGACCATCGGCTGGGGCGGCATTGGCAATTACCTTGGCCACGACCGTCCTGCCGTAACTGTTTATGTGGCTCCTGGACGCTACACCTGGGAGTTTATGGAGAAGCACCCACGCTTCACCATCATGCAGTTCGACGACCCGAAAGTGTGGCAATACATGGGTAGCAACAGCGGTCGCGACGGCGACAAGGCTGCTGCACTCGGCTTGCATGTGGCTTACACCGAACACGGCACACCCTATTATGAAGAAGCCAATCTGGTCATTGAGTGCGAGACCATGACTGTTTGGCATCAAACGGAACAGGACTTCCGCAACGACACACCGAAGAAGTGGTACGATGGCTTTGATGCAGGCATTCATACAGTCTATGTGGGCGAAGTGATTGGGGCTTGGAAGAGATAATACGAAGTCAATTCGCGTAAAACAAAATACAAAAAAGTAATTCAATATGGTAAAGCACATTATATTATGGACATTGAATCCAGAGCTGACGGAGGAAGAAATGCAAACGGTAAAAGCGGGGATCAAGGAAGGTCTTGAGGGCCTTGTTGGCAAGGTGCCTGGATTGATTGATGTAAAAGTCCATATTAACGGAAGGCTGAGCTCATCCACTGCCGACTTGATGCTCGACTGCACATTGGAGAACGAAGAAGCCTTGAAAGGCTATGCGCAGCATCCCGAGCATTTGGCGGTAGCCAACACGAAGGTACGGCCATTTACCGTTCAACGGTCATGCCTGGATTATGAGTTATAACACTTCAGGATTGGAATACATGTCATGCGAAAACCCCTAATCCTATTACTTTCCATCCTTGTCATGGCCTCATGCAGCGACCCCAACGCAAGGTATGTCAAGAAAGCCGTCCGCATTATGGACAAACACGGCATCTACGCCCAAGGACCTGAATGGGAGAAAGCCAAGCAAGAAGCACTCTCTGCAAAGCCTTCAAGTCTTGGAGAGGCACAAGAAATTGTCACCAAAACTGGCAAGGTGGCTGGAGGAAAGCATACCTACCTGATGACTACCGATGAAGTGACAGAAAACGACACCTCCTCATGGGAAATGCCGACGGTTGAATTGCTGGAAAATAACATTGCTTTCATCAAGTTACCAGCATTCTCTGGAAATGCGGAAGAGGGCATCAAATATGCCAACACGGTGCTTAACAACCTTCCTAATGCTTTGCAAGGCGCCATTATTGACTTACGCGGCAACCGCGGGGGCAACATGTATCCGATGATTGCCGCTGTTCATCGTCTCCTTCCCGATGATGTCATCTTGAAATTCTCTTCGCGAAAAAGACCAATGAGTATCAACACTTTCTTCGTCTTGCAAACGGTTGGACTGGAAAAACAAGCTCCCATCAATTGCCCTGTTGCCCTGCTGACTGACGATTGGACAGGCAGCTCGGGTGAGGCCGTCCTGATTTGCTTCAGAGGGTTGACCAATACGCGCACCTTTGGCTCGCCTACAGCGGGTTATTGCTCTTGCAATCAACCTTTTGCGCTTCCTGGTGGTTCACAACTTGTGCTCACCATAGGCGAAGACATTGCCCGCACGGGAGAAGCTTTTTGTGACGACCCCATTGCCCCCGACATGTTGACGGAAACACCTTTTGAGGATGCTTTAGAGTGGCTTAAGAATCAAGAAATAAGATAATTGTAATGAAAAGGCCCTCCCAAATCATAAAGAAATACACCAACGTCAGTTTGGTGCTGCGTATCTTCATCGGATTGGTTATCGGTGCGCTATTGGGATTGCTTGTGCCTTCCTGGACTGGCATTGGCATCCTAGGCAGGATGTTTGTCAGTGCCTTGAAAGGCATCGCTCCCGTATTGGTGGCGGTGTTGGTGACTTCTTCCATCGCTAAGGCCGGTAAAGGTCACGGGCATCGCTTCGCTGCCTTGATAGGAGTTTATATGTTAAGCACTTTCATCGCAGCCATCTGTGCCGTGGTGGGCAGTTTCATGTTCCCTGTGACTTTGCAGCTGGGCGAGGTACCTGAAATGGAAGGTGCCGTGGGCTCGTTGTCGGAGGTGTTCACCAACCTGCTGACGGGCATGCTGACCAATCCCATCATGGCCATCGCCAATGCCAACTACATTGCCATCCTGTTTTGGTCCATCATCATAGGCATTGCCCTCAAAAAAATGGCCAATAGAGCCACCATAGCCGTGGTTCACGATTTTGCCACGGTCATTTCCAAAGTGGTGAAGTGGATCATTGAGTTTGCCCCGTTCGGTATTCTAGGACTGGTCTTCACGACGGTATCGGAAAACGGTCTTGAAGTATTCACCACTTACGGTCACCTGCTGCTTCTCTTGGTGGGTTGTATGTTGGTCAATACTTTGGTTTTCAATCCGCTTATTTCCTTTGTGATGTTGCGTAAGAATCCTTATCCGCTCTTGTTCACTTGCTTGAAGGAGAGCGGCCTGAACGCATTCTTCACGCGCTCGTCGGCGGCCAACATCCCCATCAACATGGCTTTGTGCAAGAAACTCAACCTTGACGAAGACTTCTATTCCGTGAGCATCCCTTTGGGTGCCACCATAAACATGGATGGTGCTGCTGTGACTATTACCGTCTTTGCTCTCGCCGTGGCGCACACCATGGGTGTGGAGGTCAGTTTTGCATCTGCGGTCTTTCTGGGACTCATCGCCACCCTCGGCGCCTGCGGTGCTTCGGGCGTGGCTGGCGGCTCATTGTTGCTCATCCCCATGGCCTGCTCGTTTTTCGGCATCGGCAATGATGTGGCCATGCAAGCAGTCGCCATCGGTTTCATCATCGGCGTGGTGCAAGACTCGGTCGAGACGGCACTCAATAGTAGTGGTGATGTGTTCTTCACAGCTACGGCAGAATATTACGATAGGAAGAAAAGACAAAACAAATGATAACAATGGAAACCGAAAGAATCCTACTCCGTCCTTGGTGCGATGATGACGCAGCTGCACTTTTCAAATATGCCTCCGATCCCGATGTCGGCCCTCGTGCAGGCTGGCCACCACACAAGAGCGTGGAGGAGAGCCTGGAAATCATCCATACCGTGTTCCATAACGATACCAACTGGGCCATTGAACTGAAAGAAACGGGTGAGGCCATCGGCGCGATAGGGTATCTGCCTGCGCCCGAAAGTGAGCTCCCGGCGCGCGAAGGCGAGCCGTTGGTGGGCTATTGGGTGGGCAAACCCTATTGGAACCAAGGCATCTGCACAGAAGCTCTTGCAGTAATGCTCGAACATATTCGCATGACAACCGACATCAAATCGCTGATTAGCAGCCATTATTTCGACAATCCCGCTTCAGGAAAAGTGATGGAGAAATGCGGGTTCAAGCCTACTGGTGAGACCTGCATCGACGAGAAACTGACGGGGACGACAAAACCAACACGAGTGATGAGGTTAGAAATTGAACGATGAAGACTAACTACATTAAAATCAATTTTATACTTATTGTTTTGCTTTGTTGTGGACCGTTGTGGGCGCAGCAAAGCATACGGGTGTTTTTCGTGGGTAATAGTTACACGTCGGTCAATGATTTGCCTCGGATGGTGGCCGACATAGCCCAAAGCATGGACGATGAGTTGGTCTATGCAAGCAATACACCCGGTTCCTGTACCTTCGAATTGCATTGTTCCAACGCTACAATGGACAAGATTTGTCAAGGCGGATGGGATTTCGTGGTGCTGCAGGAACAGAGCCAGTTGCCGGCTTTCCCTCTTGAAATGGTGGAGGAGATGGTCTATCCTTTTGCGGAACGGTTGGTCGATTCCATCTACGCATTCAATCCCGAAGGCGAGGCCATGTTTTACATGACCTGGGGTCGCAAGAACGGCGATACGGAATACGGTTCGATGTATCCCATGATGAGCACCTACGAGGGCATGGACAGCTTGCTCTATGCGCGTTACATGTACATGGCTGAGGCTAACGATGCTTCGGTGTGTCCTGTAGGTCGCGTGTGGCATTACCTCCGTGACAACCACAGTGAGATAGAGCTGTATATGCCTGACGGAAGCCATCCTTCAATGGCGGGAAGTTATGCCGCTGCTTGCGCTTTCTATACCATGCTGTTTGGTCGCGACCCCGACAGCATCACATACGAAGCAGGTTTGAGTCCAAAGACAGCTCATCTTATCCGTACGGCCGTTCACGATGTGGTTTACAACTCGTTGTGGAAATGGCAGCGTCCTGAGCCGAGCGCGTTGCCTATCGATGGACAAGATTTTGAGATTTATGTTAGCCCGAATCCGACTCATGGTGAAGTAACGCTTCATTTGTCTGAAGGGATAAAAGCCGACATCTTTCTTTTCAGTGTCGATAATAGAATCCTTTTGCGCAAAACAACACAAGGTGCCACTCGTCTTTCGTTAGATGGGATGCCTACTGGTGTCTATCTTCTCAAATTGGTTACGCATCAAGGAATTGTAGTCAAAAGAATAGTCAAGCAATAGGAAAAAGTGTATCTTTGCCAAAATTAATCCAATTATACTCATCACTATGAAAACAATAAACCTACTTAAAATCAGTGTGTTATCTGTTCTTCTTCTGATTTGCGGTCAACTCTTCTCACAGATTCAGACTTTTGAATGGCAAGGCACGCAACGGCAATATCTCATTAAGATACCAGAAAACCATTCTGAAACGATGCCTATCCTGTATTTCTTGCATGGTTTGGGCGACAACATCACTCGGTTGGACAATGAGTTCCATTTCCAGCAGGTGGCCGATGAGTTTCAGTGGGCAGTTGTGATCCCTCAAGCACTATCTCAGTCGGGTGCAACCATGTGGAATGCTGGACTGATGGCAAGCAGCATCGATGACTCGGGCTTCCTGATGGCATTACTTGACGCATTGGCCGAGCAATATCCCATCAATCTCGATAGCGTTTTCTTCACGGGCTTCTCGATGGGCGGTTTCATGACGCACCGCATGGCCATCGAGCATGGCGACCGCATCACCGCCTGTGCACCTGTCAGCGGACTGATCACGCATTCTATGGCCAACCAAACGGCAGTGGCTCCTGTGCGAATGCTGCACATTCATGGCACTACGGATCCTGTGGTGGGTTACGACGGCAATTCGCAATACTTTGGCGGTAACTTGGGTCTCAGCGTCGACGCCATCCTTGATTATTGGAAAAACGCCAACCATTGCGTTGCCGAACCCGTCATCGACACCTTCCCTGACCTCAAGAACGACGGACTGCGTTTTGTGCGTTATACCTATGAGGGTGATGCCGAACTGCAACACATCAAGGTGATTGGCGGCAACCACACTTGGTATATGAGTGAAAACCAATACGACATCGGTTATCTGACCGAGATTCATAAGTTCTTCACCATCAACAACGGAAACGATGGTGTTGCCGAACTTGGGCAAAACACACTACAACTTTGGCCCAACCCGACTTCGGGGCAAGTCACCATTGAAGTGGCGACAAATACAGCCGTTGAGGTTTTCGACATTCAGGGTCGCAAAGTTGCACAGTATCCATTGAAATCTGGCAACAATCACATTGACTTGGAAAACCTTCCTGAAGGCTTATATTTCATCAAAGGCGAAAACGGTAAAGTACAGAAACTTTTACTGATGAAATAAATTTAAAACCGATGCTGACCCCGAAATTCGACACTTGTTTCTTTGAGCGTTACGCCATGGTCTCGTTGGCCACACTGTTGGGCGATCATTATGCCCATTTAGTCAACCGTGACCGACCTGACCTGCAGGATGAAACACAAAGTATTGGCATCGAGGTGACCCGGGCCATCCGCGAGAACAAAAACGTGGCCAATGCCTTGGTCAACGAGATGGCGGGCGAGGATATCAAAGAAGTGAATGCGGAGGATTTACGCCACATCAACCAAAGCGGTTATGCCTATGGCTTGGGCGATGGCACCCTCGTTGGCCGCAACGAGTACGAATTCTGGTCGTTGGCTTTGCCTCTGAAGCGCATTCTCGAAATCAAGATGGACAAGGTGAACAACGGCTTTTACGGTGATTTCGATGAGTTTGGCCTTTTTGTTTTCACCAAAGAAGACTTGGACCTTGACCAAGTCAAGCAGACCATCGCCTTCATGATGGAGAAACAAGCTTACCAGAACCGCTTCTATTCACGACTCTTCCTTTCACAAATCCAGACATTGTTCGACTGCAATCTTGAAACAGGACAATATCGGAAAATCAAGGTTAACAAGGCGCAAAGGTGCAGCTTCTATGAAAACGCAATAAAATAATGGTTTTCAGTCGCTTATAGTCATTGGATTTTGCTTCTGATTCGAATAAAAGTGCGCTCCAAAAGGATGTATAAAAGGTAAGAAACCACCATCACCACTAGCCAATATATAAAATAAGCTGCAACACCTTGTTCTTCAATTAGTTTTGGACAAACCTTATCCATCACTTGGATTATCAGCGAATTGGTGAGAAACATAGCATACGACAAGATGCTGACACGAGAAACGATGCTTCCGGCCACGGTTTTGTAAGATTTGATTTTTGTAAAAATCGGAAACCATAGCGCGATGGCTAAAGCTGAAAGGGTTAGATGGAGAACATTGAAATAGAGCGAACCGATGACGCGAGGGATGAGGTTGGTGATGACGAACAATACCAAGCCAAAGATGAGACTCTTGAGCGCATTCCGGTCCCAAAACTCAGGATAATAATGTTGTACCCAAGCCGCCATCACTCCGATGAAAATGTTATCCATTCTTGAAGCCACGGTTTTGCGCAACCAGATGTCCCACCAAAAGAAATCGGTTGTCTTTGGGGTCACGATGATACGGTAACCCATAGAAAATATGACAAAGAAAAGACAGAGAAAAGGCACAAATTGTTTGGGTTTCAAGAAACGGCAAAACAGTGCCAACATCAAGGGGAAAAGGATATAGAACCACCACTGCACAGGCAGCGACCACGACTCCCAATAGAAATCCCAAAAAGGCGTGAAAAGGTTTTGGGTGAAGGTGACAAAATACCATACTGAAAAAGTCTGCGTGTTGCCTTGAATGACATGACTCTCAACCAAAATATAATTGACAATCAGTATGAAAAGGTAGTTGGGCAAGATGCGCAAAGCAGTCCTGAGATAAAAAGAAAAGATTTTTTGTCGATCGAGTGATTCGTCGTGTTTCTGCATATAGGACAGTAACGATTTCCCGATGAGGAAGCCGCTCATGACGAAGAAGATGTCGACGCCATGGGGCAAAGGTAGGTCGGTGAAGCAGTTTAATCGAGTGTCGTAGAGCAATCGCTCGCCGTGTCCGTGTACAACACAGAAAATGGCGAATGCCCTAAGCAAATCCAAGCCGAAAACACGCTTGCGGTCAATTTCAATGTCAAAGAAACCTCTCACCTTACTTGATTACTTTGGCAGCAAACTGTTGGTTTGAACCCCGCAACAGGAGTAGATAAGTCCCTTGTGCCAGCGTTTGGAACATTTCACCGATTTCTATACGGTTGAAACCTGCTTGAACGTTCCCTAAATTTTTGTCGACCAACAGTTTTCCATCCAATGAATAGATCTTGGCAAACATATTGCAAGAGCTTTCCAACTCGATTTCAGCGTAGCTTGAAGCCGTAACAGGGTTGCCAACGATACGGACAAGATTCTCATCTTGAGCGGTTTCATGAATGCCCGTGAAGTCGAATTCGTAAGCTCCTAAATCGATACGGCCATCGCTTACGCGTTGGTGGCCATCAAGGTCAAGGCCGGTGAAAATTTCAGCAGGTGTCTCAAGTGAACCCGCATTGATGCAATGACTCTCAGCACTTAGTCGGTAGTTTTCGTCTTCAGGCGCTGCAAATAACGGGTCTTCATCAAGGCAGTTTTCATAAACCTGGATGATTTCGTTGTTAGAGATGTTCTCTAAACCATACTGTACCAAGCAGTTGTGGAACTCGGGCGCATAACCTTCGTAAGTCCATGACCACATTTGTACAGGCTCTTCAAGCGGAATATCATTGGCGTTGCCATAGACGATGCAGTTCCATACGGAAGGCGAACTTTGTTGGTAGAAGAAGATGCCGCCGCAATTGACTCCGATGGAGAGGTTGTTTGTCACGGTGAGGTTACTCACCAAGGGCGAGGAGTCGCTGATGGCCAGTCCGCCGCCAAAGTGGCCTGAGGTGTTGTTGGCAAAGAGCGAGTTAGTGATGCTGCAAGGGCTGTCGTAACAGCGAATAAGGTAAAGTCCGCCGCCATTGATGCCATAGTTGTGTTCAAAACGGCAACGGTCAATATTGACAGAACAACTGTCGATGCTCAAAGCACCTCCGATGGCGGTTTCGCCGATATTGTAACGGAAGTCGGTCTTGGTAATGTCAACCTCGCAGTTGATAAAACGCAAGCCGCCTCCGTACATGAAATAAACAGTGTCCAACTCTGTATAAGTCAAATTGTTGCTTACATTACAGTCGTATATTTTTACGGTCGACCATTCTGCGTTCAGGGCTCCGCCATGTTCGCGCGAGAAGTTGCAAAACAAGGTGCTGTGGCTGATTTCCACATTGTCGCAGTCAAAGATGCGCAAGGCCCCACCATCTTGGTCATTGTCGAAGGCTGCCTTCCCGTATTGGAAACGGCAGTAATCCAATTTACACGCTCCTGCTTTGTCCATACGTAAACCGTTCCAGCCGCCACGACCTGCATTGAAAATGTGGAATCCTGTCGTGTCGGCCACGGTAAAGAGAATGGAATCGTTTTCGGTGCCTATGGCGTCTAATGTGGCGTTTTTTTCAATGCTGATACTGTAAAAGTCATTGAATAAGACGGTCGTTCCAGGCATGATACTCAACGATTCTTCAACGGTTACATTACCGGTGACGAAGACGGTATCGGCATTCCAAACACCGGATTGTAAACCTGACACTTCGATGGTTTGTGCTTTTGACAAAAGACTGAGAACCAATAGTAAAAAAAGTAATCTTGCTTTCATATAAAGTTAGTGTGATAGATTGTGGCGCAAAAGTAAGGCTTTTTCATTATCTTTGCACCGTTTTTTTACTGAGCGTTATGAAACTACCAATTATTGGAAGAAAAAATATGCCCATTCCTGTGGTGGGTGCTTTGGTGAAGGCTGCTGCTGAGATTAAAAATATACCTGTCGAGATTCGTCAGAACCATACCAATCCCATCCGTGCTCAAAAGCGCGAGTTGCGTAAATTGCTGACCCGTGCACAGTTCACGGAATTTGGAAAGTTCTACCATTTTGACGAGATTCTTCTTTCAGGTGACATCATGGAGAATTTCCGCAAGCGTGTGCCCGTATTTGACTACAATAAGATGCATGATGAGTGGTGGTATCTCAACCTGCAAGGCAAGCGCAACATCGCCTGGCCAGGCAAAATCAAGTATTTTGCACTCAGTTCAGGAACATCAGAGGCGTCCAGCAAATACATCCCCATTACCAAAGGTTTGAACAACAAAATCACCCGTGCAGGCATCCGCCAGCTGGTTTCAGCCACTCGCTACGACTTTCCTGTGGGCTTTTATAACCGTGGTGTCTTGATGATTGGTGGCAGCACTGACTTGCAATACAATGAGGAGTTTGGTTATTACGCCGGTGACCTTTCTGGTATTTCGGCGGGCAAGATACCGTCGTGGTTCGAGGCATTCTATAAGCCGGGACAAAAGATTTCGAGGGTGAAAGACTGGGCCGAGAAGATGGACCTCATGGTGAAGGCGGCTCCAAAATGGGACATTGGCGTCATCGTGGGTGTGCCGGCTTGGGTGCAAATCCTCCTCGAACGCATCATCAAGGAATACAAGTTGAAAACCATTCACGATATTTGGCCTAATTTGATGGTGTATGTCCATAGCGGTGTGGCTTTTGCGCCTTACGAGAAGAGCTTTGACCGTATTTTCGGCAAAGAAGTGCTATATGTTGAAAGTTACTTGGCTTCAGAGGGTTATATAGCATATCAGGTCGACTTAAAAAGGCGTGTGATGCAATTGCTGGTCGACAACGGCATCTATTTCGAGTTTGTGCCTTTCAACGAAGAAAACTTTGACGAGGATGGCACCATTGTGGCTAATCCTAAGACATTGTTGCTTTCGGAAGTGAAAGAGGGTGTGGATTATGCCTTGTTGCTTTCCACTTGTGCCGGCACTTGGCGTTATCTCATAGGCGACACCATTAGATTCCTCAACACAAAGGATTGTGAGATTGTTATCACGGGACGCACGAAACAGTTCTTGAGTATCACGGGCGAACACCTCTCGCAGGACAACATGACTCGTGCCGTTGATATGATGGCTGAGGAGCTGGGTATTGAAATCACCGAGTTCACCGTAGCTGGCATCCGTCACGACACGATGTATGCCCATCATTGGTATCTCGGTTGTGATGAACCTATTGACAAAGAGTTGGCCATCAAAAAGATAGACGATAACCTATGTAAGTTGAACGACGACTATGCTGTGGAGCGCACCCAAGCCATCAAGGAGTTGTTCATCGATGTGTTGCCCACCAAGTGCTTTTATGAGTTCATGGAGCAGAAGATTGGCAAATGGGGTGGCGCCACCAAGTTTCCTCGTGTGTTGAAAGGCAAACGCTTGGAGATGTGGGAGGAATATGTTAAAGATCTGAAATCATAAAGTGATGGAAAACTCACCTGTTATTTTTGATAAAATGCCTGAATTCAGCCGTATAGGCTCATTCAGTTTCTTGTTTTGGGCCATTTTGATTGGAATTTTCCTTTCCGTGGTTGTCAACATGGGACCAGCATTCATCACCTTGGTGCAGACCAGCCTCCATCGAGGTTTTCGCTCGGCGGCGTGGTTTGCCACAGGAGTGATTCTCAACGATGCGATGGTCGTCACAATCTGTATCCTAACTTCGGTGCAAATCGTGATGAAATCCTCTAACGAGGCAGCTTTGGCTTGTATCGGCGCAGGTATCATATTGTTGCTTTTCGGCATTTTCACTTACCGAAAAAAAGTCCAGGAACGAAAAGAACGCGATGAATGCATTGAGAAACGCACCAACGAAATGATAAAGAAGCAAGAAGATAAGCCAGCATGGTTTGTTTTCTTAGCCAAAGGCTTTGTGCTCAATATCTTGAATCCATTTGTTTGGATTTTTTGGTTCTCAGCCGTGGCTATGGTGGCTGGAAATATGGGGGGTAACAAACTAAGCACCATTGTCTTTTTTGCCATCATTCTTGGCACCACTTGGATTTTAGAACTGCTGAAGGCTTGGGGTGCTGCCAAGTTGAAGGTGTTTTTCAATCCTGAACGTACTACGATAATGAATAAAGTGGCAGGCATTCTATTGATGCTCTGTGGGGTTTATTTCATCATTTTCAGAGGAATTGTACACTTTCTCTAAGAAGAAACAAAAACTAAGGTATTATTTGTTCAAATGCCGTCCACGGCGAAACCTTCGGCAAAGGTGCCTTCACCTCGATTTGTGCTTTCGATACTGGGTGTTCGAAGGCGATATGCCAGGCATGCAAGCTGATGGAGGCGTCAGGGTTGCTGCGTGGATAACCGTATTTCAAGTCGCCACGGATGGGGCATCCGATGTGCGCCAATTGGCAGCGAATCTGATGGTGTCTTCCTGTAAATAACTCGACTTCAAGCAGATAAAAAGTGTCTGACTTTCCGACTACACGATAGCTCAAGCGGGCCAATTTGGCGTCTTTGGTGCCTTCAGGCACCACGAACGACTTGTTCATCTTCTCGTTCTTGACGAGGTAGTCCTCCAACACATCAGCTTGTTTGGGTGGGTGGTTTTTCACGAGGGCAAGGTAGGTCTTGCGGAAGTCGCGGTCTTTCACCTTCACCGTCATGCGCGACAGCGCCTTACTTGTCTTTGCGAAGACGACGGCACCGCTAACGGGGCGGTCGATGCGGTGGACGAGGCCAGCGAACACATTGCCCGGCTTGTCGTATTTTTCTTTGATGTATTCTTTGACGTCGTCGAGGAGGCAGATGTCGCCCGTTTTGTCACCTTGGACGATCTCGGAGGGGAGTTTGTTCACCACGATGAGGTGGTTGTCTTCGTAGAGGATTCTGTTGCTGATATTGGTCATTGTTATGTGTTTAAGTGCAGGGACTGACGTCGCCTGTTTACTGGTTTGTCGTCCCTACGGGACTCTGGGTTAGAGGAGATAACGTTCGTCGAATTCGATGCCGTTTTCTTTCAGAAACTGTATAAACTCGTCACGAACCGATATTTCGTGATGATGTTGCTCTTGTGTCTCTATATAGCGGATGGTCTTTTTCAATAGTGATGGGCTGACACAGAACGCGCCGTAGCCTTCTTGCCAGACAAACGCTTCGTAGTATTTGCCAAGAGTCTTTATCCACCTGCTGCTGTTGGCTTTGACTTTCTGTACGAACTCTGACACGCTCATGGTTTTGGGCATAGTTGCTAAGATATGGATATGGTTTTCTATGCCGCCAACGGTAATAGGATAGCCACCAATGTTTCGTACGATACCTCCTATATATGCGAAGATCTTAGGCAGGTCTTCGTACTTTATGCAGACACCAGTGCTCTTTACGTGGAACACGATGTGGATGTTTAGTTTTGTGTAGGTGTTTGCCATAGTGTTTTGTTTTGGAGCAGGGACTTACGTCGCCTGTTTACTGGTCTGTCACCCCTACGGGGTTCCGCAGAGTCCCGGAGGGACGGTATATCTAATGCAGGTGACGTGAGTCCCTGTGTTCTAGTCTAGCTCGCCAACCACCGTCAAGTCCCGTAGGGACGACAGAAAGAAAGCCTGCTTACAGTCTTTAACCCGTCAACGACTCTTCCGACTCACAGATTACTCCACTTCCAATAACATAAGGTTCCACTTCATGATACACCACCCCAAACTGTCCAGGTGCCACGCCTGAGATAGCCACCTCCGAAACGATGTCGGCACCTCGCTCGGTGAGACGAATCGTACCATAAGTAAACTCTGGCTGGTGACGTATCTTGAAGCGGACACGCTGCCCGTCAACAAACTGCAACTTGGGATTCATCGGCTGCAGGTCACCCATGGGGACGATGTTGGTGTATTGCGCCACGGGGTCATAGCCCTGCGACACGTAGACGATGTTGTTCGGGATGTCTTTCTTCACCACAAACCACGGACCTCCGCTGAGTCCTAACCCCTTACGCTGTCCAATGGTATGGAACCAAAAGCCCTTATGGCAGCCTAGTTTCTTGCCCGTCTCCAGTTCCACGATGTCGCCAGGCATCTCGCCAAGGTATTCGCGGATATAGTCATTGTAATTAATCTTTCCCAAGAAGCAGATGCCTTGACTGTCATGGCGTTCCGCACTCGGCAACTTATATTGGGCAGCCAATCGACGCACCTCGGGCTTGGGAATGTCACCGATGGGAAAGATGACCTTGCTCAGCTGGGCGTAGGTGATGCGACCGAGGAAATAGGTTTGGTCTTTGAAAGAGTCGGCCGCTGTTCCAAGCCAGAAGATGCCATCGGTATCCTCCCATGAACGGGCATAATGCCCTGTAGCGATCTTGTCGAAGTTATGCCCTTCTTTCTCCTCGAATGCACCGAGTTTGATCCAACGGTTGCACATCACATCGGGGTTGGGCGTGAGGCCTTTGCGCACCATCTCCATGGTGTATTTGCCTACCGTCTCAAAATACTCGTGTTGCAGGTCCACGATGTCGAACTTGCAGCCGTATTTCTTGGCGATATAGGTTGTGATTTCAATGTCCTCCTCCGACGGACAGCTCGACAGGTCTTCCTTGCCTTCCATACCGATCTTGATATAGAAGATATGCGGATCGTAGCCCTGCTCCTTGAGCAGCGGCACCACCACGGAGCTGTCGACGCCCCCCGAAACCAATGCGGCTATGTTCATGGGTAAGATATTTGCTGCAAAAATACAAGTTTTTTCAATCCGAAAGGGAATAAGGCTTGTCCTCTGGCTTCATACCGCGTTCCAGATTAGGTTCGCTGCCCATCTCGAAGACCAGTTCCCCACCTTGCATCAATTGCTCGTGTGTGAGGTAAAGCTTCGTAACCTCCTGTCCGTTAAGCGTCACCTTTTGCACATAACGTTTTTCATCGCTAACATTAGGTGCCTTGATTTCCAAGGTCTTGCCATCGCCCAAGCGTACTTTCAGATAAGGCAGGTAAGGTGCTCCAAACACATATTGGTCACTGCCCGGACAGACGGGATAGAAGCCCATTGCAGAGAAGATATACCACGCCGACATCTGGCCGCAGTCGTCGTTACCGCAGAGGCCGTCGATGTTGTTCTTGTAGAAACGGTTCATGATTTCGCGCAGCCAGTATTGTGTCTTGTAAGGTTGTGAGGTCCAGTTGTAAAGGTAGGCGATATGGTGTGCGGGTTCGTTGCCATGGTTGTAGCATCCCATCAAGCCCTCTTCGGTGACATCTTCGGTGTTCTCAAAGAACTCGGGCGGCAGTTGCATGACGAACAAGGTGTCAAGATTATGGATGAACTGCGCATCGCCGCCCATAGCCTCGATGAGGCCTTTCACATCCTGTGGCACATAGAACGAATACACCCAAGAGTTGCCTTCAACAAAGCCTTCGCCTTCGGTGTCGAAGAGGCTGAAGGGCGTCTTCCAAGTGCCGTCGCTCATCTTGGGACGGGCAAAGCCCAGCTCCGTGTCGAAGGTGTTGCGCCAGTTGGCGGCGCGTTGTTTGTAGATGTTGGCCATTTCTTGGTTGCCAGCCTTTACTGCAGTTTGGTAAATGCACCAATCGTCATAGGCATATTCCAAGGTCACGGAGACACAGCCGCTGTTCTTGTCGAAGGGGACATATCTCAGGTTTTGGTAGTCGTCAAGGTTGACGTAATAGGGGCAGGTGGAACTTCGTTGCATGGCTTTTAGCATCGCTTTTTCATCTGGATTGCTTTGTTGTGTCTCCTCGCAATGACGGACTACGTCCTTGGCATAGGCATCCGAAAGCACCGACACGGCATGGTAGCCAATCATGCACCAGTTGTCGTTGCCCATATGCGACCACACGGGTAGCAGTTCGTGGACGCTCTGCTCGCTGTGTTTCAGCATGGATTGCACCATGTCGGCATTGCGTTGCGGCTGCAGCACATTGAAGAGCGGATGTAAGGCCCGGTAGGTGTCCCAAAGCGAGAACACGGTATAGTTGGTGAAGCCTTCGGCTTGGTGGATGTTGTGGTCGAGGCCACGATATTGTCCGTCCACATCCATATAGATGGAGGGATTGATCATGGTGTGATACAACGAGGTGTAGAGCATTGCCTTCTGATCTTCGGTGCCTTCGGCTTGCAGGATGGAGAGTTCCTTGTTCCATTTGGATTGCGTTTCGGCCAACAATTGCTCAAAGTTTCGACCGTCGGTCTCGGCGTGGAAGTTGCGCAAGGCGCCCTCGGTGCTGGTGGCAGAGAGGGCAACTGTCATCTCCAAGGTCTGAGGATTGTCGAAAGAGAAATAAGCCACAATCTTGCGCCCCGTCATCTCTGGAAAGTTGTGTTTGACATTGAACTTGCCCCAGCCGCCGTTATATTTGGGCTTCTCCAACTCACGGTAACCGTAGTCCTTGATAGGTTGGTTGAAGCTGATAGCGAAGTAGGTGTAGTTCGTTCTCGCCCATCCGTTGGTGATGCGATAGCCCGTCAGCAGGGTGTCGTTCTCCACGCGGAGGTTGGCCCAGAGGGTCTTGCCGTCGTAGTTGTAGATGCCGTGCTGCAAGTCAAGGATGATGCTGCCGTCCTGGCCTTTCGGATAGGTATAGCGATGGATGCCAGCGTGTTCAGTGGCTGTCAGTTGTGCTTTGATACCATAATCCTGCAAAAACACCTCATAATACCCTGGCACGGCTATTTCCGTGTCATGGCTGAAACGGGAGCGATAACCAGCATCGGGATTGGTCTGTGTGCCTGGATTGAACTTGATTTCACCCGTAACAGGCATCACCAAGATGTCGCCCAAATCAGAGTGCCCTGTGCCGCTGAAATGGGTGTGGCTAAAGCCTACTATAGTGCTGTCTTTGTGTTGATAGCCAGCACAATACTCATACACTCTCGGCTGATAAACGCCGTCGATGTTGTGCGGCACGGTGTCAGTGTCTGGACTGAGTTGCACAATGCCGAAAGGCGCACATGCCCCTGGGAAGGTATGTCCCATGCCGTTCGTCCCGATGATGGGATTGACGTATTGGAGGTAATCGGCGGCAGGGTTTGGATGGGTGGTCGCAGCAGGTTTTTCGCTGCAACCGAACATCGTTAATCCTATGAAAACCAATAGATAGTGATGTATTTTCATTTGTTTGGTAGTTTTAAAGGGCAAAATTAGAATAAATAATGAAACCTCCGACAAGAAACGAATAATGGATTTTGACTACCTTTGCAGCCGATGAAAACCTATCTGCATATCGTCGTGTTATTATCGTTGATGGTGGTTGGCTGTGCCCGAACCGTTGATGATAGGGTTGAAGAGGTGGTGGCCACACCGTCTCTCCTGAAATTATCCGCCATCGATAGTTTGATGTGGCGGCAGCCGGATAGTGCGCTGGCGGTGATGATGGAGTTTACGGCAAGTCCCAAGGCGGATAGCTTGGATGTGTTTGAAGGACATTATTGTCAGGTGCTGATTGCGGAGCTGCTGTTTAAGAATGACTATGGGCAAAGCAACCGCGAAGAGGTGCTGAAGGCGGTTCATTTTTTTGATTCGATAGTGGGGATGGATGGAGCGGACACACGCGGTGTGTCCGCACAAAAGGATGCGTTTTTGGCGGCGCGGGCACATTATATTAATGGTGCAGGCTATTATGAGCGTGATAGCGTTGTGGCGGCATGCAGCGAATATCTGAAGGCATTGGAGATTATGGAAACGCATTTCCCGGATGTAGAGATGCGCCATGGTGCGTCTCTACAACCTAACCACATCCCGCGTTTCCTGTGCCTCATCTACAGCCGCCTTGGGGAATTGTTTTCTGCACAATTCATGCAAGAACCTGCCATCGCTTGTTTCAAGAAAGCCATTGCCTTCAACAGCATGGATCCGTCTACACCTGACAATCATTCCATTTTGGTGAGTTATCTTGGAAAACAATTCGACAAACTGAAACAGTACGACAGCGCCACATATTGTTATAGTGAGGCTATGCGATTTTTACCTGATACAAACTATCCTATATATAATGATTTGGTTTCACAAATGGCTCTGCTCAATTATGAAATGGGCAAAGGCATCGAACCTTCAATAAGCGACCTAAAGCGTATGGCGTCGCAAGCCACTAGTGATCAAGAAAAGCTGTTGCGTTTTATTACTATTGGTGCCATTTATACTGCTGAAAAACAATATGACTCTGCGTTGGTATATCTTATGCCTGTGTTTGAAAACATGAAGGATGCGCATAGACGAAAAGTTGTAGCTACGTATATGCGTGAGATTTACCAAAGCCTGGGTGACTCGGTGAAGGCCGCTCAATGTGCAGTGTATCTGGCCGAAAACACGGTTTCGGAAGGAGAAAGCAATGCACAAGTCTCGCAGCTTAACGAGTTGTTTCAAAACCATCTGAAATGGGAACAGGAGAAAGCCGAAGCCGAAAGACTGCAGGCAGAACAAGAGGCGACACGACTGCGCAGGATGCGGAGCATGGTGGTGATAGCGGCAGTGCTGTTGGTTTTTGGCCTTGGGTTGTGGTGGTGGCTTGCCAAGCGGAGAAAGGAACACGAGGCTGAGACGCAGACTTTGAACGAGGAGAAACAACAACTACAGGCGCAGGTGGATGATGCGCTGCAACAATTGCAGACGCAAGCGGACGATGCCTTGCAACAGGCTCGGGCGATGTTGCCGCAGCGGGCAAGCGACCTATACCATTCCATTGTACCGAACCGCTTGGAACGCATCATGGATGAGTTTGAGGCGGCTTATCCGAAAGTGATGGAACGGCTGTCCGTCGCGCACCCTGAGCTGAATGAAAGGGAGCGACAAATCGCCGTGCTCAATTTTTTGCGTTTCCGTGCAAAGGAGGAGGCTGAACTGACGGGCTTTGCCGAAAACACCATCCTGAAATACCGTTCCAACCTCAACAAAAAGGCTGGATCCGACCCGATTTCAGCCCTAATCGAGGAATAAAAACCTGTATTTCGGTCTTGTAACTTTCTGATTCTCAATACCGCCTTAAAACAAAAATCTGTATTGGTCCTTTGGATTGTTTTTTACTCGGTTTTTTGTTATAGTTTTGCGACAAAACTATAATATGATGAAAACGACAAGACTTTACACCCTGCTTGCGCTCCTGCTGGTGTTTGGGGCCAAGGCTTCCGCACAAGAACCAGAATGGTCATGGAGAACCAGCCTTGCTGAAGCAGACACCGCTTTTTTCAGGGCTGACGAGCCTTACGAACTGTCGGACGGTACGGTTTTGTTGTCGGGCAGAACCGTCTACAAGGATGATTGCGGTCTCTATAAGTACTACTTTCCCCATCCTGCACTACAGTCACTGTCTTCCGAGGGAACGGAGCTTTACCATAGGCAATATGCCAAGGAAGGCTATTTCGGGACTATGCCGCATGTGCTTGAAAGCGGTTCGGGTGAGGTGTTCCTTTTCATTACCTACAGCCCCGACCATGACACTTGCTCCTCAAATTATTTCAAGAACTTTGAGCCAGTTACCGACCACTGCATCCTCGGCCTGTACAAACTCAATGACGACCTTTCGATAGCCGAAAGCCACGAGCTGGAAATACCCATCGACACTTTTGAATGGAGAAACGAACAGAACCAACTTATGTATTACAGATGTGGGCAGATTTTCCCGATTAGTGCCTTTGTTGATGATGACGGAAGTATTGTGGGCGCATATACCAAAAATGTCAGTTGGGACTATGACAATCCTCGCGGCTACGACTCCACGGTGTTTTTCAGGATGGACTTACAAGGCAGCTTGGTGAGAAGGGCAAGTTATTGTGGCAATTTCCGTTCGGGGGCTTTTCCTGATGATCGGTTCTGCCGTCACCACATCGTAAAGGCAGACAGCCTTTACCTGTATTACGGTTTTGAGTATGATGTCATCAGCGAGAACCGAAGCAATCTCATCTATCTTGACCATGACTTCAATATAGTGCGCACTCGCTATTTCCGACATTCAAATGCCGTCCATCCTACATGGAATGATGAGTTCCAATACATGAATATCATTCGCAGCCAGCGCGGAACAACTTATCTGACAAGTTCATTTATTAACAACGACTATCATTATAGCAGTGTATTATATGAATACAATGACGACATTAATGGTAATGGAGGAACTGCCCCAATTGTCAGATATGCTGAACGGAAGACGGAACAATTTGATTTTCCCACCTATTACACATGTGTTGACCTATCAAGAGACGGCAGCCTTTACATGGCCTACACATTGCATCAAAACGTGTCTGTCAACGGGGACTCATGGATTGTGATAGAGCGTCTGACACCAGAATTTGACACCATTTCAACGTTGTTTTTCGGGGAACTTGGGGACAGAAAGAGTTTTTCGGCATTCGGCATCAAAGCCACGGAAGATGGTGGGGTGATATTGGTTTCGCGGATAAACAACCTGAATAATAACCAGAGATGGAATGATGTAAGAAAGTATCCCGCCGAAGCTTTTGTGGGCATTGAGGAAGCCCACGACAGTGGCCTGAAAGTGGCCATCGCCTATCCCAATCCTGGGAAGGATGTGCTGAATATCAGGACGGGATTGAAAAATGCGCGAGTGGAGGTGTATGATTTGAATGGGAGGCTTGTGCATAGGCAGGATATTACTGAGAATGTCACGGCCATCAATACGACGGATTGGAGTGAGGGGACTTATGTTTGGAAGGTGATGTTGAATGGCTCTGAGGCTGAGAGTGGGAAATGGATTAAGGAGTGACTTTTTTTCGTGCTAACGTTATGCGTACTATCGTGCTAACGAAGTGAGACTAATAGGACAAATAAGACTAATATAAATATGAAAGCAACAAGAATTTACACCCTGCTTGCGCTCCTGCTGATGGCGGGAGGGGTGACGATGCAAGCGCAAGAGTATGAATCCTATTTTGGCGCAGATTCCACACGATTGAATGTGCTCCAATATTGTATAGACTGGGTCACCACCGGCTATATGGAAATCAATACTGCCGACACGGTCAACATCAACGGACACGATTATCTTCATGCTACCCCCAGAGGAATCTTTTTTGAAAATGCAGAGTTATATTTCCGTGAAGAAACCGCGACGGGAAGGCTATATCGCTATTTCCCCATGATTGACGAGGAAGAAGTGTTGCTTTGCGACATGTCGCTGACAGTCGGTGACACTTTCTATCAAATTAGTAATTGGGGGATGGCGCATCCGTCTGTCGTGGAAAGCGTGTCTTTCGAAAACGGTAGGAAAGTGATACGTTTCGCTCTCCCTGTTTATCCGTGGCATGATGCTTTGACTTTCCGTGAGGGCATTTTCCCGAACAATTTCCCTATAGGATATTTGGATTACTATGATTTCGAGAATAATTTGCTATGCGAATACAAAGACGGTGAGCAGGTCTTTGAGAACCCTGAATACAACACCTGCTATATTGATGAGACATCGGTTCAAGAACAAGGTCAGCAGCAAGTTTCTCTATGTCCCAATCCTGCCAAAGGGAAAGTTATAATTGAAGGCATTCAGCCAGCCGAAGTGGAGGTGTACAATGCCTTTGGGCAGGTGGTGAAGAAGGTGCGGGGGACGAATGAAATCAATGTGGCAGACTTGCAGCAAGGGGTTTACCTACTTCGCATTACAGATGAGGAGGGGAGAAACTTTATTGCGAAAGTGGCTGTGAGAAGATAGGATTTTCGTTATTCGTACTTACGTGCTATCGTGCTAACGAAGTGAGACTTATAGGACAAATAAGACAGATATGAATATGAAAACGATAAGACTTTACACCCTGCTTGCCCTGCTGCTGATGGCGGGAGGGGTGACGATGCAAGGGCAAGAATATCCTTACAATCTTGAAGAGATTAGGTCAACGGGAGATACTGTCGTATTTGCCATGAACTATATTGATGAAACCACATTACTTTCTTTGGCTTCGAAGACAAATGACGACAACAAGCCTGTGGTTTTTGTCCAAAAAATGCGCGATGACGGCGAAGTGCTGGCATCAGTCCAGGTTTGGAACGAGGAGTTTTTGGCTGATACTGCAACCTCTTTTATTACAGAAATCTTCCGTTTCCAAGACCGCGAGCCTTTTTTCTACTTCTTGAAAAGACATAAGGGCAGCGACACCTGTACCTTCCATAAAGCCAACATACATGAGGATTTGAGTCTGACTTTTGAGGACTACAATTGGTTCGGCTCCGATTTCTATGAAATTAACGGGCATCTGATTAATAAGACCGTCAACGTCATTGTCAACAAAGACGGAGGGGCTGTTCTTTCCTACATCACCGAGTATGAAGGTATTAAGATTGTGAAGTTTGACGATGAAGGGCATGTGCTTGCGGAGAACCTTATCGATGCCCATCCCGATTTGCTTTCGGGACATGGCTTGGTTACCGCTCCCGACTCCCTCGGTTGCAGAATCATCAGGCAGCGGACAGATGGCCCATACGGCTTTAGTTGCTTTACTTTTGACGCTGATTTGAACCTTGTGGATACAATTGTGAATGTTGACCAACTTTCCTATCCGCCTGTGTCATGTTGTGACAACGCCTATTTCCGCACCAACCGATACAGCGGAAAGACTTACTCCATCAACAAATGGTCGGTGCCAGCCTATAACAACAATCCTGAAATCTACCAAGATATCCTAATGTCGGTTTATGACGAAAACATGATCCAAACGCATTATACTTGGGGTATACATACTCCAACAGTATGTCAAGGCGGACTCATATACACAATCGATTTCGGCTCATCTGATGAGGTGTATATGGCTGGAGGCATGGATGGAGCAGTACCCCACAACCTCTATGTCGCCTACATGGATCAAGACCTGAACAAATACGGCGAGATTTATTATGTCCATCCGTCAAAGTATCTCATTGCTGAGTGCCTAGTTGCCTGTCCTGATGGCGGGTGCCTGGTGTATTGCGACGGGCTGGACGACAACACCCATGCGGCTGAAAACTGCATCATTAAAATCACCGTCTCAGACTTCTTGAATATTGAAGAAGCCCATTCGCATGGATTTGCTGTTGCCACGGCCTATCCCAATCCGGGAAAGGATGCGCTGAATATCAGGACGGGATTGAAGGATGCTTGGGTGGAGGTGTATGATTTGAATGGAAGGATGGTTTGGAGGCAGGAGATTGCGGAGAGTATCACAACCATCAATACGACGAATTGGAGTGAGGGGACTTATGTTTGGAAGGTGTATTCGGGCGTTTCGACAGGCTCAACGACCTTGGCGGAAACGGGGAAGTGGATTAAGGAGTAATCCCACGGCCTGCGGCCTGGGTTAGTTTAGAGTTGAGGGTTTAGAGTTTAGAGTTGTGGGAAGTTTAGAGTAGTTGTTAGTTGGGAGTTGGTCAGTTTCGTTATTCGTGCTTTAACTACGTTGAAATCGACGATGCGACGATAGACAATACTATGCATTTGTGCTATTGTGCCAACAAGCCATCGAAAGCTTTGAATTGTCAAAAATATACACGAAATCAAGGTTGTGAGGTACATGTTTTTTACACGAAATCAAGGGCAAAAACAGAATAGAATTCAATTCAAATTAATTTCGTAGTTTTGCAAAACAAAACACAACGATGGCCATTCCAAATGAGACAGTAGAGCAGATTTTGCAAACCGCTCGTATTGAAGAGGTTGCAAGTGAGTTTGTCACACTGAAAAAACGTGGAACAAACCTCATTGGTCTGTGTCCTTTTCATGATGAAAAAACGCCATCGTTCAATGTGAATCCAGCCCGCAATATCTTCAAATGTTTTGGCTGTGGTAAGGCGGGCGATTCAGCGATATTCATCAGAGATATTGAGCATATTTCTTACCCCGATGCTTTACGGTATCTTGCCAAGAAATACAATATAAAAATTGAGGAAAAAGAACTGACGCCTGAAGAGCGGATGGCTCAGACTGAGCGTGAGAAGATGTTCAATATCAATGAATTTGCGGACAAGTATTTTGTTGACACGCTATGGAACACTGAGGAAGGACGCACAATTGGTCTTGAGTATTTCCGAGAACGTGGTTATTTTGATCCTATCATCCAGAAGTTCCACCTTGGTTATAGTCCTGCCCAATGGGATGCTTTTACAGTTTTTGCCAAACAAAATGGTTATGATCCGGAATTTCTCGAAAAAGTTGGATTTTCCATCAAACGGCAAAATGATGAATTCTATGATCGCTTCCGCGGTCGTGTGATGTTCCCTATACATAACCTCACAGGCAAAGTTGTCGGCTTTGGAGGTCGTATTTTGAAAACTGATCCGGAAAAGAAATTAGCCAAATACCAGAACTCTCCCGAATCGGAAATCTACCAAAAGAAACAGACACTCTATGGCATCTATTTCGCCAAAAACGCCATCGCCAAACAGGACGAGTGTATTCTCGTTGAAGGTTATTTCGATGTGCTTCGCATGCACCAGATCGGCATTGAGAATGTGGTGGCCAGCAGTGGCACGTCGCTGACGATGGAGCAGATTCGCCTCGTGAAGCGCTACACGAAGAACATCACCATGCTTTACGACGGCGATGCGGCGGGTATCCATGCCGCACTGCGTGGTACCGACATGATCCTCTCCGAGGGAATGAACGTTCGCGTGGTGGTGCTGCCCCCCGAACACGACCCCGACACCTTCGGCAAGGAGTTTTCGGTGGAGTATGTCAGCAACTACTTGAAAGAGAATGCGAAAGATTTCATCCGTTTCAAGACAGAATTGTTGCTTAAGGATGCCGAGAACGACCCCATCAAGCGAGGACAGGTGATTCGTGACATTGTGGAGACCATTTCTGTCATCCCCGACAGCATCTTCCGCATCACCTATGTGAAGGAATGCAGCCGCCTCTTGGACATGCCCGAGCAAACGCTCACCAACGAGCTGAACAAGATTCTCAGGGCGAAGATGAAGAAAACCTTGGGCATTGAGGATAATGTGGTTCCCGAGACGGAAACCACGACGGTGCCTAAGCAAGAGGAAACCGTCGAAGAGCAGCTGCCTGCAGGTTATTATCAGGAACGAGAGTTGGTGAAACTGCTACTGATGTACGGTAAAGAAATGATTGTGGACGAGCGCATTGACGAGGAAGGACAAAGGATTTACGAGCAAGTTTCTGTGGCACAATTCATTATTGATGACTTGAAAAACGACGGTTTCGTTTTCACCAACGCCGTCAACAAGAAAATCTTCGACATTTTCGACCATGCCATTGATGAAGGTCCCATTCCTGAAGGCCATTATTTCACCTCCAACGAGGACGAAACCATTGCGCAATTGGCCGTCGACCTGCTGTTTTCACCATACAAACTCGACAAATGGGATAAATACAGCATTTTTGTTAAACAGGAAGAGAACAATCTGAGAAACACTGTATTATCTTCGCTTTACCGCTACAAGGACCTCATCATTGAAGACCGTCGCAAGGCCGTTGAGGAGGAACTGAAAACCACTGAAAACTTGGACGACCAACTCATTTTGTTGAAGCGGAAGAAAGACCTCGACGACATCCGCATGCAGATTAATAAGGTGTTGGGGACGGTTATAGTCAAATGAATTGAAAAAAAACGTACTTTTGCAGCCCAAATTCAAACAATATGTTTAACAGGCGTAAAAAGTGGCGTGTGCCGGCCGGACAAGAACCGACAGCATTGGACAAAAAGGTGATGGCGATGGAGGCCAAAGGCGCGATGGTGCCCAAACGAAGCCTCATCCGCACCCCTGAGGAGATTGAAGGTATCAAGAAGAGCGGCGTCATCAACACGGCCATCCTCGACCTCGTAGGCGAGAAGATCCACGTCGGCATGAGCACGTTGGAAATCAACGACCTGGTGCATAACTACACCATTGAGCATGGTGCCATCCCCGCCACTTTGGGTTACGAAGGCTTCCCGAAAAGTGTGTGTGTTTCTGTGAATGAAGTGGTCTGCCATGGCATCCCTTCCGCCAAGGAAATTCTCAAGGAGGGTGATATCGTCAACGTGGACTGCACCACCATTTTGGATGGCTATTATGCCGACGCCTCGCGCATGTATGTCATCGGTAAGACCTCAGCTCGCAAGCAGAAATTGGTTGACGTCGCTAAAGAATGCCTCTATGTGGGCATGGAAGCTGCCAAGCCTTTTGGTTTTGTAGGCGACATCGGCAACGCCATCCAGCAACACGCCCACAAGAACGGTTTCAGTGTGGTGCGCGACCTCTGCGGTCATGGCGTGGGTGTCAAGTTCCACGACGATCCCGAGGTGCTGCATTATGGCAAGAAGGGCACAGGCATGCTTCTTGTCCCCGGCATGGTGTTCACCATCGAGCCGATGATTAACATGGGCACGTGGAAGGTCTTTGTCGACAGCGCCGATGGTTGGACCGTCATCACCGAGGATGAACTGCCCTCCGCACAATGGGAGCACACCTTCCTGATGACGGAGACAGGGTTGGAGATTTTAACCCATTAAGCGTATTTTTCGCGTTATCGCCTCCCTCAGCGGATTTCTCCTCGTAAAAAGCATGGTTGTCTTACGCTGAAAAAAGTTGACACAATAGTCAACAAAAATGGAGAGAATCAAAAA
>JAFWRA010000289.1 GCA_017508895.1 Bacteroidales bacterium
CTCCCAAGCGGGTTTGGCTTTCATGGCGCGGATTTGCTTCAGTCTATACTCAAGCTGTTCCAAAGTGTACTGGCCTTGTTCCACCTTGCGCGACAATTGATTGACGGCCACCACCTTATCAAGACTCGCTCCCTTGATAGGACTGAACTTGGATCGGGCATAATTCTTGCCCGTGGCCATGATGCCGTTGCTGAGCACGAAGAAACTCTCGTCCTCAACACCATAGTGGCTGGCGATGCGCCGCATGGTCTCCTCCACGCGCGAAATCTCGGCGCCGTTTTCCAAAAGGATGGAGCCGGCTTCGTAGGCGAGGTCTAAGGGTTTGGTGAGGTCGTTCATTGTTTTGGTAGTTGTTTTATGGCACGGTCGAAGTCACTTTCAAGTTGCTCCATCTCGCGTTTGCGGTAGATTTCAAACTCTTGTTCTGCCTTTTTAATGGCTTCTTCGTGAGAGACACTCCCCTTACCTTCCAACACTTTTCTTCTGTTGGCAAGGATTTGATTGTCAAGAGATTCTATCCAATCCCGCATGGTCATGGGCTTCATTTCAAGGGCTTGGAACTCTGCAAAATCCAAAAAGCCGGAAACCAGCAAGTTAAGGCGTTGCAACTCTAATTCGGAAAGATAGTTTTTGGCAATCTTCACATCGTCCTTGGTAACATAATTGCCTTTGAAGTTAGTCATTCCAACAAAAGGCTTCTCGTTGTCCACGCGGTTGTAAATCACTTCAGCGGCTGTTTGTTCATGCACGGCGTAATGGAGTTTGTTCTGTACGGTAGCAAAGAACATTCTGGTCATTTCGCTGCGTGGGTCGTAATCGACAGCCGTAGCATAGATGTCAGTCACTTGCTGATAAAAATTGCGCTCTGAGGAACGGATGTCGCGGATGCGCTGCAAGAGTTCCCTGAAATAGCGATTGCCGCCTTGCTTCAGCCGCTCGTCATCCAAGGCAAAGCCTTTTTGGATGTATTCGTGTAAGCGTTGAGTAGCCCAACGGCGGAAACGCACTGCCACGGGCGATTGGACGCGGTAGCCGAGGGCGATAATAACATCCAAGTTATAAAAACTCACCTCATGGGTTTGCGTTTTACCTTCAATGGCACCATGTTGAGTGGTTGTTCGGAAATTCCGAACAACCAGTTCTTTTTGCAATTCACCATCAGCAAAAATATGCTTTAGATGTTCACTTACATTGGATTTGCTCGTCTGGTAAATCTCCACTAGTTGAGCTTGTGTCAGCCAAACGTCTTCGTCAGCGAAGCGGACATTTACGTTCACTTTGCCTTCAGAGTCGTTGTAGAGGATTAGGGTGTTTTGTTCTTTCGGCATGTAATAATAGTATTCAATCCATGAATAATTGTTTAGTATTATGCTTCATTAAAACCCATATATAGAATATCAATGAAAAAAGAACCTATCAGATAGCCTTCTTTCAATTGGTTATGGACTTCATCGTCCGAAGCATGTTTCAGTATTATGTCAATAATTCGCAATCCTTTTGGGTACCTGAAACCTTCTTTTCGGCGACGACCTCGAATGTTGATAGAGATATAACCTTTATTATTTGATAGACTTCTATATAGTAATAAATCGCTTTTGAAACCTTTGTATTTAGTATTTACTTCGCAAACATCATAGCGGTATTGTTTAAGATTATACAACTCTCCTGTTAGAGTTGGCATTATATAAATAGAGTCTTTTTCAAATGCATTTTTTAACAAATCTCGGGCAATATCATATTGAGGATTACGACCATAAGAAAAAGAATCTTCGGTCTTTTTAGTTGGCAAAGGCATTGATTCAATCCATCTTCTATCTTCGTGTGAATTGACCAAAAAATCACGCAATTCTTCTTTCTCTAATGCCTGATAATTGACATCTATTTCGATACATTTAAGATGATTGTCTACAATTGTTTTCCTCTTTTTCCCATCAACTTTATGACTGACAAAGAATTCTATAATGAGTCGTTCCCCATTATCCATTATTCCCTCAACATCAGGGCGAAATCTATAAACGTCATCCCATTTTTCTGCCTGTATATTGTGCAATCTTACCAATCCAAACGGAAAAGATTTGTATTCTGAATGTGGTAACATAATTTTTCCCGTTTCTATTAGAATCTCTTTTGCCAATAAGTGAAGTGATGTTTCAAAAGCACTTTCACATTCGTGTCCTTTGGCGTGTGCAAAATGATGTTCTCGTACTAGTCCAGAATTTTTTGCATAAAGAGGAGCTTCACAATGCGGACAATGACATGCACATTTTGCACCTTTAGCCACATTATCAACATAGACAAGATTATTACCCTCATCCAGCGCATATGTAAGAAATGCTCCCATTATTTAATTCAATTGTCGCCCTCGTAGAGACGCGATTAATCGCGTCTCTACAAAGAACGACATAATACTGAGAGATTACTTCTCCACTTCCTTCTTCAATCTCTCCGTCAGCATGGGGACAATCTTGTGCAAATCACCAACGATGCCGAGGTCGGCGACGCTGAAGATGGGCGCGAACTTGTCCTTGTTGATGGCGATGATGAAGTCGGACTCTTCCATGCCGGCAAGGTGCTGGATGGCACCGCTGATGCCACAAGCCATGTAGAGGTTCGGGCGGACGGTTTTACCCGTCTGACCAACCTGACGCTCATGAGGCATCACGCCGTTGTCGACCATGGCACGGCTCGAGGAGACCTGTCCGCCAAGCACATCGGCCAAAGCCTGTAGCTTATCGAAGCCTTCCTTGTTCTGGACGCCACGACCGCCCGAAACCAAAATCTTGGCATCGGCAATATCAACCATGGCTTTCTCCTCACGGATGGTCTCGACGAGTTTCACCTTGAACTTGCTGGTGTCAAAAGTCGGGACGAAGCTGGTGACCACACCTTGACGGCCTTCCTCGCGCTGACGCTTCTGCATCACGCCAGGACGCACAGTGGACATCTGCGGACGGGTGTTCGGGCAAATGATGGTAGCCATCAAGTTGCCGCCGAAAGCGGGACGGGTCATGCGGAACTGCAGCTCGTTGTTGCTCTTTTCGTCAGCAACGACTTCGAGCTTGGTGCAGTCGGCGGTCAGACCGGTCTTCAGACGCGAGGCGATACGCGGAGCCATGTCGCGGCCAATGGTGGTGGCACCATAAAGCACGATGTTGGGCTTGCGTTCCTTGACAATCTGGTCCACAACTTGGGTGTATTGCTCCGAAAGATAATCCTTCAGTTCAACGGCATCAGCGACGATGACCTCATCAGCACCGAATTCGATCAACTTCTGGGCTTGATCTTTCACATTGTAACCCAGCAACATAGCCACAACCTTTTCACCGAGAGCATCGGCAAGGTCGCGAGCCTTTCCTAAAAGTTCGAAAGCAACGGATTGGATGTTACCTTCACGCTGTTCTGCGAAAACGAATACGTTCTTATAATCTTTCAATTCCATGGCTGTAACTTTTAGATGATGTGTTTTTCTTTTAACTTATTGACAATCAGCTCGACGGCTTCTTCTTCGCTCACTTCGTGGACCTCGCCCGGAGCCTTCATGGCCTTCGGGAACGACTGGAACACCTTGGTGGGCGAACCGCTCAAGCCGAGACGGGTTTCGTCGTAGTCGATCTTGTCGGCGCCCCAGACCTCAACCTCTCTGTTGTAGGCCTCGACGATGCCGCTCACGGTC
>JAFWRA010000290.1 GCA_017508895.1 Bacteroidales bacterium
GAGTTCTATTCCTTCGTGGGTTGGGAAGACAACAGTGGCGGCTCTGGCATAAGGAGCGTGGCCCATTACACCGAACACGGCAAGAAGGTCGAACTGCCTTATTCCTACCTCATTGATGACCCGGAAGCGATGGGCATTGGCAACGACTTTATAACAGATGCCACACCTGGAGTGCTTTATAACAAAGATGATGGAGCCGGTCAGACGAACAAACTGTACAGAAGCATGGACTACGGCCACACTTGGGAAGCCATCGACGACCTGTCATCTTACTCAGATGAGTATTGGACTTTCAAGAATGCACCTGGCGTACTTCTCAAGACAAATATCAATCCTGAGGAGCTGAGAATTAGTTATGATTACGGGAGCCATTTTGAAACCTTGGATATCCCTGCCTTTTATATGAGCATTGTAGCAGGATGGAGTGTCGGTGAGTTTTTCAGAGAAGATTATTCTGATGAATTGTCATCGTGGTTCCTCACTCACTCGATGGATTTCAACCAGACCGTCGACACGGTCTATTATGCAGAACAAGGCTTTCTGAACATGAGGGCTGGCGCGAAAGAGGGCGAACTTTACACCTATTATCCATCGTACGACGACCCCAATAATTATATTATGTCGTACAAGTTGTTCTTCAGCTCCGATTACGGACAACACCAACAAATGGTGATGACCGTTGATTCATTGATCATTGGTGATGTGTATGTTATGGACAGTTGGGAGTTTATGGTTGACCGAGAGCCTGGCGTCTTTTATTCCATAAAAAGAGAGAATTCATTTAATTATGCCAACAGCGGAAAGATTTGGATTGACTATTACCGCGATTATGGCGAGACCTTGGTGACTACCTATTTCCATCATTTCAGGCCAGATTGGCACAGCCAACACTCCCCGGTGATGGATTGTGAAGTTGCGGACTTCGACCAAAACAGTGTCACTCTCCGATGGACAGAGCCGGAACTCAGGCCGGAAGAGGCACTGGTCGGCTATCGGGTTTATCGAGGCGAGACTTTGATTAGTGGGGATTTGATTACCGAAACGGAATACACAGACCTATATTTAGGCAACGGACGGCTGAAATACCATGTGTTGGCGGTTTACAGCGGTGGTCTGACTTCCAAGGCATACAACATCGTGTATTGTGAACAGACGGATGTTGTGGATGAAAATGGTGGCGGAACTAATGTTACTGTATATCCCAATCCTGCCAATGGGGTTGTTCGCATTGAGGGGGTTGTTGCTGATGAGGTGCAGGTTTACAATGCACTTGGGCAGGTGGTGAAGACGGTGCGGCGGACGAATGAGATTGATGTAGCGGATTTGGCGGATGGGGTTTATCTGGTGCGCATCATGGATGCGGAAGGTAAAGTTTACACGAACAAAATCACGATTAGATGAAATACTTGAAGATTTATGCCCTGCTTGCGCTCCTGCTGATGGCGGGAGGGGTGGTGCATATTTACGCGCAGAAACCGTTCAAACTGGAAGTGGGTGCTACGGGGTATGCCACCTGGGTGAGTCCTGATTTTTTTGAACAAACCGTTTTCGACTTTAATGATGGCCAACTGCCTGAAGGCTGGACCATTTACAGCGAAGGCAATATTCTGGAGCCATGGCGTTTTGAGTCGCCTGCCACCAATCCGCAACTCAACTTTCCGCCTGACGGTTCTACATACCTCTATGTCCAATCCAACCAATTGAACAGCACAGATTACATGGAAGAGTGTTTCCATTCACCCGCTATCGATTTGCGTGGCTACAAAAGGACTTTCGTCATGTTCGACTATGATTATATGGAGGATTGGAGCGATACCGAGGGCGAGTGTCAAATGAGAAGTGATGGCGTGTCTTGGTCATGGGAAAGTCTTTTCTTGCCTTGGAACGCCCAATCAGGAAGGTTCCTTGGCGAAATAACCGAGATGATTTCACATCATTTCGAGATGCGTTTCCGCTTCAAGAGTCGCTACCCCCAAGACCATTTTGCCATCGACAATGTGTGCATTATTGGTGAAACGGAAGAACCTGTTTCCAACAACATCCTCGGTTTCAGGTTGTGGCTGGATGATGTTCTGATTGGCGATATTATTGAAAACGAGTACCAAATCGACACGGACACCTTGCAGAAAGGCCACGACTATACCCTTTCGGTGGCAAGCATCCTCACCGACGGCATCTCCGATACCACATCGTTAACTTTCACTTATTCTTCTTGCTCCAATTTCGACGGTGTTTACGAATTTCACGGCAAGTTCATCGACTCGACCCATGTGGAACTGACTTGGGATACGCCGTATGAGATTTTCAAATCCAAAGACGGAGAAAATCAGAAGTGGTTCATTGGTGAGCCCGATGTTATCACCCATCCGGGCGCGGGCTACAACGATGGTTGGGATGTCAGTGCATTGCATGACGGCTTAACAGCATACGGTTTCAACGCCGATAAAGAAGCAGGTTTCAAGGTGATGGACAAGTTCACCATTCCCGAAGGTGCTCCCACCAGTTTTGCCGGCCTCCGCTTTTATGTCTATGAAGGCCCAACACCGACTTCAACCATTACGGCTGCCTACCTTACCATTTATGACGGCGACCCGCTGAATGGAGGAAGTCCTATAGGCGGTGGGGATGGCATCAATTGTCTTTATTCTGGTTGGTATGACTGCTATGAATGGGCTCACATCTACCGCGCCGGCGAGGACGATTTCTCGGATGTCAGTCGGCCTGTTTTTTACACCCTGGCCCATTTGGAACATGTGGGAATGGGGATGGAATTGGAACCAAATCACACCTATTGGTTTGTGGCATCGTTCAAAGGCTCGTTAAGCGACGATGTGCATGTGATTCCCGTCACTCGATTGGGCGAAACCACTACGGGCGAGGCTCGCATCTATTCCGAGGCTACGGGGTGGCAGCCCATGATTGATCCAGGGACACAAACCCAACAAGGCATTGCTTTCGACATCA
>JAFWRA010000291.1 GCA_017508895.1 Bacteroidales bacterium
GGTCAGTTGCAGCCCCATCTTCTGCATGTCAACATAGTTCAGGCGCTCGACGAACATCGGGAGCCACATGCCTTCATCGGCATACACGCGACCCACCGAAACCATGATGGCCATCGCGATGATTCCTAATACTTTCTTCATATAATTTAAAGATTAAAAATTTAAAATTTAAAATTCGGTTAAAGCGGCGGCAAATTTAGAAAAATAAATCGTATCTCCCCTCGAAAATCTCCTTGATTCAACAATTAAACGGTTAAACTCTTCAACGATTCAACAATAAACCTTATTTTTGCAGCAAATTACCACGCATGGAAGACAATTACCAACTGATCACCAAAACTGCCGCCGGACTCGAAGACGTGCTGGCCGCCGAGATTAAGGCCTTAGGAGCAAAAAACGTGCGCCCCATGCACCGCGCCGTCATTTGCGAAGGCAACAAGGAACTGATGTACCGGATTAATTATGAGGTGCGCACAGCCCTCAAGGTGTTGAAGCCTTTCAAGAACTTCTTTGCCAAGAACCCCGATGACTTATATAATAAGGTGAAGGAAATCAACTGGTGTGAGTTGCTCCGCACCGACCAGACCTTCTGCATCGATGCCGTGACGAGCGGACGGTTTTTCACCCACTCGCAATATGCAGGTCTGACCATGAAAGATGCCATCGTCGACCAATTCCGCGATGTGTATGGCATCCGTCCCAACATCAACACTTTGAGCCCCGACCTGCGCATCAATTTGCATATCCGCGAGGACAAAGTAACCATCCTCTTCGACAGTTCGGGCGAGAGTCTGCACCATCGTGGCTACCGCAAACAAGTCGACAAGGCCCCGATGAACGAAGTGCTGGCGGCAGGTCTTATCCAACTCTCAGGCTGGAAGGCCGACAGCAACTTCCTTGACTGCATGTGCGGTTCGGGCACATTGCCCATCGAGGCAGCGATGTATGCGATGAAGATACCGCCGGGCTACTATCGCAAGCAATGGGGTTTCATGAAATGGGATGATTACGATGCCGAACTGTGGCAGCGCATCCGCCAAGAGGCCGATGAAAAGATTTGTGATTTCGACCATGAAATATGGGCCTCCGACCGCTCACCAAAGGCCGTGGCCATTGCTGAAGACAACATCAACTACGCTCACCTGCAGCACGACATCCACCTGATGAAAAAGGACATGCACGACCTCACCCCACCCGAAGGCGGTGGCATCCTCATCATCAACCCGCCCTACGGTGACCGTTTAGAGGAAGACGACATCGACACGCTATATGAGGAAATCGGGCACACCCTAAAGCACAACTTCCAAGGCTTCCAGTGCTGGCTCATCACTGACGATGCCGTGGCCTTAAAGCATGTCGGCCTAAAGCCCACAGCTAAGATCCCCGTTTGGAACGGGCCTTTGGAGTGCCGTTTTGTGAGGTTTGATATTTTTGAAGGGTCTTTGAAAGAAAAGAAGGCAAGGGAGGTAGAAGAAAACGATTAACGTTTATTATACTGGTTCATCGTCCTGTCCGGCCCCTGAACGACAAAACTCTTGATGATTTCCACAGCTTCATCCACTTTTTGGTCGACAATGGGCTCTTCTGAGGGCTTCCATTGACCCAGCACAAAATCAATCTGACGGCCACGCGGGAAGTCGTCGCCCAAACCAAAACGCAGACGGCAGAACACATTAGTGCCTAACTTCTCGATGATGTCAGTCAGGCCGTTATGGCCACCGTCGGCACCCTGTTTGCGTAGGCGTAACGAGCCCAAAGGCAAAGCGATGTCATCGTTGACGACCAACAGATTCTCCATTGGAATCTTCTCCTGCTGCAGCCAGTACTTCACCGCCTTGCCGCTCAGGTTCATGTAGGTCGTGGGTTTGATGACAAGCAGGGTCTTGCCCTTGTATTTCATCTCCGAAGTCTGGGCAAGTCGGTTTGTGGTGAAAGTACCCTCAAGGTCTTTCGCCAAACGGTCGGCAATCTTGAAGCCAATATTATGACGGGTGTTGTCGTATTCGGCACCTATGTTTCCCAAACAGGCTATCAGGTATTTCATCTCATTGGGTTGGTTTTGTTTTTCTTTACGAAAAAGGCGTGCAAAGATACAACTAATTATTGACATTACTATATATAATCTTCGGCTGCCACGCTGTGACAGCCCAACAACTGGCAACTGATAACTACCAACTAAAAAAGGCCGCCCGAAGACGGCCCTCATTATGAAAACAAAAAAATTTACTCTTCAGTCTCTTCGGATGCAGCAACAGCACCACGGGCAGCGTTGACTGCAAAGATGACGGTGTAGCCAGGAGTGACAGGCGTCACATTCTCAATGTTCAGATCCTTCACCTTGATGGCTTCGTTGATGTTCACATTGCTGATGTTGACTTTCACATAGTCCGGGAGATCCTTAATCAGACCGCAAACCTTCACCTTCTTGATACCCATCTTGGGTTTACCACCACGCATGACACCGGCAGCCGAGCCTTCGAGGGCGATAGGCAGCACAACGGTGACGGGCTTGTCTTCCTTCACGATAAGGAAGTCGGCGTGCAACACTTGGTCAGTCACAGGATGATACTGAATGTCCTGAAGAATAGTCTTGTAAGTCTTGCCGTTGACTTCAAAATCGATGATGTAAGTCTCAGGGGTGAAGAGAATCTTGGAAAAATTCTTGGCAGGAGTGGCGAAGTGCACTTGCTCCTCACCTGCACCGTACATGACACATGGAACCATCTCGGCCTTACGCAAAGCCTTAGTATCCTTTTTCCCTACGTTCTCGCGGAGAGAACCGCTCAATGATACAGTTTTCATTGTGTTTGATTGTTTAATTGATTGTTGTTTAATTGTTTATTGTTGTTTGTGGAGACGCGATAAATCGCGTCTCTACAGGATTTTGCATTATTTGAATAATGAACTAATCGATTCATACGATTCCACGCGGTGGATGACATCGGCAAACAAATCGGCCGTGCTGACCACATGGATCTTCTTTGATGCGTTGGCCGGCAACGGAATGGAATCGGTGACCACTACCTCGCTGAACACCGAATTGTCCAAACGCTCCATGGCAGGACCGCTGCAAACGGCATGGGTGGCGAAGGCGCGGACGCTCTTGGCCCCGTTGTCCATAATCAACTGACCAGCCTTCACAATCGTGCCAGCTGTGTCGATGATGTCGTCAATGATAATCACGTTCTTGTCTTTCACGTCGCCGATGAGGGTCATGCTGTCGACCACATTGGCACGCGGACGATGCTTGTGGCAGATGGCAAGGTCGCAACCGAGACGTTTGGCGTAGGCTGAAGCACGCTTTGAGGCGCCAAGGTCAGGAGCAGCGATCAGCAGGTCTTCGATTTGCATCTTCTTGATATGGTCAATAAAGAGGCTGGAAGCATAAAGTGCATCCACGGGGATGTCGAAGAAACCTTGGATTTGGTCGGCATGAAGGTCGAGTGTGATGATGCGGTTGACACCAGCAGCAACCAACAAGTTGGCCACCAACTTGGAGCCAATGCTCACACGAGGTTGGTCCTTACGGTCCTGACGAGCCCATCCGAAATAAGGAATCACGGCGATGATTTTATGGGCCGAGGCGCGCTTGGCCGCATCAATCATAAGCAAAAGCTCCATCAGATTCTCGGTAGGCGGCATGGTGGACTGCACAATAAACACGTGATGACCACGGATGCTGTCTTCATAACAAGGTTGAAATTCACCGTCAGAGAAAACGGATACTGGAGAATTCCCCAATTTGAAATCTGGCTTATTCTCTTGGCGACTATAGGCTTCCGCAATCTTTGCACCCAGTTCCGAAGTGGCTCTTCCGGCAAAAATGGAAACGAATTTTCCTGGCATTTGTAAATGTGTTGATTGAGGCTGCAAAATTAGCGATTTTCTCTTTGTTGACAACACTTTATTTCACAAAACAAGCAATAAATATAAAGCAATTGAATTCCAATACTTTACATCAACAGAATCAATAAAAACAACGTTTTTTTCAAAAGTTACTTGCGCAAACAAAAAAAATCCGTAATTTTGCAGCCGCGTTTCAGAACCAGATACCCGTTCTGGTGAGCACGCCGAACCATGCCGAAGTGGCGGAATCGGTAGACGCGTCGGTCTCAAAAACCGATGAGGTAACACTCGTGCCGGTTCGATCCCGGCCTTCGGTACCAGATAGCCTTCAAGCATGTCCTTGAGGGCTTTTTTCGTTGAAAAACAAATTAAACAGTTAGAAAATAATGATTTACACACACGAAGTGCAACTTCAATGTTGCGTGAAGAAAGGCGCCAACCATCCAAGCGCTCCGATTCCGGAGGAAGGCAAGTGGGTGCGCGTCAAAGATGTGAAAGACATCAGCGGTTTTACCCACGGTATCGGCTGGTGTGCTCCCCAACAGGGCGCTTGTAAGTTGACCCTCAACGTGAAAGACGGCATCATCCAAGAGGCTTTGGTTGAGACCATCGGTTGCTCAGGTATGACCCATTCTGCCGCCATGGCCGCCGAAATCCTGCCTGGCAAGACCGTCCTCGAAGCCCTCAACACCGACCTCGTTTGCGACGCCATCAACACGGCCATGCGCGAGATTTTCCTGCAAATCGTTTACGGTCGCTCACAATCGGCCTTCTCAGAAGGCGGCCTGCTGATTGGTGCTTCGTTGGAAGACCTCGGCAAAGGTCTGCGCAGCCAAGTCGGCACCATGTTCGGCACCCTCGAAAAAGGTCCCCGTTACCTTGAGATGACCGAAGGCTACTGCTCCCGCCTCGCCTTGGACGAAAACAACGAAATTATCGGTTACGAATTTATCAGCCTCGGCAAGATGATGGACTACATCAAGAATGGCGATGACGCAAACGAAGCCCTCAGGAAAGCTACAAACACTTACGGCCGTTTCGCCGAGGCAGTCAGATACATTGACCCACGTAAAGAATAAGGAGGACATACCATGGCAAGAAGAGAAGTAAAATTTGAAAGTCAGGAACGCCGCATGGCCAATGTCCTGAAAGTTTTGAACCAATACGGCATCAACAGCATCGAGGAAGCCGACGAGATTTGCGAAGCCAAGGGCATCGACCCCTACACAATGGCCGAAGAAACCCAGCCTATCTGCTTCGAGAACGTGAAGTGGGCCTACACCTGCGGTGCCGCCATCGCCATCAAGAAGGGCTGCAAGACCGCTGCCGATGCCGCCGAAGCCATCGGTGAAGGCCTGCAGTCGTTCTGTATCGACGGTTCCGTCGCCGACGACCGTAAGGTCGGTATCGGCCACGGCAACCTCGCCGCCCGTCTGCTCCGCGAGGAGACCGAGTGCTTCGCCTTCTTGGCCGGCCACGAGAGCTTCGCCGCCGCCGAAGGCGCCATCAAGATCGCTGAGATGGCCAACAAGGTGCGCCAGAAACCCCTGCGCGTCATCCTCAACGGCCTCGGCAAAGACGCCGCCAAGATCATCAGCCGCATCAACGGCTTCACCTATTGCCGCACCGAGTTCGACTACTACACCGGCAAGGTGACCGTCGTGGAGCGTATCCCCTACTCCACAGGTCTCCGCTCGAAGGTGAACTGCTACGGTGCCGACGACGTCCGTGAAGGCGTGGCCATCCTGTGGCTGGAGAACGTTGACGTGTCCATCACGGGCAACTCGACCAACCCGACCCGCTTCCAACACCCTGTGGCGGGCACCTATAAGAAAGAGCGTCTGTTGGCAGGCAAGCCCTACTTCTCCGTCGCCTCTGGCGGTGGCACGGGCCGCACCCTGCACCCCGACAACATGGCTGCTGGTCCTGCCAGCTATGGTATGACCGACACCATGGGCCGCATGCACAGCGACGCCCAGTTTGCAGGCTCCTCATCCGTACCGGCACACGTCGAGATGATGGGTTACCTCGGCATGGGCAACAACCCGATGGTGGGTGCCACCGTCGCCGTCGCCGTCGCCGTGGAACAGGCTATGAAATAATTCAGAAGTAGACTGAAGACGAAAAAAGGTTCCGATGTTCGGAACCTTTTTCGTTTATTCATCAGCGAGTATCACGACTCGCATCCCAACAAAAGCATAGTTCTCTTTGAGTTGAATCAAGTCGTCGTCGCGGAGTCGGATGCAGCCCTCGCTGCCACGTCCTGGCACCGAACTTTCGTTGTTGGTGCTACCATGGATGCCAATACCCGAATGGCCTGGCGTTTTCAGTCGCATGAACCAATGACCGTATGACAAAATCGCACCGCGACCGTCACCGAAGTCGTGTGTCCATTGGGAAGCATCCACTATTTCAGTGATAGTGAAGGGATTATCGGCCGTACATTCGGGTGTCTTCATGTCTCCTTTCTTCTCTTTTTGACCTTTCTTCAAGCCCACGCAAACGGGATAATGCACGCGCTTGAGGGTGTCGCCGTCCACCACCTCGCAAACATAAAGCCGATATTCAGGCTTGGAAATGAGGATGAAGCAGTTCTTTTTGTTCACCACCTCGGAATAATAAGTCGCCGTATCAGCGGGAACGGTGACGACAGTGTCCATCAGGCTCATTTCCACGATAGGTTCTTGTTTTTCAACTACATTGCCTGAAGTATTAGTACCGCATGAAGGCATGGCGAACAAGGCCGCCAAAAGACTGAATATAAGGGTCATTTTTTTCATGATATTTCGAAACACGGGTGCAAAAGTAAACATTTTTTGGTGTTTGCGACCTTGTCCAAACAAGAACACATCATTTTTCCTTATTTTTGCGGCATGGAAAAAATGATACTTTTAGGCAAGACCCCCGCCGAGATTCAAGAAGTGGTCGAGAAATTGGAACTGCCCAAGTTCACGGGCAAACAGATTGTGGACTGGATTTACCAGAAGCGTTGCGCCTCCATTGAGGACATGACCAACCTCAGCAAGAGCGCAAGAGCCTTGTTGTCAGAGCAATATGAGACTGGACTGAAGGTTCCAGTCAAGGAACAGGTGTCAACCGATGGCACGAAGAAATACCTCTTTCCTGCTGGTGAGCATTTCATTGAGGCGGCCTACATCCCCGACCGCGAGCGTGCCACACTGTGTGTCTCCACGCAGGTCGGCTGTCAAATGGATTGTCTCTTTTGCGCCACAGGAAAACAGGGCTTCCAAAAGAACCTCTCCGTGGCCGAGATCATGAACCAAATCCTCAGCCTACCCGAGTTCGACACACTCACCAACATCGTATTCATGGGCATGGGCGAACCTTTGGCCAACTACGACAACCTGATGCGCTCACTCGACATTCTCACCCAAGACTGGGCCTTGGGCTGGAGCCCGACCCGCATCACCGTTTCGACCTGCGGCCTTATTCCCAATCTCAAGCGTTTCCTCGAAGAGTCGAAATGCAACCTCGCTATCTCGATGCACAGTCCCTTCCACGACGAACGCCTCAAGCTGATGCCCGTCGAAAAGAGCTATCCCATCAAGGAGGTCATTCATGCTGTGAAACAGCACGACTGGCACGGCCAACGCCGCCTATCTTTCGAGTACATCATCTTCAAAGACCTCAACCACAGCAAGGATCACATCAAGGAGATTGCAAGGCTGCTCGGCAGCACACGGTGTCGTTTTAATTTAATAAGGTATCACGCCGTGCCCGGCATCCCGCTGAAGAGCCCCGATGCCGCCACGATGACCTGGTTCCGCGACGCGCTGAATGAGAAGGGCATCATCGCCACCATCCGTGCTTCACGCGGACAAGACATTGACGCAGCTTGTGGACTGCTGTCGACAAAAAATCTGTTATAAAAATTGTAGAGTCGGTGTGACACCGACTCTACATGTTTTACAACGAACGCAACGAAACCGCGAATCCGCCGCAAGGTGCCATTCTCACTTTCAGTTTTGATTTGTTTGTCACCGTTTTCTTGGTGATAGTGTAGGCTTGCGCATTGTAATGTTCGTCGGGAATGCCGCTGGCGTCTTTGGCATCACAATAAATCGTGGCTTCGTATTTCGTTCCAGGCTTCAGGAAATCCAGCTTCACCTCCACCTCACGGGCGTTCTCATCGGTGATGCCGCCTACATACCAAACATCATGTGCTTGGGCTTTCTTCAAATCTTCGGTTGTGGCGTCTTCAGGCAAGGCATAGACAAACTTCGTGGCATTGGAAACCACACCTTTCTTTCCATCGATCAAAGTACCGACACCTTCGGCGGCCTTATTCAATGTAGAGAGTTTCGGGTGACGAGCTGTCACGATATAGGCACCAGGCTCGGCCATAAGATAAAGGCTCTTGTCCCAGTCGACAGCCACATCTTTGATAAACTGGAAAGCGTCCATGAAGGGCTCATAATGCTCGGGGAAGTCAGCGGCCATCTGCAAGGGTGAGTAGAAGGTCACATAAAGACCCAGTTGGTTACAGATGGTGGTCTTCATCTTTTGTCCCCAAGGCACAATTTTGCCCATATCGGTCTCGAAGATGCCAGGCGTGTAGTCCATCGGGCCACCTTGCAGACGCGTAAACGGCAGAATGGTGGTATGTCCGGGATTGATACGCTCGCGGAACTCTGTGCCCATGGCGCTCTCGTTGCCTATCATGTTGGGCCAGGTACGACAGAGGCCGGTAGGTCTCACGGCCTCGTGCGAATTCACCATAATATGGTGCTTGGCCGCCTCCACGATAGCATAGTGGTAGTGGTTGTTGATAGGCTGGCTGTAGTGACCTTCACCGAAGGGAATGATGGTGCCCACATAGCCGCCTTTCACCGCGTCGTAGCCGTATTGGTTCATCAAAGTGTAAGCCTTTTCCATCCAACGCTCGTAATTCACAGTGGAGGCAGAGCTTTCGTGATGCATGATGAGGCGGATGCCCTTTTCGTGGGCGTATTTGTTCAGCGCAGGTAGGTCAAAGTCGGGATAAGGTGTGAGGAAGTCGAAGACGAACTCCTTCTGCTTGCCGTACCAGTCCTCCCAGCCGATGTTCCAGCCTTCGATGAGGAGGCCATCGAAACCATTGGCCGCGGCAAAGTCGATGTAGCGGCGCACGTTGGCGTTGTTGGCACCATGCGTGCCGTTGGGCTTGGCGTGTTCATAATCAGTTTGACCTAGTTTCACCGAGGGGAAGTCGTTGGTATAGGCCCAGGTGCTCTTGCCCGAGATCATTTCCCACCAAACGCCCATATATTTCACGGGGTGAATCCACGACACATCCTCCAAGGCGCATGGGTCGTTGAGGTTAAGAATCAAGCGCGAAGCGAGGACATCTGTGGCCGAAGTGCAAACCATCACCGTGCGCCAAGGTGTGACGCAAGGGGCTTGAATGCGGCCTTTATAGCCCGTGGCATCGGGGCAGAGGAAGGCGCGAAAGGTGTATGTTGAATTGTTGCGTTGTTGAGTTGTTGAATTGTTGTTCTGGGAACGATTCAACGATTCAACATTCAACGTATCAACAATCAAATCGAGGTGCATGGTGGGGAAGTCGAGCGTGGCGGCCTCGTGGATGTTGAGGTAGAGGCCATCATCGGTCTTCATCTGAAGGGCGGTCTGTACGCCGGTGGGCGAGAACGCCGTCCAAGGCCAGCCACCGTCTTTGTGCCCCGCCTCCCACAAGTCACGGATTTGCGACAGCCGCGACTCGGTGTAGTTGTACTCTTGCGTGTCGAGGTCGCCGGGAATCCACCAAGCCTTGTGGTCGCCCGCCATGGCAAACTCAGTCAGTTCTTCCTTAATCCAGAAGCACACCAAGGCGTTCTCGATGGGGAACTCATAGCGGAAGCCAAGGCCGTCGTCATAAAGGCGGAAACGGATTTGCATCACCGTGGCCTTCTTCTCGGTGGAATGGTCCATACTCTCCACAGAGCCAATGGGTTGCTCCAAAGTGACGAGCATCTCATTGTAGTGGTTACGGATTTGAGCCTCTTCGCCCCAGACGGGTTCCCAAGTCTCGTCGAAGGTGCTGTATTTCGTGTCCTTCAGCACAAAGGCATGGGCGAGGTCGTCGCGCCATTCGAGGGTGAAGCCCATCTTGGAGGGCAGCACGATAGGCTTCCCTGCGCGGTCGAGGGAATACTGCGGTATGCCGTTGACGACTTCAAATTTCAGTTCCAGTTGGCCGTCGGGGCTTTTTACCGAGACGGGGTTGGCATTGAGCTTTGAGAAAAGTCCTAAAGCTAAACAAAAGAGGATAAAAGATAGTTTTTTCATATTTGTTGATTTTAATAATTTGGCAAAGATACTAATCATTTATTACTAATACCTTATGGATTTCTTCATTTGAAACATACCTATAGATTTGAGGAGGATGAAAGTTTGGATCGACACGTCGCAATTCCGCTAAACTGATAGGTTTTATTGGTTTTATCATTTCAAATTCAATTCTCCTTGAAGGTTAATAACTCGTATTTCTACATCAACACCATCTAGAGCAGTTTTGATTTCTTCATCAGTTTTTGTTCCAGGTACTGCTAAAGCCAAAAACTGTGTTGCTCTTGAACATGCCACATAAATCATTCTTTGACCTTCGGTCATTACCCGAATCTCATTTTGTGGAAAATCATTCAATGAGATGCTTTCACCTCGGCTATCTTTTGAAAAGAATAACAATATAGCATCAAATGTAGCACCTTTTACTGAATGTATTGTATCAATACTTTTATGGTAATCACTTCCCTTTTCATTTGACTGATGAAATTGCTCAACAGGGACATTTGCCATCTCTTTCATCGTATACCCCGTTTGCCTTTGATACGGAACAAATGCAGGTTTCTCTGCGAGATTCCAATAGTTTTGTAAAAGTGAACATGTTTGGTCTGCCCATTCCTTAAAACTTAACGACAGTGAGGGTACTTGTTTCAGAAAGCCAAATATCCTTGCATTCCATTCTATATCTTGTTCAATTTCATGTATAAACTTTCGTTTCGCTTCGAGGTCATCCTTCACCAGCAAACTAGACAGAACTAGTCTCGTTTTCCGAAATGCAAAATCCATATCACTTGAATCAAAAGCGAATAAGGCCTCTATTAGCAAATATGGCAGTTCTGTTTTCCAATACTTAAAATCAACATCCTTTACACCAGCCAATTCCTTGCACTTATTCACTCCACGTGCCAAGACGATTCTGTTTGACAAACTATTCTCATCACAAGTCTGATAATAATCCCTTATAATATCTCTAACATTGCTTTCGTCATACTTGTATACCACAATCGGTATGCCTCTATCTTCTACACCATGAGATGTAATTGTTGGCACATCGCTCGATTTCAATTTACTATATAGGTCTATAATACGTTGGTTGGATCGTCTACATTCTGACAACGGGAGCACGTTCCATCCTTCCTCTGCCATCAAAGCCTGTAACAACTCTGGCCTTGCATTATTGAATCCGTATATTGATTGACAAATATCACCTACAAACTCTAAATTCTGTAAGCCAGCCCTTTTTAACAACTTGAAGAATTCAAAATGGAGTTCAGAGTTATCTTGCGCTTCATCAACAATGATATACGGAAATCTGGCTACAAGTGCTTTTGCAACTTCTTGATGATGTTCCAAAATTTCACACGCCATCCACAAAGCATCACTACTTGTTATAACCCCTTTCTCTAAACGATAAGTAAAAGCTGCTTCACAATAGGCAACTTCATTAACATCAGTCACAGGACTATGTTTCCAACTATACCCATTTTTTCCTCGTGATACCTGTGCAGGGCTCTTTTTGTGAATAATAGTGGAATAGGTACGCAAAGTAGGTACAACAAATGTTTTCCAAACGCCACTTACATTAACATTGTTGTAATAAATCTTTTCCAGCATTTCTTTTTCATTCACGACTATCGGCTTTTTCTTGCAAACATCGCAGAGATACCAAAAAGGGAGGATAACATATTGCATGATAAAACTATCTATAGTCATCACCTCGTTAGGAAAAGTTAACCTTTCATCATGCATATTCCTGTACTTATCCTTTAATTCAGCGCAGGCCTTATTCGTAAATGACAAACACGCAAAACCAGTGTGCTTACCATAACATTCTGCACAATACTGCGACACTGCTCGCAACTTCTTAACGATGCTCGTGGTCTTACCACTTCCAGGGCACGCTGACAGTATTGTGTACCCTCTCGCGTCAAGATAAGCCTGCCGTTCTTGTGTAACTTCGTATTCCATCAATTACGGTATCAGATGGTTAATGGCGTTTAGAATATATAAGGGGATTGCAAATTTCACTTCATTTTCTGCCTCCATCTTTTCCAGCAAAAAAGCATTCAGCGTTTGTGCGAACTCTGCTTTGCCAGGCAAACATTTCCACATCAGCAATGCAACATTCTGCTGTTGTTCCTCACTCATTACGTCATCCCCTATTGTTGTCAAATATGCATTTACTTTATCAATACCTGCGGCATTTTCTCTCTGAATTAGTTCATAGAGCCATGTCCCTTTGGTTGCATTTATTTCCTCGTAAACATTAGCTTTACAAATTTGATACTCCAGTGTCTTTTTGCCAGTACAGATTTTGATTCCTGTTTGACCGTTAGCCATCGCGTTCATATTGTTTACTCGACCATTCACATTCCCACCATTAATCCCTTCTCTCAAAACACGAAGCTTTTCATAATTGTTATTCACAAGCGAGCTCAGGTTATAATCTTTTTCTTTTGAATCTGTAAACTGGTCTTCATCTGTAATAAATGCCGCTTTCAAGGGAAGCTTCTTTTTCGGATTTGAGGAATTAAATAGCATTAAAAACTGATAGAATGCTGTTCCATCAGTATCCACAATTTCAATCTGATGATCTATCAGTGATTTTCCAATCATTTTTGAGAAGGTTTCAACCAATTGACATTCGGAAATACCCTCAATAAACAGACAACCATTTGAAAACAATAGCTGAGAACGTGTTACGTCAAAATACCGTGCTATCATCTTCCTATATGACTTTACATCGTCTTCTGTCAGATTTCTATTATCCTTAACATTCCTAATAATGTTTTCAGAATGGCGGTCGATAAAACAATTCCCTATATGATAAGCTGAATTATCTTTCAAAAGGATAAGATTCTCAAGCGGAATTTTTGATGTCAAAGTTGGTGAATGGGTGGTAATAAAGGTCTGACTATTTTCACTATCATCTGCATTCATTAAGAAATTATATAGATTCAATTGCAATTGAGGATGCAAATGGGCTTCAGGTTCTTCAATTAATAATGCGTAAATGCTCGCCGCATCTTCAATATGACAATCTTTTATGTCACTCAAAACAGAAGCAATATAAATCAGGTTATTGAATCCCAGACTATTCTGAGTAAGGACAAAACCATCTTTATTCGTGGGGAAATAGGGTAAAAATGGTTTTATTACATTTACAATATATTCCACCCTATTTTGTTCAATGTGTAATTCAACCCCATCTAAATCCGCTCTGCTAATCTGATTCAGATTATCATTTATTCCAGACTTGGTTTCTCGTACCTCCGGCCTATTTAGTAATTGATCATTTGCATTATTTACAATTCCTTTTACCTCATTTTCAGTTCCAGCTCTGTCAATTTTTCTTTTTATCACTCGGCCAATAAGATTATCACGTGTGCTCATCAAGTCTCTCGTACTATCACGCAATGCTCCAAGATAATAAGGATGGAAATAATGGAAAGTATCCCAATCGGCTCTTAATCCGTTATCCTCTTTACCGGTAATGTATGAAGATTGTATTCGCCCTTTTTCTTTTATTTCAAAACTCAAATGCACTCTCGCAACTAATGAGCCATCATCTTTTCTGTCCAAATACTGATAGAAGGCTCCTTCTTGCTGAGGAGAAAGCCCCTCAAACAGATAATAAATATCAATCTTCGATGAAGGAATTATCGTGGTCGTTCCATCTTCGTTATGTTTTATTTCTACGTAGAAGTCTTCTTTGGTGACAACAATATCACGATTTGGTTCTCCCCATGAATAAAAGAGTCTGATGGCATCCATCAAAGAGGTCTTCAACTGACCATTAGCTCCAATAATCACATTTAGCTTCTTGTCGAATTCAACAAGTAATTCCTTGATTCCTCGGAAATTCTTTATGTATATCTTACTTAAGTACATATTCTATTTTATATCAATAACACTATCTCAGTATTTTTCCTTTGTTATTGTCGTTTCAGGGTCAACGATGAGGACTTCTTCATAAGTCAGCCCATAAAGATGATAGACGAGAAGGTCTATCTCCTGTTCCATTTCTCTCGTATCCGCCTGCGGATTGTCCTTCTTGGCAGAAAGGATTTCGTCAACCAAAGCGACGATGGCCTGTCGTTGGGCTGGGGTGCCAACAGGAATTCTTATCTGTTTCACATACTCCGCCTTGATAGCTAAATTCAAGAATTTGGTGGCAAAAAGATAATTGATCGGTTTCGAGTTCAAAATGCCCAACAGATAATGTAAATCTGCCTGTTCATCTTTGGGAATAATGAAATTCAATCCTTGCGTTCCATATATTCCTGTATCATCAATAGTTGCAGCAATGCGGGTCTTGAGTGCTTCGTTTCTTGTGTTTTGCAACAAAATCTTCTCTTTCAAATCAAGTTCAGATTTGACACGAGGCCATTGAAGACTATACCATTCTATAACCCCTCTTCTAACTTCTCTTCGTGTTTCAAGTCTATCCCTGTAATTTTGCAACCATTTCTTTGTTTTCGGATATTCTTCAATATTGACATCACTATCGATATAGAGGATTCTCCTGTCATGGCTTCTAACCATGTATTTTTCAATGTCGCGACCGTGGCATAACGGGTGCAATAGCACTTTTTCGATGCCTTTTGCCAATGCCGCGTCTTCATTCTCGAAGATAAAAGCGGTGTTGTTTCCTGTCACAATTCCTTGAAACACATTGTAATGCGCATCAACCTTCTCAAAGTTGTCACTAAGCAATTTGGAATACAGGGTATCTGTATCATTGTCTCCACCCACACTGATAACATTGTTGAATGTGGCGAAATAATCTGCTGGAACGGTTTTCGTAATCGGTTCTGCAAAATCGATGGCGTTTTTCAGCACTATGTCTCGGTTACCTTTCTTGTTGCAAATCAAGATAGTGGTGTCGACAGTCGGGGCGTTGAAGACATCGCCACCCGTATAGCACACTTCCGCCAACCATTGATGATTCAGGATAAGGTCGCGAAGTCGCGTGTATGACATATTGGAATGGACAACCGAAGGAATGATGAATGTAACGATGCCATCATTTGTTGATAGAATTGAAAGTCCAAGTTCAACAAACAGGGCAAACAAATCACAGCGTTTGAAAAACACAGCGTAGTGATTCTTATAGAAAGCCTTCTCCTCATCGGTCATTAGTTGGACATTCACATACGGAGGATTCCCTATCACAACATCAAAGCCACCTTCCTCAAAGACGTTTTTGAACCATGTATGCCAAAGGAAGAATTCGCTGTTAGCAGAGCTGTCAAGTTGTTCAATATGCGCCAAAGTAGATGGCGTTCCGCCCAAACTATTGAAGAGAAGTGATTTCACCTCATCATTGATATACTTCCTTAGTTTTGCTTTCTCGAAATGTTCGGTTGTGGAGAAATACTGTTGCATGAACTGTTGCAGGTTGTTTTTATTAAAGCCTCCATCAAGTCCAAGAGAAAGTTGGCTATTTTTGTTGTGTATTTTTGTAGTTTTAGTTTGTCCAGCGATATGGCTCAAATCAAAGCCTTCGAAGCTTTCCAAAAGGCTATTCCCTTGCATAATCTTGTAATCAAGGTTAGGAAGCGGCTCCGGCTTCAGTTCGTCCACCACCAATGCCAACCAGAAGCGCAACCGGGCAATGTCAATGGCGCCCTGCTCAATATCAACGCCATAAATATTGTTCTGTATGATTTCGCGTTTCACGGCAGCGGGCGAGAAGGGCTCCATGGATTTTGTGAAACCATACAAAACCTGCCGCGCATGATAAAGCACATTCAGTACACCCATCGGGAAAGCACCCGAACCAATGGCAGGGTCGCAGACCTTCACGTTGCGCAACAAATCATATACTTTGGAAGCTGAAGCCTTATTCTGGAGGACTTCATCCACTTTCCTCTCTTTAATTAGTCCTTCAATAGCGGTATGTAGTGTTTCCTCGGTATGGGTTTTCAGATATTGGGCAATGCTTTCCTGGCTCATATACTGCACAATCTCCTTCGGCGTATAAAACGCTCCTTTGTCCTTGTTGTCTTCCAGCAAGTTCTCAAAAATGTGGCCAAGCATTTCAGGGTCAACGCCCACTTCGGCATCGTCGGGGTCGTTCTCGTCGATGGTGAAGTTGTACATTGCAAAAAAGTCCATCAGTTCCTTGAAATAGTCGTATGGAAAATCAATGTCTAACTTGTCCAAACTATCCTTGTCGAACAAACCACCGTTGAGATAAGGTATTTTGATGTTTTCACCCAAGATTTTGTCAGCCAGATCGTTATCTCGCTTTTCGTTGAGCGTGTTGAAAAACAACACTTCCAACACATCGCTCAACAGGCGTTTGTTGCCCTTGTATTTCTCAATCAAATTGATGAGATAGTTCCTGTCGCCACCTTCCCAATTTGCATGGCTTGCAGGCACACCCATCCAGCCTTTCTTTTGCAGGAATTGGAGAAAGACCAAACGCCCCAGGAGTTTCTTTACATAGTCGCGGTTGGCTTTTGATTGTTCCCCTATATAGTTGAGGAACTTCCCATATTGGTCTTTGTAGCCTTTGAAAAAGTCCTTGTTAAGACGCTCCACGGAAAATGCTTCCGTAACATCAGCCAGATACACCGAGCCGCTTTTCTTTTTATTGATCAGTTCCAGCAAACGGTTGGCAGCCGTCGTGCACGGTTCATTTTCGCCCAAAAGGAAAGTATAGCGTTTCGGTGCCGTTTCCTTGGTGACAAAGGTTCCTTCATCGTTGAGTGAAGTCTGTTTTGAAACGAAAGTCAAGCGGTAATCGGCTTGGTCTTCGGAATAGTAAAAAACCAAAGCTCCGTGGGTAATGTCTTGGTCAACATACTTGATGGCAATGTCGCGCAAGCCCTTCCTGTTTCGCGCAATCTTGATATTGTCGGCCACCTCAAACTTGAACAAGCCCAAGGAACGGCCATCGTCAAGGCGAATCACTCCCACTTGTCCGCCGCTTTTCACCAAAGCCGCCTCAATCTGTATGGGTTTCGTCAGGTAATCGATTTTCAGGAACATCGTTCCAAGAAGGTCTTTCCACTTTTCAAAATCGAACTTCGACGACAATATATGTTTCAATTCTTGCTGGATCATAGTTGCAATGATTACTGTTTTTTCTTTGTAGTGTATTTTTGGTTGGGGTGGTTGAGCATTTCAGGGATGGTGTAGAAGAGCTCTCCACTCTCAATAAGAGGATTTATATATAGGTATCTGACAGAGTGGGATCTCCTATTGATTATTTTGGCAATGTCATTGAGACTTAAAGGCATGAATGCACACAATTCTAAAACTATGCCCTTCATTTTTTCAGAAGATTCCCACTTTTTGAGACTTTTGCATTTTTGTAATAATTCTTTTGGTAAAGCTCTACCATTTTCTTTGTCAGCTCTACCATTTTCTTTGTCAGCTCTACCATTTTCTCTGTCAGCTCTACCATTTTCTCTGTCAGCTCTACCATTTTCTCTGTCAGCTCTACCATTTTCTCTGTCAGCTCTACTTATTTCTCCGTCAGCTCTACCATTTTCTCCGTCAGCTCTATACATTTCTCCGTCAGCTCTATACATTTCTCCGTCACCTCCATACATTTTCTCATCGGCTCTACCATTAAGGTCTTTAGCTCTACTATTACTATTAAGCCACACAAATTCTTGTCCAGCAACATAATAGGCATTTCTTCTCTGTCCTCTCAATTCAAACAAACCATTTTCGCACATACGATGAAGGTCAACTGTTGCTTTTCTAGATGTAATATCACTATTTAGTTGACGATAAGTAATGTTATCAATAGCACCCAATTCACGGATGAAAATCAACGACAACTTCTGTTCGTTATTCAATTCATATTTAGCAAACAACGAAAGCCATTCGATATCGTCTTTTCCCAATAAATGATGGAACAACAAGCGGGTCGTGAATTGATTGTTTTCCCTGCTTGACTCAAATGTTGGAGGCATCAACTTCGCCTTTTTCATCTGTTCACGCATTGTTTTGATGCCTGAACCTTTGGTTTCAGCCAAGTTGGTTTCGTGGAATATGGAACTGATATACTGGTTTCTCAATTCGGAGCCAGGCTCGCCAAGTCGCTCTGGCGATTTCAGCGAATATCCAGGATTTATGATTTCCAAACGATTCGAATACCTGATTATCTGAATGGGCTGGTTTACCCTGAATGAACGGTGAATGAATGCGTTGACAATAGCCTCACGCAAGGTGTCATTTGGAATGTCAACAGGTGTTGAAGCTTGCAGGTTGCCGTCTTTAAGTTCAAAGCCTTTGGGCAGGTCATCTGTAATGGCATTCAACGCACGGTTGACCAAAAGAATAAAAGCGCCACGCATGTCAATCGTCGATTCAAAACGCTTATCAGGATTTTCCACCCACCTGTTACCTGAAACACGAATATAGTCAACCCTTAACGCAGGCATCAGTCGTCGCAAAGCCATAGATTTTCCAAATACAATTAGCCCTGTATAAGTAAGGACAAAAGATCCTGATTTGTCTTTCTCACAAGCCCGCAAAGCCAACAAAAGATTAGTGTCGTCGTAGGTCAATTCTTCGGCATTCGGATTAACCATTTCTCTCAATTTTCTATAGTATGACACGGCATTTTCATCAATGTCTTCCAAACTGGATCCTTTAACAATGGAACAATCGAAACTTTCCGCGGAAGAATAGAAAACCGGCATATCGTCTTCCGTACATTTTTGGTCTGACGACCCAATTCGACGATAAGCCCCTTGTGGCAGACCCCTTTTCTCAAAATATATAGGTTTTTGTGAAGCGGGAGCCTCGTCCACCCTCACCACAATAACGGTTTTACCATCAACAACCTCTGTTTCAATTTGAGGACGAATACGCACATTAAAAACCGATGCACATTGGTTGGCAATGTCGATTTGAACCTTGTCGGGATTTGCAATGTTTTCCGGCTCATAAACGGGAAAGCCGTTGTTGTCAAAACCTTTTCTGACTGCACCCAAAAGAAGATAACCGCCATCCAAATCAGGCTCGTTGGCAAAGGCGCAGACGGTTTCCATGATGCTTTTCCCGATTTCGGAGGCTCGCTTCGCCTCAATTCTGACATTTTCATCATTAGAATTCAAATCCTCAAATAATTCCTGTGCCGTTTTCATAGTTTACTGTTTTTACGAATTAAAACTTTCTGAAATGATGATCTCAGGATTGACTTCCTTCTTCACTTGAGTTACTCTGCTGTTTGTTGCTTTGGACTCGTTCAAATTGACGGTATCCAAAGGATATTCAGAAATGATGTTTATCATTTTCTCCAAAAGGACAGCGGGCTTAATCGGTGTCTTTTTGACAGATGTCTTTAACTTGTTTACATCCCTTTGCAACTGCTGGAACTTACCCGTGGTAATGGCGCGTTTGGCTTTGTGAATCAGTTCGGTTTCCTCATCGGTGATATTGGGAATGCTCAAAAAACCGTCCAAATAGGCAATGGCCTTTTTCTCGTTCGGGCCTTGCGCAACATTCACTTTGCTTGTCGTGGCTTTCGTATCCTCTTCTTGCTCCGCAAAGGCTTCTATCGCTCTTGCCACCTGCTGATGGTGCAGGTCGTGAAGCGGTATGGACTTTTCATCGACTCTTGCCTCAAACTCCTTCACGGCTTCAAGGAATGACAATTCTTCAATACTCCCATCCTCGCGCACAAATGTAAAAGCATCACGACGGTTGTTACGGATAAAGGTCAATGTGCAATGCCGCTTGACCTTGTCTTTCCTGCCCACACGCGCCCGCAGAGGAAGTTTGGCAATGGATTTTATCAAATCGGGGTCGTTTTCCTTAAGATTACGCAACCACATTAGGTAACGCAGTTTTTCATCGCGTTCCTCGTCAACATCCTTGTCGAAAAGGCCAAAGGTCTCTGGGGTTTCGTCTGTGGAATAGATCTGGCTGTCCTCGCCCAAAGCCGCATGGAAGGCAAAAAGTTTCATCTTTGCCTTTTTCTCTAACTCAATGTCGTTGTTGACTTTGGCGGTTGGGAAGAAATTGAAGATATAAATCTTACTGGCCGTGCTACCGATACGATTGACACGCCCAATGCGCTGCATCAGTCTCGTCGAGTTCCAAGGTGTGTCATAGTTGACAATGATATTTGACCTATGAAGATTGACACCTTCGGCAAGCACTTCTGTAGATATGATGATGTCGAAATCGTTTTTCCTTTCTCCCTCATAATTGGCATCAAAATTCGCTCGCAACACTGGCATCATTTCATTGCGATTGGCACTTTGAACGGTCAGCAAACGAGTGTAGCCTTCTTTTTTCAAAGCATCCGAAAGATATTTTGTCGTTTCTTTGCTTTCGGAAAAAACCAAAAGTTTACCCTCGTTGTTGATAGCCTTGTCAAACAGCCTGTTTTTCAGATAATCTAGAAAAATATCCAATTTGGGGTCATAGTCGATTTTGTTCCAAGCCTCAACAAGTTCTTTCAACATCGCATCATCCTTCTCCAATCCTTCTTTGAAACCTGGCAAAAAGTCACTAGGACTGCAAATCTCAATGGTCGGGTCGGCATAGATGGCTTCATTGATCAATTTAATCAGTTCCTCTTCTTTGCCATTACTGAGCAATTCGTTGACTTTCAGGTTTGGAGCAATATAAATAGTTCCTTTTTCAAACATATCCAACATCACTTTGTTGGCTTGATAGTACCTGTTGAGCGACTGCTTGAAAGCGAAAAAACTGCTGTCAATGCGCTTGACCAGCAAGGTTTTCATGATTCCAGCCAACTCGTCTGAAATCCTGTCCGCATTTTTGTATTTTTTCTTCTTATCAGGATTGAGATATTTGATGGCTTGGTACCGGAAATAATTCAACCCAGTTTCTTTTCCTTTCAAGTAAATCAGCGTTTTGTCATACAGTTGCTCTAAAGTCGCATCGAGTTGATAATAGATTTTTTCTGGCGATTGAACATCTGGAAAAAAGACACCTTGTTCTAGCAAATCCTTCCTATAGGCTTCATTTTCCATCAAGTCTGTACGGGTACGACGCACGGTCAGCGGCTCGACCACTTTTACGCGGATTTTTTCATATATGGCCTTGATTTCCTTTGAAATCAGTTCCATATTCTTTTCTTTCTTGAGTTTATTGTATTTCTCTATCTGCTCACGGAAAAAACGTTGCAAGTTGCTTTCTTCCAAAGTGCTGTCCTTTGAATCTTGGAACAGATAGACCAAATTGGCAATGTCTTCGGGACGGTTGTTCAGAGGTGTTGCCGAAACAAGCATTACTTTTTTGTCGTAGTATCTTCCATCGGGATATAAACGGCGTGTCTTCGTCTTGCAGATTTTCTGAAGTTCATTATACATACTTGCAGTATCCGATCTGAACTTATGTGCCTCATCCACAATCACCAAATCATAAAGGCCTGCATCCTTAATTTTATGTAAGCTACCATTGGTGACAATTTTAAAGTTGTCGATCTTAAAAGTGGACAAGGTTTCTTCCCAATTCTCTTCCAAGGCCGGCGGGACAATCACCAATGTATGAGAACGATAGGTCGGGAAACCATTGGAAAAGAAGAACTTCTTTGCAATCAAAGCTGCGACCACCGTTTTCCCCAAACCAACCACATCAGAGAGGAAGAAGCCATTGTGTTTCATCATTTTGGCATAACCATCGTTGACGGCATCCACCTGATAGGACAACTTTTTATAGCCTTTGGGTAAATCCGAAACCGAATTAGGGTCAAAATCAATGCTCTTGCCAAAATACTCCAGCAAAAACTTCAAATAAATCTGGTAAGGCGTGAAATCGGGATTCAAAAAGGATTCCAGCTTTATCTTCTCAACATGGCTCAAATCGATTTCCACCGCCTCTTCCCAGAGCCTTTCAAAGGTTTCTGTGGCAAATTGAATATCGTCATCATAACGCAACTCCACATTGAATTCGAAATTCTTTTCCAACCCAGCTTCGGTTAGGTTACTAGAACCTGTAATGACAGAGCCGTAACCATGCGGATGATAAACTTCTTCCCTGAAAATGTAAATCTTGGCGTGAATATTCTGTTTGGGGTGGATACGCATTTCAATCCGACGAGTCATGATGTCCTCAATGAATTGATACATGCCTTCTTCCACTTCCTTGTCATATTTAGCTTCTTGGATGTTTTTCTTGATTTCTTTGAAGAACTCCTCCTGTGATTGTTCGGCATTTGGGTTGAACAAAAGCCCTTGTTGATTGGCCTGATAAGTCAATTTGTCAACATCAATGCCTACTAAAAACCGGATTTTTGGGGTTTGCTGAATGAATTTCCTGATTCTGAAATAGCCAGAAGCACGAAAGTATCCAACAAGCGCATCAAAGAAATGCACTTTCTTGTATTTGAAAACACCTTCAATCTTCTCAAGAAGCGTGTTTTGACTTTCGTTTGTAAAGAAATTTGTTCCCATAGTTTTCAGTTTAACCCTCAAATTTCATATCGATTTGTTTATGTTGATGGGCACAAAGATAGGAAAAATATGAAAAAGTTTAATCAGTTATTTGAATAGTTCATCAATAGTAATCCTTACCGTAAAAGTATCGGAATACGCATTGGGGTTCAGAGGCATAACGCTAATCAGCGTCAAATGGTAAGTCTTGTCGGGATTTGTCTTTTCAAGGGTGCTGACGCGGGACACTAGTTTTTGTGCGTTTGCTTTTGTGATGGTAAGCGCACTCTTGTTGAATTTCATCTCACATACGTTCACTACGTCGTCGGCACGGTCGATGAGCAGGTCAAGTTGCATACCTTCTTTTTTGCCACTACCTTTTACAATCAGGGCAGATTCTTTTGAAGAAACGCCCGCAATCTGCAAAGCCATCTTAATCTGATAGATATGCTGAAAACACACCTCCTCGAAAGCGACCCCGCGCCACGAAGCTACCTCCGGCTCCTTCAGATGATGTTCCCAATAGTCGGTTTCGGTGATACCATGGCTTTCCTTGAAGTGCAGCCAGAACCAACAGAAACAGTCTGATAGTTTATAATGCTCCTCGCGTTTGCTCACACCATACGGAACGTATTTCTTCACAAAGTCGCTGGCCATGAGTGCTTTCATAATGGATGTGAAATCGCCATTGGGGTTGATGCCGACTTTTTTTGCAATCTCCTCGCGAGTGTATCCCGAATGCCGTTGCCCCAGCGCCTTCACTATTTTCATGCAGGCATCGGCATGGTCGAACACGGAGTTGAACAGCCGATCGAACTCGTCGCCAAGTTTCGCTTTTGGGTTGAAAAACAACCTGTCGATGTTTTGCGCGAGGCTGAGCGACGGATCGAAGCAGTCGAGGTAATAAGGGATGCCGCCAAGTATCATGTAGGCTTGGGCGATGTTGTAGCGCGACATCTTGATGCCTCGGCTAACGAAGAATTTTTCGCATTCGAGCAAGGTAAATGGGGCAAGCTTAATTTCGCAAGTAAGACGTCCGTAAAGGCCACCTTTGTTGTTGATGAGGTTATCAAGCATCCAGGAGGTGGCAGAACCACACACCACAAAGCAAAGGTTATGGCGTGTGTTGCCCCAGCCATTCCAAAATGCCTCAAGCGCAGTGAGAAACCCCGACCTTGGCGTGTCCATCCAAGGCAACTCATCGATGAACACCACCTGACGCAATCCGTTGTCGCGTCGCTCAAGATACTGCTCAAGCATGAAAAAAGCCTCCATCCATGATTTGGGCTGGGCGATACCCTCCATGCCGTGGCGAATCAGCGAGAAATAAAAGTTCTGCAACTGGTCCTTCAGCGTGACCTTTCTCTTGCGGTCGTATGGAGAAAGACCTGTATGATGAAATGTCATGTTGTCGCCTAATGTCTCGTTGATGAGGAATGTCTTACCCACACGGCGACGGCCATAGACCGCAATAAACTCCGGACGGCCACTACCACAGCGACGTTTTAGCTCCTCAATCTCTTTCTCTCTTCCAATAACAATGCACATGATTGATAGGGTATTAATTGTTTTTCGCTGCAAAGATAAAACAAATTCCTGAATAAAATCAATTTTATTCCGCTACGAAATGCAAATTTTGATTTTCGTAGCGGAATAAATGCAAAATTATACCGATTTTGCAGAATTCTTACATCCTAAACACACCAAACTGCTGCGGCGGGAAGGGCTGATTCAGCGAGGCGGCGATGCCCAAGGCGAGGATTTTGCGCGTGTCGATGGGGTCGATGATGCCGTCGTCCCAGAGACGGGCGGTGCTGTAGAAGGCCGAGCCTTCGTAGTCGTACTTGGCCAAGATTTCCTTTTTCAGCTGCGCGATTTCGTCTTTCGGGACTTCAAGGCCCTTGTATTTGTACTGGTCTTCCTTCACCGTGGCAAGTACGCTGGCCGCCTGCTCGCCGCCCATGACGGAGATTTTCGCGTTGGGCCACATGAAAAGCAACCTCGGACTGTAGGCGCGACCTGCCATGCCGTAGTTGCCCGCACCAAACGACCCACCGAAGATGACCGTGAACTTGGGCACATTGGCATTCGAGACCGCGTGGACCATCTTGGCACCGTCCTTGGCGATGCCGCCTTGCTCGTACTGTTTGCCTACCATGAAGCCCGTGATGTTCTGCAAAAACACCAACGGGATGTTGCGTTGGCAGCAAAGCTCGATGAAGTGCGTGGCTTTCAGTGCTGATTCAGAGAACAATACGCCATAGTTGGCGATGATGCCGACAGGGAAGCCCATCAAATGCGCGAAACCGCAGACGAGGGTCGTGGCATATCTGGACTTAAACTCCTGGAAACGGCTGCCATCGACGATGCGGGCGATGATTTCCCTTGGGTCAACAAGCTTGTGGAAGTCGATGGGCGCGAGGCCGTAGAGGTCGTGCGGGTCATATAAAGGTGCCTCAACAGGCAGCATGTCCAACTTCTGGCGATGCGACTTCTCCAAAGTCTTGAAAATGTTGCGGCAGATCTGCAAGGCATGTTGGTCGTTTTCGGCCAGGTGGTCGGCCACACCCGACACGGAGGTATGCATCTCGCCGCCACCCAACTCCTCCGCTGTGACTACCTCACCCGTAGCAGCTTTCACCAACGGCGGACCACCGAGGTAAATCGTGCCTTGGTTGCGCACAATGATGGTCTCGTCGCTCATAGCTGGCACGTAAGCACCGCCTGCAGTACACATACCCATCACGATGGCGATTTGGGGAATGCCCATCGCTGACATGCGCGCCTGATTGTAGAAGAACCGCCCGAAGTGGTCGCGGTCGGGGAAGACCGTGTCCTGCTCAGGCAGGAAGGCGCCGCCGCTGTCGACCATATAGACACAAGGCAGGTGGTTCTCCATGGCAATCTCCTGGGCGCGAAGGTGTTTCTTCACCGTATATTGCATGTAGGTACCGCCCTTCACGGTGGCATCGTTGGCCACGATGACCGCCTCTCTGCCTTGAATCACGCCGATACCTGTGATGATGCCTGCCGAGGGGAAGTCGTTGTTGTAGGTGCCATAGGCCGCCATCGGCGACAGCTCAAGGAAGGGCGTGTTTGGGTCTATGAGCAGGTCGATGCGTTCGCGGGCAAGGAGCTTGTTGCGTTTCTTGTGCTTGGCCACGGCGCTCTCACCGCCGCCTTGCATCGAGGCTGCCATCGCCTCGCGGTATTGCGCCATCAGGGCGAGGAAGTTCTTCTCGTTCTGCTTGAACTCTTCGGAGTCAGTGCGTATGTTGGATTTCAGTACTTGCATAGTGTATCTTATGAAAAATCAAAGCACAAAAATAGTGAAAAACCTGAAATAGAAAAGTAAGATTGAAATATTTCCCCTATCTTTGCCGTTTCATTTGCAATGAAGATGTCAGAAAAGAGTTCAAGCAAAAGCCGCGTGGCAGGGTCGTATTTCTTGTCTTTGATGAGTATCACATTGGTACTCTTTCTATTAGGTATGTTTGCCCTACTCATGATGCATGCGCAGAAACTCTCCAACCACCTCAAGGAAAACATCGGCTTCGAAATCGTGATGAACAGCAACGTGAAGGAAGCCAACATCCTCAAACTGCAACAGGAACTCGAAGACATGCCTTCCGTGAAATCAACGGAATACATCCCAAAAGAAGAAGCTATCCGCCGCCTGAGCGAAGACCTTGGTGAGGACTTCCTGCAATGGCTCGGCAATGAGGAGAACCCGCTCCTTCCTTCAATTGACGTGCGTTTCAATGCGGACTGGGCCAACAACGACAGCATTGCTGCCATTCAAGCACAATTGCGCAAGAACCCCGACATCAAGGAAATCTATTACCAGAAGTCGCTTGTCGATGTTATTACCAAGAATGTCAATCACATTGGATTCGCACTGATGGTGGCCAGCCTTGTGCTACTTATCATCGCCATCATTTTGATTCGCAACACCATACGGCTTTCCATCTATTCCAAACGTTTTCTTGTGCGCAGCATGCAACTTGTGGGCGCCACCTCTTCCTACATCCGTCGTCCTTTCATCAAAAGCGGCATCTTGCAGGGATTTTTTGGGGCTCTGTTGGCAGATGCCTTCTTGGCTTTGCTGCTTTATGGCCTCAACAAACGCTTACCCGAACTAACGCTGGTTCAAGACCATACTATCATCATTGGCATCTTTGTCGGCATCATCATATTGGGCATCCTCCTTGGCGGACTCTCCACAAGACTGGCTCTTAGGAAATACCTCAATGCCGATGTCGACCGACTATACGCTTAAAGGTCACGATGCCTATTGAAAGGCCCGGCCGAATTTTGAATCTTAAATGTTGAATTTTAAATCTACCGAATATGGCAAAAGAAACACCAAAGACAAAGACACCAGAAGTGACTGACGAACAACACGTCATGCCCTTCGGCAAACAAAACTACATCATCGTGCTCATCGGCATCGCGTTGCTGGTTTTGGGCTTCATCCTCATGCTGGGCGGCGGCTCCAACGACCCCGATGTCTTCAACGAAAAAATGTTTGATTTCCGACACATCACACTGTCTACCATCTTGATTCTGGCAGGCTTTGTAGTTGAAATCGTCGCTATATTCTGGAAAGGAAAGAAATAATAAATGCAGAATCATGAATTATGAATGCAGAATGTCGCAATGCGACACTAGGCTTCGCTCCATTCTGCATTCTAAATTCTTAATTCTTAATTAAATAATTGATTATGAACTGGTTACAAGCATTAATCTTAGGCATTCTTCAAGGTCTGACGGAATACCTTCCCGTCAGCAGTAGCGGACATTTAGCTATCGGACAGGCACTCTTTGGATTGGACGACGGTGCCTCCAACCTCACTTTCACTGTGTTGCTCCATGTGGCCACCGTGCTCAGCACCTTGGTCATCCTGTGGAAGGAAATCGTGTGGATCTTCAAGGATTTGTTCACCAAACAACCCTGGAATTCCTATCAAGGCTTGAACGGCGGCACAAAATACGCCATCAACATCCTCATCTCGATGATTCCCGTTGCTATCGTGGGCTTTTTCTTCAAAGACAAAGTGGAGGAAGTCTTCGGCTCAGGCCTACTCATCGTGGGCATCATGCTCTTGGTGACTGCCTCATTGCTGGCTTTCTCATATTTCGCTAAACCGCGTCAGAAGGAAAACATTAGTCCCCTACATGCCTTCATCATCGGTATCGCACAGGCATGTGCCGTGATGCCGGGTTTGTCGCGCTCGGGCTCAACGATTGCCACCGGTTTGCTCCTCGGCAACAAAAAGGAAAAACTGGCCCAATTCTCTTTCCTGATGGTCATTCCACCTATCCTCGGTGAGGCATTACTTGATGTCAAGGATATCTTTGAGGTCGGTTTCAGCGAGGCAATGAGTGGCATCTCGCCCACGGCCGCCATCGTCGGCTTCTTGGCCGCTTTCATCGCTGGCTGTTTCGCCTGCAAGTGGATGATCAACATCGTGAAGAAAGGCAAGCTGATTTGGTTTGCCGTGTATTGCGCCATCATCGGCATCGTTGCCATAATCTTCGCCTAATGTTCAACTTCGAAGAAGGCGAGGTCATCCTCATCGACAAGCCCTTAGACTGGACCTCTTTCGACACGGTCAACTTCATCCGTTCCCTGCTCAACCGCTGCTATGGCATCCGCAAGTTGAAGGTGGGGCATGCCGGCACTTTAGACCCATTGGCGACGGGCTTGCTCATCCTCTGCACAGGCAAGATGACCAAGCAAATCGACAACTATCAGGCGCAGGTGAAGACCTATACGGGCACCATCCTGCTCGGCCAGACCACCCCGACTTTCGATTTGGAGAGCGAGCCTAATGCCTTCTTCCCCACTGATGGCATTACTCCAGAGCAAATTGAGGCTGCACGACAGCAGTTCATCGGTGACCTTAAACAATATCCGCCCAAGTACTCCGCCATCAAAATCAAAGGGAAACGTGCCTTCGACTATGCCCGCTCCGACGAGGAAATCGAACTGAAAGCCCGTGATGTGCGCATCGACGACTTCAAACTCAGCCTCGACCGCTTCCCAGAGCTCGACTTCGAAGTGACTTGCAGCAAAGGTACCTACATCCGCAGCCTCGCCAACGACTTCGGCAAGGCTTTGGGCAATGGCGCCTGCCTCACCTCGCTGCGCCGCACCCGCATCGGCGACTTTAAGGTTGAAGATGCTTGGCCATTAGAGAAGCTGAAACAACATATCATCGAAACGGGTGATGCCTTCAAGGAATGGAAGAAGGCACAACAAGAGGTTGGTCAATAAACCAAAAACGGAGGCGTTGCCTCCGTTTTTGGTTTATTTCACCATAAGCTTTTGCGTTTCAACATTTCCCGCTCGGTCGAAAACCTTAAGCAAGTAAATGCCCGAAGACAAAGCGCCGACATTCATCTTTTCAGATTGGCTTCCCATCAACTTTTGTCCTGTCAAACTATAGATTTCAGCCTTTTGGAAGCCTTCGGCTTGAATCTGAATTTCGTTCTCGGCTGGGATAGGATAAACCATGAATTTGGCTGCAGCGTTTTCGTCAACGCTCGTCAGGTCGACATATTCCACTTCAACCGAAAAGCCATAGTATTCATTGCTCTTCGCACCATTACTGAAAATCATCTCGATATCGCCATCGTCCAACACCCAATCGTAACCTCCAAACTCAAGGCAAAGGCCACTCACGGCATTACCGTTGCCATCATAAGTGTATTCAAACTTTAAATGATTCTCCCAAGCCGAACCATCCCATTCCTTCACGGTCTTCGTGGGGAAAACACTGCCTTCATAATTGTAGGTTGTCAATTCATCATTGACCCAGGAAGTGCCAACCCAGTCTTGGTCGAGGATTTCGGTGACTTTCTCATCGAAGTTAAGAGTAATAATCTGCTTCTCATCGTTTTGCCATGCACCGCCCTGCATGTATTGCATGAGGAGTTCGATGGTGTTACCACTGCGAGTGTAAGTGTAGAGTTCGTCGGAGGTCCAATTGGTGCCATTCCAGTCCCAATAGAGAACGGTGGTCACATCACCGTTATAATTGTAGACCTCTCTCTCATCATTCACCCAATTTCCGTCATCCCATTCTTGGTAAACGACCTCGCTCAATAAATCACCATCATAGGTATAAGAAGCACGTGCTTCGTTTTCCATCATGCCAGTTTCGTATGCCGACATGGCCACGGCTTCAATCACATTGCCATTGAAGTCGTATTCATAAGTAATCATGTAATAGTCCATCCAACCAGCGCCTTCGTCTATTTTCGTGTGTTCCTCAATGAGATAAAAGTCATACTCATCGTAAGTGTAGACAGTCCGATACTTCTCACCATCAGTGGTTTCCCAAGTGGCAATCTCAGGCACTATAGTTGTTTCGTCTCGAACGCCATAATGTTTCAACACATGCTGTGTCGCATTCGATTTCAGATTGGCTATGTGCTGTGCAAAGCTCACGTTTCCAAAAGCCATCACAAGGACGGCCAATACAAATAATCCTTTTTTCATAATTGTAAATATTTAGTTTCTAATGACATCGAAATAGTTATTGATATAAACCGGACCTTCAGGGGTATACGACTTCACCTTGCGCACATACCCATGCAGACGTACATGACGAGATTGGTCGATGTAAACCGTAGCCAAAATCTCAGGTACATCTCCTGCAATATTGCCCATCTGCAATAAAAAATCATTTTCGTTCATGATGGGATTCCCATTCCAACTCTTTTCCAAGCCAGCTTTTACGCTCTTGAAGTTCAGCGTTATCTTGCTACCGTTGGATGTGATTTCAACTTGGGCATCGTTGCAGATATGACACAAATCACTCTCAGTCAGGCCTTCAAAGGCAGTGGACACATTAGACGGACCATAAGACCCAGCGATATCCTGGCAAGTGTAACCGTAATAGTTGGTCCATTCGCTCTTTTTGTTGCATGAAGTGAGCAAAACACCCAACATACATAACAATGCAAAAAATCTGTAGTTTTTCATTTTGTTTATCATTTAATTATCAATTTTTCTGTAGCCAACACTTTTCCTCCCTTGCCGAGACGCATGATTGTGTAACAACCTTGGGGCAGGCCTTCGATCGCAATCTCCACGCCCTCAGCCTGGGAATAAACGATTCTTTTTAGTTCTTTACCGTCAATGCCAATAATGCGGATTTCGCCGTCGGCGATTTCATCCCAACTCAAACGAACTTGGCCTTCAGCGGGATTGGGAAACACCTGCATGCGACGATTGGGCGCGTAATACTCTTCTTCAGCAAGGGCTTCCTTGTCCCAAACAGCAATAGTGTACTCGCCCGAAGGAAGATTATCTACAATAAATCGGCCATGATTCCAAGTACTACCAGCAAATAAAGTGTATGCAATCTCATGCCAAGCCTCGGAAGCATTGCGACGATATAATAAAGTAGCCGAGTCGCTGACCGATTGGATAATATCGCCATCTGTTGAGGTACTGAAGTCGAACGAGCCCTTTACCTCGGCCTCACCGAAGTCGTATCGGTTGATGGTCCAGAAATGTTTGGTCGAGAGAGTAAGATAAGGAACCAGCGGGTCATCATAAGGGCCGACCAAATGGTTTTCGACGGCAACGAATACCGAATCAGTAAGCGAAGAAGCCTCCACTTTGAAAGCGCCAAAACTTTGTTGAGATGATGTCTTTAGCATGAAATTCTTCTGTGTTCTGCCATCCAACCAGTTGTTGTTGAGATCGTTGACCAAACCGATGGGCTCAAAATCGAGGGTCAAGATTACACTGTCATGCAATCCATCCCAATTCAGTTTTTCAGTAACCAGCTGGAATTCGGGACCTATGAAAGTCACTTCGTACACATTGCTCTGCCCGATATGGCTGTCACCAATATGCTGGTAACTCAACTGGAGTGTCACTTCGTATTGGTTGTTCGCTTCGGCAACCGATTCCATCACAGCATACAGGTGAGGCATACCCGAAGCGTAAACATATGAATCGAAAAAGCCCTGCATATCAACACCCGAATGTTCAGTGAGCGCATCGCAAAGGATTTGAGATGTAGCTGTCTGATAAGCATATTGCTGGAAGTATTCGCGCATTGCAGTAAGGAAATTATCTCGTCCCATGTAGTTCATCATTGTGTTAACGATGACGGCACCACGTTCATAGATGGCGTTGGTATTGTAGGTCATATCGAGCGGCATGTTGTTGAGCGGTATCCAGTTGGTAGGACTGTTGCACCATGAATTGATGCTGTTGACCTTGTTCGAAATGGTATTTTGGAAATGGTCCTCACCATATACCACCGATTCATAAAACGCACCCCAGAACTGGGCAAAGCCCTCGTTGAGCCACATGTCGCCCGCCTCGGCACAGGTGACCAGGTTACCCGACCACATGTGTGAAAGCTCATGGGCAATATATTCTTCACCTCCCAACGTACCGTCGACAACAGAAGGCACGATGGCAATATTGTCGGTGTGCTCCATACAACCTTTTCCCGTGACCACATAGCCGATACGGTTGAACGGATAGGCACCCAAACTCTCCTCAAAGAAAGCAGCAATCTGTTTGAGATGCACCATCGAGGCTGGCACATTATTAATTTGACTCGGCTTGGCATACACCGTGATCGGTATGTCGCGCTCAATGCCGTGATACACATCTTCCCAAACCTCATAATCTCCCACAGCGAAAGAGATGTGGTAAGTAGCAATCTCTTGCGGCGTGTTCCAGTGCCAAGTTGTTGTGCCGTTGCCATTGTCGATGGTCTCGACAAAATTGCCGCCGCAAATGGCTTTTTTGTCGTTGGTCGTGGTGACAAACACATCATAGGTGGCCTTGTCCGTGAAATTATCCACGCAGGGGAACCAAGTCTTGCCAAGGTTGTGCGGCTGGCTGTCGAAGCCCACACCGAGGTTGTAGACGTAATCGCCCCACCATTCTACACCACCCCAAGTTTCGTTGAAAGTGTTACCACCATAAATGATGTCAAGTGTCGCAGAGTTGCCGTTGAACAAAGGAGAAGCAAGGTCGACAATCAGAAAGTCACCCTCCTGGGAGAAACCGGAAACAGAGGCATTTGTTGCCGTTACACTGCTGACTTCCAAATATTTCAGTTCCAAAACTATTTGAGAAACCTCAGAAGTAGCCGTAAAGTCAACAAAGGTCTCCCCTTGCAGCGTATGGTCGGCAAAGTTCAACTCGTTGACGTGGATGGCGTAGTGCGTCACATCGATGCTTTCGCCTGCTGTCTGAGCGATTAGCGAAGACAGCAACAGACAAAAAGAAAATAATAGAGATAGTTTCTTCATAATCATTTATTTCAAATTTGTGTTAGATTTATTTCCTAAAGTATATATCGCTTCGGTTTGAATCACATTGCTTTCGTGCAAGGCACGGTCGAGGATGTGGATTTCGAACTTTATCGTGTCGTTGGGAGACAATGGATTCTGCACCGTGAGTTTATATTCTATCGTACCACTGATGGCCTTAGGCTCCTCTGAATCGCGAAGCCTTTTGAAACGGGCATTAAAGGTGACTGTATCGAAGAGCACGAGCGTGTCACCAGGATTCGTCGGCACATGGGGACTTAAAAGCGGTGTTTTCACGAAAACCCCGTTTTCCGACTTCAGGTAGTCGACTACCATATTATAATAATGTGCATCATGGAAGCCGAAGGGTGGCAGGGTGTCTGACGCATTGAGGCCGAGGTCACCGTCACCATCGGTATAGGAAAACTTAATGATACCCTCACCGCTGAATGTACTGTCTGCATTGAACAGATAGGTAAAACCTTCGTAGGCAATCTTTGGCTCAATGGGATACTCCACTGGTTTTTGGCAGGAAAACACCGTCATGGCCAAGAAAAACAATCCTATGAAATAGCGCTTCTTCATCATCATCGTTTGAGGCGGTAAAAGTACAAATTTTTGGGTAATTAACCACAACAATATTTGAATCGAGTTTGCTTTGAATATCAGACTATTACCAAAAGTCGTCCAAAAAAAATCGTGGAAAAGTGTGGAAAAGTGTTGACATATTCACAAAAGTTGTATCTTTGCAGCCAGTTTGGCACGGAAAATGCCAGCTGAAAACGAGCAGAATTTTATTTGATGCCGAATTTATATATCATATCAGGTTGTAACGGAGCGGGAAAAACGACAGCTTCTCTGACGGTCTTACCGGAGACACTTCAGTGTAAGGAGTTCGTCAATTGCGATGAGATCGCCAAGGGTCTCTCGCCGCTCAATCCTGATGGTGCCAAGGTCGCCGCAGGTCGCCTGATGTTGTCGCGCATCAAAACCCTCATCGCTGACAAAGCTGACTTTGCCATCGAGACCACCTTGGCCGCCAAATCCTATCATGCACTCATCAAGAAAGCCCGCGAGGAAGGCTACAAAGCCAGTTTGGTTTACTTCTGGCTGCAAAGCCCCGAGTTGGCCATCAAGCGCGTGGCAGAGCGTGTGAAGCACGGCGGTCATCATGTGGACGACAACATCATCCGCAGGCGTTACAAAGCGGGCATTAAGAACCTTTTCCATCTCTACTGCCCTGTCGTTGACTACTTCCTATTCATCGACAACAGTGTCATGCCCTCCGAAATCATCGCCGAAGGTAACATCAAATCCACCAAGTTTTACAACGAAGAAAAATTTAAAAAGATCAGACAATATGACAACAGTAACAGTGAATGCCAAGAAGAATGAAGTTTCGTCCTTCACCAAGAAATTGATGAGCGGCCTCGACCTCTCAATGCAAAGGCTTATTGCCATGCGTTGCCGCCACAACGGTTCCTTCTACCTTTGCGATGCCGATGGCAACATCTACACCGTGAAGGCCAAGGAAGTCAGAGCCATGATGGAACAGGAATAAATTCCGGCGGAAACATAAAAACCAAACCACAATTTGCAGGTCGTCTGCGGATTGTGGTTTTTTTTGTGCGCAAACGATAACACGAAAACATCAAACCAAATCCCCCACCTTGCTCACAACGCGATATTCCAACCCCTCAAACTGCCTGAAATGAGCCTCCCCGCATTGGATTTTCTTTCTTTCGCTTGGATGAAGTTTGTTCAAATCCACCTTAGGCGTTCCTGTATCTTTGGTTTCGGCAACAAAATACACCTTCTTTTCATCTTCAAACACGACAGCCCAATCCGGATTGTAACTTCCAATCGGTGTGGGGATTTTGAACCATTCCGGCAACTTGAAATAGTATTTCACTTGGTCGCTCGTTTCGCAATCGTGGGCAAACTTGTTTTCCACTGAAGAATCCAAAGGAACGTATTCTTCATAGATAGTTTTGTCCGTCTTTGAAACCTTGAACGTGAAATCATTCAGATAGATTTCAAGTTCTTGTTCTTCAAAGAGTCGCATTTCGTAATCCGAATCGCCAATTTTGTGATACTCAATGCCATCAATCATCAAATCTTGCAA
>JAFWRA010000292.1 GCA_017508895.1 Bacteroidales bacterium
GTGTAGGTGACGCTTTGGAACGAGAAGAACGAGATGCCGATGGGCAGCATGATGCGTTTCCAGGTGAGGGGCGCGTGTCCCGTGAGGCCGAGGATGGCATTCAGGTTTTCCATCGTGAAGTTGCCGTATTTGTAGAACACGAGCAGCCCGATGGGAATGATGATCGACAGGCCGCAAAGCAGTTTCTTCAGGCCTTTCTTCTCGGTCTTGCACATCCATTTGACCAAGAAGAAGTTGGCCACCGTGGAGCCGACAAGCTGGAAGATGAACTCGGGTGCTCCCCAGGCATAGAAAATGAGCGAGGCCAGCAGAAGCACATAGTTCCGGGCTTTCCTCGGCGTGAGGAAATAGACCAGGAAGAAGGCTGGCATGAAATAGAGTAGGAAAATGTTACTGCTGAATACCATGGCTTTCTGGTTTAGGATTCATGTCATTGTTGTTTACGGGCCATTTCAGTGTGCCTTGTTGGATTTTGTGATTAACCACCCACAGCGCGTCGTCGCGGAGGGCTTTATCTAAGGTCTTGTTATATTTGGTCGCCTTTTCGCGTATCGATTGCATCGCTTCCGGATTGGATTTAAGCGATTCAATGGTGCGTTGGATTTCACATTCGATGAAAGTTGCCGAGTCCATAGTAATATAGTCATCATGTTTAGGCCAATTCAAAGTGCCATTTTGGATTTTGTAGTTGACTATCCATTTTGCATCGTCACGTACGGCTTTCTCGACGGTCTTGTTGAATTGTTTGGCTTTTTCGCGTATCGATTCCATGGATTTTGGACTGGCCAAGATATCAGCGATGGTACGCTGGATTTCGCGTTCGATGAAGGAGGCAGAATCCATGATGGCATCGCTGTCTTTTACTCCTAACGCCTTCAAAGCCTTTTGCGTGAAGCCGTCGTTCATGCGGTATTGTTGCGTGGCGCAGTAACTAAGTACGACGAAATCAGATGAAAGCAACTCTTCCGCAAGGTCAAGCTCGTCGAGGGAATTGTACCGGTCATCGTAATAAATAGTGTTGTTGTAGTACCAATAAGGAGCTCTGGAGAAAATCTCTTTCAAAGGCAGTTGATCCGCTATGGTCCACCAGAACGAGTCGCCGATGACAATTATCTTTGGCTTTGTGGCGGTGGTGTCGCCGTCGGTCATGCAGTCAGCATAGCAATATTTGGGTTTACGGACGGGTCGCATCAGGTTGAGCAAATCCTCAAGGTCGCCATCGGGACGGCGGGCTTCGTCATATTCCCTAGGCCCGATGACGAGGTTTTTCATATTCATGCCGCCAAGGTGTTCCATATATCGGATGAGTGTGTCGGCACTAAGCAATGCCGCATATTTCGACCAGTGCATACCTGTTTGTGGAAACAACGCGAAGTCGGCTGTGTCCTTTATCTGAAGGAACCATTGTTCCAGATTCAAGTGGTTGATGCCAAGTCGGGTGAAGTTATCTTCGTTATAGAATCGTGCCGAGATTTTAGGCGTTCCTTGATAGGTGGTGTCGTGATTTTCTGGGATATACTCTGGATAGATTAGGTCTTTGGCAGGAACAAGACAGACAAAGAGATGGACACCGTGGGATTCAAGGATTTGTTGCAGATGAAGTAGCTTGTGTGCCTCTTTTGAAAGCATCGAAGCCATCTGGGTGGAGTCGGCAGCAAAATAGCGGAAGAGCCGCTGTTCATGGTCAGATACCGATCCGGGCTCATAAAACCAGCGGTCTTTTCCGAACACGATTTGCTCTTTGCTGACGTAGGTTTTACGGAAGACATCCCAAAGGTATTGGTTGTATAGCCTAAGGATTGGCTCTCTCATGCCGAAGTTCTCGCTCGAATACTTGTCGATCTGGGCTTGATAAGTGTTCGTTTTGTAACTCTCGAAGGTGAGCTCGGGTTTGGTGGTGGGCACAAACACGCCGTTCAAAGGTCTCACTGGAAAGATACCGGTCCATTCCTGTATGATGGGTATAAACAGTATGACCATCAACAGGACAAACAGCAACAAATCATATTTTACTTTGATTCTTCCCATGACATGAGTTTTTTTCTTGATTGGCTAGGGATTTGCAAGATGCCTTGTTCTAACTTGTAATTCACGACCCAAAGGGCATCATCATAAAGGGCTTGCTCAAGTGTCTTGCCATATTTCAAAGCCTTCTGGTTGATGTCTTCCATCTGTTTTTCATCGCCTTTGATTTGTTGGATGACTTTTTCCACTTCTTGTTCAATGAAGGTCAATGAATCGATGTTGAAATAGGCATCAACGCATCTTGAGCGTTTGGTGGGAAGGCTGTCGTTCAGCGCAGGGAAATACTTGCCTGGATTATTGTTGATGAGCCATTTGACCTCGTTGTTAACAGTTTCGTCTAAGGTCTTGTATTGTGATGCGGCTTTGTCTTTCAGCTTTTCCATCCATGACGAATCGGAACGGATTAGCTGCTCAAGGGTGGTCCTTACTGATGCGATTTCTTCCGGGTCGTAGCAAAGTGCGATCAGGGCGTCTTTTGTGAAGTCGTTGTTCAGCTTATACTGTTGTGTCGCACTATAAAACAACATGATGAAATCGGCAGAAAGCAGTTGCTCAGCCAAATTGACTTCGTTTACGGAAGAATAGTTGTTGTCGAAGTAGATGGTGCTGTTGTAATACCAATAGGGTGATGAGGAAAAGATGCTATTCATTGGTATTTGGTTGGAAATGTTCCACCAGAAAGAATCGCCAACGGTAATCAGTTTTGGCATTACTGCGGCTGTGTCTTCTTCAATACTAACGTTAGCATAATAGTATTGTGAGTTGGGGAGAGGACGTATCAGATTCAGCAGGCTCTCAAGGTCATCGTCGGAATTGTTTGCTTTGTCAAGCGTTCTGGGTCCAATGACAATGTTCTTCATGTTGATGTCGCCCAAATGTTCCATATAACGGATCAAGGTGTCTGCCGCGAACAGAGATGCATAGTATGACCAATGGGTTCCTGTCTTTGGAAACAGCGGAAAATCGGCAGTGTCTTTCATCTGGAGAAACCACTGCTCAAGGTTCAGATGATTGATGCCAAGCTGGGTGTATTTTTCCTCATTGAAGAATCTGGCCGAGATTTTTGGTTCATCGTCGAATCTTTTATCTTGGTTTTCTGGAAGGTGTTCTGGACAAATCAGGTCTTTGGCTGGCACTTGGCATACAAAAAGACGTGTGCCATAAGGTTCAAGTAATTGCTGCAGCTGTAGCACCCGATGTGCTTCTTCTGTCAGCATGGAAGCCATTTGCGCTGAATCGTAGGCGTAGTTGCGGAACTGTATCTGGTAATAGTCCGCCACCACCCAGGGCTCATACAGCCAGCCGTCTTTCCCGAAGGTCAAAATTCCTGCACCGACTGGCGTTTTCTGATAACAATCCCACAGATATTGGTTGTATAGCCTAACAAGCGGCTCACGGAATCCGAAATTTTGTTTTAGATAGCCTTCTGTTTGTTCCTGAAAACTACCGTCGCGACAGTTTTGAAAGGTCAAGGAGGGTTGAGGAATAGGAACCTCAACGCCATTCAGTTTCTTGAAATCCCACACATGTGTGGCTTTCTGAAACATGGAGGCAAAAAGGAGCAGTCCTGTTAGGGTGAATAATATGACCTTGACGAGGTTTTTCATTATGAAATGATTCATAGAATCTGCAAAAATACGAAAAACTATCCTCATCATGCCGAAAAATCTTAGTTTTGCAGCATGAAAACAAAGAAGATAGAACTGCTCTCGCCTGCCAAAGATTGTGAGGTGGGTATGGCTGCCATCAACCATGGTGCGGATGCCGTTTATATTGGAGGCCCCGATTTTGGCGCACGCGAAAAGGCTTCCAACTCGATTGAAGACATTGAACGCCTTTGCCGCCATGCGGCCTTGTATGACGCGAAGGTGTATGTTACGTTGAATACCCTGCTTTATGACAATGAGTTGGAACGTGCCCGCAAGATGGCTTACGACTGCTGGAATGCGGGCGTCGATGCACTGATTGTGCAGGACATGCAGTTGCTGCAAGTCGACCTTCCGCCCATTCCGCTCCATGCCAGCACACAATGCGACAACCTGACGGTGGAGAAGGTGCAACAACTTGAACAATTGGGCTTTAGTCAAGTGGTCTTAGGTCGTGAGCTGAGCCTGAAGCAGATTCGTGAGATCCGTGAAAAAACGACTGTCCCGCTTGAGTTTTTCGTGCATGGCGCGCTCTGCGTCAGCCATAGCGGGCAGTGCTATCTGAGCCAATATATCGGCAACCGCAGTGCCAACCGTGGCGCTTGCGCCCAGCCTTGCCGCCTCCCTTGGGACCTGCTCGATGCCGACGGGAAGGTGTTGATTAAGAACAGGTATCTGCTGTCTTTGAAAGACCTGAACAATAGCGCCCATTTGGAAGAATTGATTGACGCAGGCATCACGAGTTTCAAGATTGAAGGTAGGATGAAAGACGCTGACTATGTGAAGAATGTGACGGCCTACTATCGTCAGAAACTGGATGAAATCATCAGCCGTCGTACGGATTTGGAGCAGGCTTCACGTGGGCATTGCAGCTATACATTTGAGGTCAATCCCGAGAAATCTTTCAACCGAGGCTTCACCGATTTCTTCATCAACGGGCGACAAAAGAACATTGGTTCGCCTTTTACCCCGAAATCGATGGGGGAATACATCGGCGAGGTCAGTTGGTGCAATCCACTCCGCATGGAGATTGAAACTAACAAGATTTTGCACAACGGCGACGGGTTGTGTTTTTTGAATCAAGATAATGAATTGGTCGGATTGCGCGCGGATGTGGTTAACGGCATCACGGTGTCGTGCAACCGTCCCCACGGTGCCTACCGCGGTGCGAAAATCTACCGCAATTACGACCTTGAATGGCAAAAACAGGTGGATGCCTCGATGGGCAACCGTAAGATTGACATTGATTTATTATTGAAAGAAACCCATGATGGCTATGAACTCATAGATAAACTGTCAACTGTCAACTGTCAACTGAAAACTGACAAAATCACCGCCAACAACGCCGAAAAGGCCACCGAAAACATCCGCAAAAAGGCCCTGCAATGGGGCGACACGCCTTTCAACCCCATCAACTTGGAATTGCAATTTGCCGAACCGCGTCTCATCCCCGCCTCTGTCATCGGCGAGATGAAAAGGGATTTGGTGGCGAAATTGACGGAAGAACTGATTGAAAGTCATAGGAATAACCGTGTACTCCGTGCGAATGTTGCGCGCGATGTCTCTATAACGACGACCGACCCCGATGAAATTCCTTCATGCCTAATGACCTGCCATTACTGCATTCGCTACGCCAATGGCATGTGCAGCAAAGAAACGGGAAAAAAAGCCGAGCCGCTGTATCTCCGCAACGGCAATAACACCTTCCGTCTCGAATTTGATTGTCGCAATTGTGTGATGCGAGTTTTCTCTTTAGCAACGAATTAAAACCTATATCTCATGAATCTATTTCAACTCTTCAAAAATGTCAGCCCCTTTGTGAAGCCATACAAGTGGTTGGTTTTCATCACTTTGGTATTAACTTTAATAGGGTCACTCATGGCTCAAGTCAACGCTATTGTCCTTGATTGGACTGTCGATGAGGTCAATGGTCTCATCACGGCAGGGGAGAAATGGGGACAACGTGCGGCGCACATCATTATCCTGATTTCATCGGTATTGCTCGGTAAGGAAATCCTATCGGCGCTCATCACTTACGCACAGAACTATTTCGGCGAGCGGATGCGCATCTTCGTCAGCCGCGACTTGGCCCAAAGCGTCATCGAAAAGGTGCTGACTTTCAAAATGGCCTTCTTCAACTCCGCCGACAACTCCACTGGCAAGCTGCAAGCCCGTATCGACCAAGGTGTGAGCTCGCTATCGCGCACGGTGCAAAACTTCTTCATCGACTTGTTGCCGCTGTTCACAAGTGCCCTTTTGGCTTTGATATTGATGTTTATCGCCAACGTCTATGTCGGCTTGGTGGCCTTGGCCATCGTGCCGATTTACTTTTGGATTACCTATCGGCAGGCCAAGCGTTTGAAAGGCTGGCGTCGCGAGATGCGCAGCCATTTGGAAACCAAGAGCCAAGGTATCAAAAACATCATCGACTCCATCAACGTCATCAAGAGCTTCAACCGCGAGCAAATCGAGGCCCAAAAGCAACTTGACATTCAGAATCAAGTCACTGAAAACCAGATGAAGACCCGCCGAGTGGCATTCTATTACAACGGCGTGAAAAGCTTCGTGAAGCAAGTCGGAACGGTGTTGGTCATCATCCTGACGGCCTACCTTGTTTTAATAGACTATCCTGGCATGACAATCGGTAAAATCATGTATCACGTGATGTTGTTCAGTAACGTCATCGCACCCATAACGCAGTTGCAGCGCATCTTCGACGATGTGAACGACGCCTTGATTTATGCCGAGGGTTTCTTTGGCATCCTCAATTCGGAGGAAGAAGTGGAGCCTTCGGGCAGCTACAAACCCGAGAAAATTCACGGCAAGTTCGAAATCAAGCATGTCGACTTCACCTATCCCAATGGCAACCAAGCCCTTTTCGATGTGAATATGACCATTGACCCAGGCAAGATTACCGCTTTGGTTGGACTCTCTGGCGCAGGTAAGAGTACCATTGTCAACCTGTTGGATAAGTTCTATGAGCCTCAAGTGGGACAGATTCTCCTCGACGGGGTGGATTTGCGCGAATACGACACCCAGTACCTCCGCGAGAACATCGGCCTCGTGCTGCAAAAGAACCATATCTTCGACGGCACCATCGAGGAGAACATCCTTTACGGCAATCCTAACGCCACCCATGAGGAGGTGGTAGAAGCCGCCAAGAAATCGTACATCTACGACCAAATCATGGAGTTACCGAAGCAGTTCGAGAACAAAGCCTCCGACCTCTCTGGTGGCCAGCAGCAGCGCATCGCCATCGCACGCATGTTCCTCAAGAACCCGCCCATCATCTTCCTTGACGAACCCACTGCCAGCCTCGATGCCATAGCCACCGAGCAGATCAAGAACAGCCTCGATGCCATCAAGAAAGACCGCACCGTCATCATCATCTCGCACAGCATTTCGCAAATCATCGACAGCGAAATGGTCTATGCCCTCAAGACTGGCCATGTGGAAGAGTCGGGCGACCCAGATGAAATCTATAAGAAAGGCGGCATCTACAAGGACATCATCGATGCTTCGGCACGCAGCTTGAACATTGAGAAGATTGCACGGACGATTGAAGACAACAATTAATCCTGTAGAGACGCGATTGATCGCGTCTCTACTTTTTTAATACATTTTTCTAACGAATTTTTCTCAACCAATCCAAATATTTTCTATTTTAGCCGATTGTTTTTGAAGCGCGGATTACAAATCCGCCAGAACAACAATTAAACAGTTCAACGAACAACAATTCAACAACAAATATGAGCACCAACTTTGACCCACGCGCCAACTACGAGCTGACCAAGCAACAGGCCGGCTACGTCGAGCGCAAGAAAGCCACTCAGGAAGACTATGACCGCATAGGCTTCATGTCGGGACTCGAAGTGCACCAGCAGATCAAGACCAAGGAGAAGCTGTTTTGCCACTGTCCCGCCGGACAATTCAACAA
>JAFWRA010000293.1 GCA_017508895.1 Bacteroidales bacterium
CCCCACAAGGTGAACCCCATCGATTTCGAGAACGCCGAAGGCAACCTCGGCATGGCCAACGCCATCTTCACCTTCTTGAGCACCAAACTGCCCATCAGCCGCCTGCAGCGCGACCTCACCGACTCCACCGTCACCCGCAACATCGGCGTGCCGATTGCCCATACACTGATTGCGCTCAAGTCGCTGATGAAAGGTTTGGACAAGCTCTTGCTCAACGAAGACAAGATCCGCCAAGACCTGCAGCAGAACTACGCCGTGGTGGCCGAAGCCATCCAGACCATCCTGCGCCGCGAACAAATCGAAGGTGCCTACGAATTGCTGAAAGGCCTCACCCGCACCAATAAACACATTGACAAAGAGGCGATTGACGAGTTCATCAAAGGCTTGCCCGTGAGCAAGGAAATCAAGATGGAGCTGATGGCCATTACGCCGGAAAATTACACGGGATACAACTTTTAATATTATTGTATCATGAAAAAGACTTTTTTAACCAGCGTCTTACTGTTAGGATTCATCATTGCCATCGGACAAACTGCTGATTCCACATACACGGTATCCACGGATTTCAAGCACATTGTATTTAATGTTGTGAGCGACTCCAATTCAGATTACTATTATCCAAAGTTAGAGGGAAAAGTAAAAAACAGCATGTCCGAATTGACTGCAACTGAATGTTACTATTTGTATTATGGCCGTTTGTTCAAAAACGAGCATAAAGGATTACCATTTCTTGCTTCCTCTGAACGTATGGATTTTGACAAGGCCTTGGCAAAAGGAAATTGCACCAAAATCATCAAATTAGGTATTCCACTTTTAGAAAACAATCCTGTTGATTTGACTGTTTTGCTTCATACTTGCAGATGCATGAATGACAAGAAAGACGAAAGATGGGAAGAATATAACACGTTATTTACCAAGCTGCTTGACGCCATTTTTTCTGAAGGCACGGGGCAAAGTCCTGAAACTGCAATCAAAGTAGTCGACGTTGAAGATGAACATATTATTAAAGGTATCCTTGGATTTATTGGCGGGACAGAAGGCTTGTATATGAATGAAAATCTTCCAGGTAGAGTTTTTAATGTGTGGAGTTTGGGCGGACAAAAACTATACTTCGAAGAATTGTTTTTCGAGGACACCGAAGGCCTTAAATTAAACTGATACAACATTGTTATGAAGAAGCAGCCAAAAACTTTCTCCCGCATCCTCACCTACGTCAAGCCATATTGGGGCAGCATCGTCCTGAATCTGGTCTTCAACCTGATGGCCATTTTCTTCTCGTTGTTTTCCTTCGCTTTGGTGGGACCGTTCCTTACCTTATTATTCAAGGAAGGCGCGGTGGAAGTCATGGCCAAGCCCGAGTTTTCATTCACCTCCGACTATCTGATGGGCTACCTCAACTGGTTCATGAGCAGCCTCATCGCTAGTGGGGGCAAATACCATGCGTTGGTCTTCATGTGCCTGTTGCTGCTTGCGGCCTTCTTCTTCCGTAACCTCGGTCGCTTTTTCGCTTGTTATTTCATGGCCAATGTGCGCGTGGGAGCCGTCCACGACCTGCGCCGAGATGTGTATAACAAAATCCTAATCCTGCCTCTCTCCTTCTACCACTGCCGACAGAAAGGCGACACCATTGCCCGTATCACCACCGACGTGCAAGAGGTTGAGGTCTCGATTTTGAACTACTTGGAGATGCTTATCAAAGACCCGTTGACCATCTTTTTCTATTTTGCTTTCATGATTACCCTCAGCCCAAAGCTCACCCTTTTCGTGCTGATTGTCTTACCTTTGGCAGGTCTGATTATCGGCAAGGTCGGCAAGATGCTGAAAAAAGAGTCGAAAGAAGGACAGACCAAACTGGCGGGCATCATCTCCACCGTGGAAGAAACCATTTCCGGCTTGCGGATCATCAAGGCTTTCAACGCCATACGCTATTCCAGCGACAAGTTCGAGGAACAAAACGCCGATTATACCAAGGTGCTTCGCGGCATCCACCGCAAGCGTGACATGAGTTCCCCGATGAGTGAGTTTCTCTCGTCTGCGGTGGTCATCCTCGTGCTGTGGTTTGGCGGCAAGCTCATCCTCGGCGGCAACGGCAGTATCGATGCAGGCAGTTTTATCAGTTACATCGTCGTTTTCTCACAAATCATCTCCCCTGCTAAGTCGTTCTCTCAAGGCTATTACAATGTACAAAAAGGTGTGGCCTCGGCCGAACGCATCTTTGAAATATTGGATGCCGAAGAGGTGATTACTGAGAAAGAAAACGCTCTGCCTATCAAAGATTTCAAGGACGGCATCGAATACAAAGATGTGCATTTCAGTTATGGCAAAGACGAAGTCTTGAAAGGCATCGACTTGAAGATACCGAAAGGCAAGTTCATCGCCCTCGTCGGCGAAAGCGGTGGCGGCAAGTCGACCATGGCCGACCTCCTGCCGCGTTTCTACGAGGTGGGCAGCGGCTGCGTCAGCATCGATGGGCATGACATCCGCGACTACAAAATCGGTGACCTGCGCGGCCTAATGGGCGTGGTGTCGCAAGAGACCATCCTCTTCAACGATACCGTGTTCAACAACATCGCTTTCGGCATGAAGGATGTCTCGAAGGAACAGGTCATCGAAGCCGCCAAGATCGCCAACGCACACGACTTCATCATGGAGCTGGAGCACGGCTACGACACCCGCATCGGCGACCGAGGCATGAACCTCAGCGGCGGCCAACGCCAACGCTTGAGCATTGCCCGTGCCGTGCTGAAGAACCCGCCTATCCTGATTTTGGACGAAGCCACTTCCTCGTTGGACACTGAAAGCGAACGATTGGTGCAAGACGCCTTGTCGAAGGTGATGAGCCAGCGCACCTCCATCATCATCGCGCACCGCCTGTCGACCATCCAATACGCCGATGAGATTGTGGTGCTACAGAAAGGCCAAATCATCGAGCGTGGCAAGCACGACGACTTGATCGCCCTTGGCGGAATCTACAAGAAACTGACCGATTTGCAGTCGATTGGTTAAGTAAAATATCTATTCAAAACAAATGGCTTTTTCGACTATGACCATTGACCATGACTATGACCATTTTTACGGTCCGAATAGTCTTTACTTCTTCATAAATATGAGGCTAAACATACGATGGAATAGTCATGGTCATAGTCAGAAGCCATCGTCAAAAAAGACTTACAACAGAAATGAAATCAAAACAGGCCTATCCACTTATGAAAAAGCATTATACCTTTTCCACCGGCGAGCACATCGAGGCCGATCTTGAGGACTTGCAACGCCTCTTGCGCGACAACCAGCAGTATTACGAAAACTATCAAGATGTCCTCGGCTCACTCGAAGACGACGACTATGTGGCGCGCGGCAACGGCTTCTGCGATCGCAAATACAGCGATGACTTCATCGAAGGGCAACTGGAGAAATATGCGCAGCGGGTGAAGGAAATCGAGAGATGGATTGCGGAGTGGGAATTATAACAAATACCAACATCATCAAAAGCATTGAAAATGAAAAAAGCAAGGATAGATTACAGTGAAGATATGGAGTTTGTTCTCAAACAATTAATGGAATGCACAGGGATTGATTATAAGGAAGAATTGGAAACCATTTTTAAACAACTCGCGGTTGAACCATCCAATCTTGTAAAACAAGAACTCGGATTTGTTCCTCCTTATTTTGGAAAAGCCGATATCAAGCTGATTATCATCGGTCAAGACCCCACTATCCAAAATGTGGAGCGACGCAAAAACATAAAATGCACCCTAAATTTAGATAAAGCTGGATCTTTGACAAGGTATGTTGAGCAAATTTGTGAAGGATTGGGAATTACTATAGAAAATGTATTTGCCACCAATATTTTCAAGTATTTCTATACAAAGCCACCAGCGCAGACATTTGACGTACTCAAAAAACACCTACCCTACAATCTTGAATTATTAAATAAAGAGTTGGAGTTATTCCCAGAGGCTCCCGTAATCACATTAGGAGAACCCGTATTGAAACTATTGACAAACGACAAGGCAAAAGTCCGCGTTTATTGGGGATATGATTCAAAGACCAAATCCTGTAATGACAACTTTAATTTCGTGGGAACTGATGATAATAACGAAATCGGAAGAGTATTCTACCCATTTTGCCACCAACCGAGTCAACGAAAGCAATTTTACAAAGAAAACTTAAAGAAATTCATTAAATATGTAAAAGACGAGTTGAAATCGTAAACCACCCGGCTTTTACAGTATTAAGGAACATTTTTTCCAAATACTTCAAGCCTGTGCCACAAAATGGCACAGGCTTTCTTTTTCTTTGCAGCCTGAACCGAGCACGAAGATTTTTTTCGCCTCGTGGTTGAAAAAACACGGTTTGTGTACTATAATTATTGTTGAACGATTATGGAAGGAGAAAGCTATGGAACCCGAGAAAAAGACGACCAAGAAAATGGACCTGCTGACCGCAGTGGAAAAGATTGTGGAACTCTCGAAAGGATCGCAGCTGAACACGGAGTTTTACCGCAAAGCGGCGCGACCCATCAAGTACCTTATGGACAAAATGGAACTCACCAAGGAACAGGCGGTGATGATGTCGCTGTTTATCGACAAGAGCAACGACACCATCCGCATCAGTGATTTCTCCGAACACCTCCAATGCAGCACCCCCCGTGTCATCCGTCTCATGAAGGATGTTGACGAGTTGGAATGCCGTGGCTTGGTGAACTGCAGCCGCACCCGTGGCGGCATCACCTACCATGTGCCCTTGGAGGTAGTCAATGCATTTAAGAACGACGAGAAATTCGTGCCTCAAGATTGCTCCGGCTTGACTTGCGCCGAGTTGTTTGGCCTCATCGACGATATCATGGAAATGCGCGACGACAACGAGTTGAGCACCGATGCCGCAGAAAGAAAACTCCGCGACCTGCTCGACAGCAACCAACACCTGATTTTCGTCCAAAAACTGAAGGGTTTCAACCTTTATGAGAAGGACGAGATGCTGCTGCTTTTGTTCTCGCACCTGTTTGTCAACAATAATGACGACAACATCGGATATCACGACTTGAACTTTTTCTACGACCAGAGGTACGAGTGGAACTATATCAGGAGCCGTTTGGTCAACAACACGCACGTCTTGCTCGACATCAAGATGATTGAATACAACAACGATGACGGTTTCGTGAACCGCGAGTCGTTCCGCATGACCTGGAAAGCCAAACAGATGCTGTTTCCTGAGTTGAACCTGGCTTCGATGAGGCAGGATGTCAACAGGAAAGGCTTGATTAAACACGAGGACATCGTTGAGAAGCAACTCTTTTACGACAAGGACGTTGCAGCACAAGTGACCGATTTGGGCCAGTTGCTGGAGGAAGAGCATTATCGTGAGATTTGCGAACGCTTGAAAGGCAAGGGCTATCGCAGCGGCTTCACCTGCTTGTTCTACGGTGCACCTGGTACGGGTAAGACCGAGACCGTGTTGCAGCTGGCGCGTCAGACGGGACGCGACATCATGCAAGTCAACATTTCGGAAATCAAGAGCATGTGGGTTGGAGAGAGTGAGAAGAACATCAAGGCGGTGTTCGACCAGTATCGTGAGAAGGTCGCACAGCAGTCCATCATCCCCATCCTGCTCTTCAACGAGGCTGACGCCATCATCGGCAAGCGTCAGGAGGGGGCGGAGCGTGCCGTGGAGAAGATGGAGAACTCCATCCAGAACATCATCCTTCAGGAAATGGAGACTCTCGAAGGCATCCTCATCGCCACCACCAACCTCGCCCAAAACATGGACAAGGCTTTCGAACGCCGTTTCCTCTACAAAATCAAGTTCAACAAGCCTACGTTGGAGGCCAGGATGCAGATTTGGCATTCGATGCTCCCCGAGTTACAGGAGTCAGACATTCGTGCCTTGGCTGAGAAATACGACTTCAGCGGCGGCCAAATCGAGAATGTAGCCCGTCACTATGCCATCGACACTGTCTTGCACAGCGACGCGGCTTCTTCCTTGGAGAAGTTGATGGCGCATTGCGACAGCGAGCGTTTGGAACAGAAAGAAAGCCACAAGATTGGCTTTAAATAATTTTGGAGAACAATGTAAAGATTATTGAGACTGTGCCATGATTTGGCACAGTCTTTTGTTTTCTTTGCAACGGAAAACAACAACTGCGGTCTCCACATTCAAGGAACTTATGCTATTTTTGCATTATTAAACAAGCAACCACCATGTTGAAACTCATCACCGATTCTGCCCATTACACCGAAGTCCTTGCCCGAGTTCCCAAGGTCAAGCACAGCCTCTGGATTGGCACCGCCGACATCAAAGACATGTATGTCAAGGTAGGCTCTCAAACGAAGCCCTTCCTTGCAGTATTGGCGCAGCTCATCAAAAAAGGTGTGGAAGTGCGGCTCATCCATGCCAAGGAGCCGGGCCCAGCGTTTCGTGAAGACTTCGACAAATACCCTGCCTTGTTTGATGGTTTGGAGAGGGCGCTTTGTCCGAGGGTGCATTTCAAGATCTTGGTCTTCGATAATCAGGTAGCCTACATCGGCAGCGCCAACCTCACCGGCGCAGGCATTGGCATGAAAGGCGATGGTACGCGCAACTTCGAGGCCGGCATCCTCACCGACAATCCCGAGCTGGTTGAGCAAGCCATGAACCAATTCGATGAAGTTTGGATGGGCAAGCACTGCAAGGCATGTAAACGGAAAGATTTTTGTGGGGATCCGATTGGGTGAGTGTCCAATGTGAGCAACACGCACTTTTTGCGTGTTACGAGTGGTAGGGGCAAATTTTGCACACACCACTATTTGTCAATGAAAATAACGTGAGTATTTTGCACGTTAATAGATAAAACCAAACTTCATGTCTCGAAACAACGAATTCTTGCACGCCTGCGAGGTCGATAATTGGTACATCTTTGAACATACCGAATACGAATGGGACGACATCGTGAACGCCTTCATTGCGGGAGGCTTGTATGCCGACAGAAACCCCAGAATCCAATGGGTGAAACTCACCGATGAATCAGTCAAAGAATTGTTTGACTACGCGAGATATTTGGTCTACCGAGCGGATTACGATGAGTACTATGTCCTTGACGGAACAACCGTTAAGGAAACCATCAACGAAGGGAAATACACCCATGCTAAGTTGATTGAAGGACCTGGGATGGTTTGAGGATTGAGTTTTTTGAAACATGGTTGAGCCTGTGCTGCAATTTGGCACAGGTTTTTGTTTTCTTTGCAACTCGCAATATATAAGCTTTTACTATGACCATGCTTAAAGACTATCTAAAAAAACAAGCAATCGAAAAATACCTCTTCCTTGATTTTGATGGCGTGTTGAACACGGCCAATTACGCCAAACTGCTCAGAAAAGAAGGCATCGACCATTATGACGAGTTCGGTGCCATGTTCGACCCTAAAACCATCAGCAATCTTAAATACATTGTTGATCATTCTGGCTGTAAAATCGTTCTTTCCTCCACTTGGCGAAACGAAGGCTGGATAAGAATGCAAGCGTTATGGAAAGACCGCAACCTTCCTGATGAGTTGTTTTCAATGACACCAATCCTTCTGGGCACTACATACAAAGATGCCAAAAGCGGCGTAATGCTATCCATCCCTGAACGCAATGCTAAAGCTCTAGAAATCCAGGCATGGTTGTATAAATACGCGACACCGCCATTCCAATATGTCATTCTCGACGATGAAAACAACTTCTTCCATAGTCAGCAGGAACACTTGGTTCAGACCGATGAAAACGATGGATTAACCATCCAAAAAGCCTATGAAGCCATAAACATTTTGAACCGTTAGGAACAATTTTTCATTTGTCGTCAAGCCTGTGCTGCGATTTGGCACAGGCTTTTGTTTTCTTCGCAGCGAAAAACGGTCGAATTGACAAATTTAAACAAAACCTAAACGACATTAAATCAATATAATATGGAAAACAACAAATATGCAAACATCGGTAAAGGCTCAATTGTCGAAGAAGGCGTCTTCGTAAGATTTCCCGAGCTCGTTCCTGCTTCTTTGGACAATTATTGGAACAGCAAGAAGCATAAAAAGCTGTTGATAGTTGGGGAAAGCAACTACTTTGAGGATGATGTCGACAGCGTGTTTAAGGACCCAAAAGCGTGGTATTCGGGAGCAGACAAACATCATTTGATACCAGAAGAAAAGAAGAAAGATGTAAGCAACTACAAAGGGTATAAAACTTTTGATAGGTTGTGTAAATCCATGAATGAAGTGTTGAACGAAACACTTTGTGAGCATGTCTATGAGGAGGCAATGTTCTATAATTATTTTCTGCGTCTGGACACGGTGAGGAAAAACAATAGATCATTCAAAAAAGATTGCACCCAATTAGACCATGATGTGGCAGGCAGTGCATTATGCGGAATTATCGACCTTGACCAACCTGATGTGGTTATATTCGTCAGTAAATATGCACA